>JAFIET010000032.1 GCA_020832405.1 Balneolales bacterium
TGGGCCTCCATCATCAGCCTTTCCTTCGCAATTATGAGTCAGAAGGTAGCGCAAAATCAGATGGGGCTTTACATGGGTTTGTTCAACCTCTCTGTAGTACTGCCGCAGCTCGTTTCCAGTTTTGCAATCGGTGAAATCGTGGAAGCGGTTGACGCAAAAAACATCCTGCTCATTATCTGCGCCGTCACGGTTGCGGCTTCTGCCGTTTCATGGACCTTCGTGAAGGAGCCCGAAGACCGGATGACCGATAACCCCGTGCTTAAAGACTGATTTTTGATTGATTGATAAATAGTTCGATGTAGTATCATTTTCAACAATTATTGTTAGATGATATACATAGTTTCAAAGGCAGCTTCCTGACCGGAGCTGCCTTTTTTTGTTTTTTATTGGGTGAAGAAGCAATTTCCCTACTCACATTACCGGCCCCATCTGAGCAAACGGTGTGCCATACCATGCCGCCTTAACTGCCTGGAATAAGGGCTGGCACCCATCATCCTGAAAACAAACAAAGCCGCTGCAATCCTGAAGAAGGACTGCAGCGGCTTTTTTAAAAGAGGTTAAGCCGGGTCAGTTTCCTGACCCGGACTTTCGGTTAACCCTCTGCTTAAGCATAGCTTAGCTTTGGGTTGACGGAGGCGGCAGGGATACCGGATCCCCCAGCGGCCCTGGTGGCAGTGACATTAAAACAGCGGAAGTAACATTATCAAAATCGGTGACCCGAATTTCGGGCTTTTCATAGGTTATCTTTTTCATAAATCTATACTATTAAAGTGAAATTGGGTTGTTTATTTGATGAGTGTCATTTTCCGGGTATCGGTGAAACTGCCTGCCTGCAGGCGGTAAATGTAAACACCGCTTGAGAGACGCCGGGCATCAAAAGGAACGGTGTGGAAACCGGCATTTTGGGTGCCGTTTACAAGTACCGCAACACGCTGCCCCTGAATGTTGAATACTTCGAGGCGCACTTCTGTATTCACCGGAAGCGAGTAGCTTATTTGAGTAAGCGGGTTGAACGGGTTCGGGTAGTTCTGCATGAGTGAGAAACTGCGCGGCTGCTCAGTAACCGGCTCAACAGAAGTCGGAACGCCATAGCTGATAATCAGCTCAAAGCGGTCTTCCAGATCAAGGTTAACCAGCTCAGGGCTCTGTGCAATGCTCACAGCATCCATGTTGCGGGCGGTAAGCACGCGTTGCAGGTTTGAGTGGCTCGGCGTATTGATGAAGGTGTACGGATGGCCTTCCGCAAGCTCGTGTACGATGCCCGTGAGGTTATCGCGCACGCTTACGAAATAATCAGCTGCCCACCCATCAAAACCGTCAAGATTGAGGCTAAAGCTACCTGCATGGGTTGATGCAAATGAAATCGGAATCGCTAACTGCTCACCGTAGGCTAACTCGTGATTTTGTAATACTTCAAGGCTGTTGCCTTCACCTCTGATGCCAAAGCTGAGTGCAGGCACCGTAAGTGATTGCGGACGCGCAACTGAAGTCTGAACCTCATCATTCGTTCCCAATAGCGTAATTACTGCAAGGTCAGAGAGCTCTCCATTGCTTACTGAAAGCGCAAGGTATGGAACCAGCTGCTCATTATGCAGCTCAGCGCCCCTTTCAGTTACAGCATAGGTCTCACGGAAATCAATGAAACCAGTTACCCGGTTGGCAACTACCCGCGCCTGAAAACCTTCAAAGCCACGAATAACGCCATCATGCGCAATCATACCTGCAAGGCCTGACATCGGGAAACCGAAGCTCGGACGGAATGTGCCGCTGCCGAGATTGGCTTCGTTATCATAAACGAAGATAGTAGAGAACACGCGGTTCAAACCACCTTCAGCCACCAGCGCATTCCAATCGATATCGAACGGATACGGGTTGGCGGCCATATTCCAGCCTGCTTCGTTAACCGGCTCAACGGCAGTTGTTTCACCTTCTGTGCGGCTGAGAACTACCCGTACATTGCGGTTATTTCTGCGACCATCAACCGTAAGTGTTTTGGGCCATGTTACCGGGCCACCGATTTCATTTCGGTCAAACATGTAAACAAGAACGCTGCGGCCTGCATTGTTGAAGCTTCTCACATCTGAACCTGAACCAACAACATTGGTTGCATTATTTGGTGCGTACCATTCTTTGTCGGCTTCAACATAATAAAGTACGTTAGGTTCTGCATTCGGATTTGACGATGCAGAGCCCGGGTAACCCTGTGTCCAGATGTCTGAAAACAACTCACCGTAGGTTGAGCCGCGCACGGGTGTTGAAACCAGTCTCCATCCTTCGGTTCCGCTAAACGTTTGTGTCCAGGTTCCGAAGAAGTTATATACCGTAAGTTCGGCTGAAAGGGTGAAGACAGGCTCGTTGAATGCATTGCTGCTGATGTGCAATCCACCTGTGTATTCAGCGGGATCGAGGCCTTCTGCGTCGAACGTTACGGTAATCTGTGCTGATTCACCGGGTGCAACTGTTCCGCTGCTGATATCAGCGGAAATCCACACCGCCGGACTCTCCTGCAACCCTTCTTCATCAGGTAATGAACCATCAAAGCCGGGTCGTAAGTCGATGGTTGTGAACGGTGTGATCGTGAATTCGAGGTCCTTGGTACCGGTATTAAAGATCATGAAGGTTTGCTCAGCTGTTTCTGCGAAATCAGGATACAGTTCAAGCTCTTCAGACATCTCTGATTTATCGAGGCTGATCAGCGGGGCATCAAACACGTTAACCATCAGGTCAATAATGCCAACCGGTGTTGCCGGTGAATTCGTTGTAACACGAATTTCGCCGGGATAAGCACCTTCGGCGGTTTCTTCCGTGTTAGCGGTAACATTAACGATTACAGACTCCTCCGGCGCAAGGGTTCCGGTACGGACATCAAAGCTGAATAACCCGTCTTCGGTGAGGCCGATTACGTTCACAATATGTGCAACATCGGAGAATCCTAAAGATGCAAGGGAAGCCGGTTCATCAATACCACATGCAGGGGCCTGGATATATGACGGAGCAGATTCTCCGGCACCGTTAGCACCCGGGAACATATCGCTGATGGGTGATTCCGGAACTTCGATTTCAGCAACAATCGTAGCACCGGCAGGAATTTGAGCTGATACGGGGATAGTAATAACCGACCCGTCGCTTGAGCTGTCAATCGGGAATGAGGACTCCCCTACAAGTGTCATATTACTATAGGTAAAATCACCATCAAGCAGATAAACGCGCGCAAAACTTTGCAGCGGGCTTCCTGTTGCCTGAAATAATCCAAATTGCAAAGCTGTTACCTCAATACCACCTTCAATATCAAAGTCGGTAAGGGTGTATGTTCTCAAAAAGCGGTTAAGAGCAGTTGTGGTATCAGCACCGCAACGCACCCCTAAACCGGAAGGCACCTGGGAGTTTGAATGGGTGAGAATCACTTCATTGCTCAGCAGGCCGCGCGTAAAGAAAGTCTGACCATTATTGGTTCGTGTTTCAGTACGTTCTATTGCGTTCAGCCCGGACTGCGTGAAGCTGTACTCGCCGGAAACCATTGCATAGTCATCGCTTTCGCTGCGTGCCCGCAGCTCAACTTCGGTAACTTCACCCTTTGGGGTTAAAATCCTCTCCTCAGCATCAAGTGCATCACCGCCAACGCTGAAATCCATATCCGACTCGCCGTCGTTGGTAATGGTGAAGCTGAATAAGCCATTGTTTCCTACAAGCACGTTCACAACAGCAGATGTTGGGTCGAGCGAGAGAAAACCGGGATTCACAGCACTGGCGCTAAGGCTTACCGTATGTGAACCATCGTTGGTATCAAAGCTAAGCAGAGCCGTTTTGCTGCCGTCGCTTGTGGGTGCGAACTCCACAACTATGGTTCGGCGGACACCGCTTTCAAGGCTGAACGGCTCAGCATTCACCACAAACTCGTCGCTGTTGGAAGTGATACTGTTCACATCAAGCGGGATTGAGCCCATATTGCGGATAGAGAAACTTCTGGTAATTGTGTTACCTACAAAAATTTCAGGGAAGCTCAGCACTTCTGTGCTCGCGGTAAATGCCGCAGCATCATCCACATCAAGAACTACCTGAACCGAAGCAGAAGGTGTTACCGGGTCGTTTGAAAGCACGGTTAGGGTATTGGAGTATGAACCTCCGGGATACCGGCGTGCATCAAGCGTGAGGTTTATGGTTTCAGAACTGCCTGGCTGTACGATACCGCTTGCCGGAGATACGGCCATAATATTCCGCGCATTACGGCTTAGCGTAATAGAACCATTCCAGGTTTGGGTTCTCGGAATTACACCTAAGGCACCGGGATCAGCATGTACCAAAGATATATTTAGTCCGGCGAGATTCAGCGGGGTGGGGATAGCAACCGGTGTTGTTACCGAATTTCCGCCGCCCGGCCAGTTAATCCGGTTTGGGCCAATATTCACAGTGCCCCCTACCTGAAGCACAACTGTACCAGCATTAACCGCAGCGCCGCTATGAAAAACAAGTGCCAGGGCACGTGCCGGGGCTGCCAAAAAGGTACTTGCACGGCTGAAGTTTGGTGTAACCGATACGACTTCACCAATCAGATCTGAATCAACCAATACACCGGCAAGCGATACGAGGGACAGCCCTGAAAAGCTTATGGGGTAATTCAGGCTTTCAAGTTCTTCATCCTGAAGTACAAACCCTTCAAAAGCTGCCATGATATCACGCTCTGATGGCTCTGCAGTTTCAGCGGTAAGGGTTCCGTTCAGGAAGGCCTCAATCACCGTTTTGTGCATAGTAGCAATCATGATGCCCTGATCTTCTGCCATTACCTCAAAATAGCGGGCAGCAAGTGCTTCACGGATTTCAGCAAACTCCGCAGCATTTGGGTCAAAAATCCGGGAGGAAGTAAAGCCGGGCAGGGTGTACAGGAGCGGACCGTCGCCGTCGTTGGTGATGTCGAACGCGGCATCGATAAAGCGCCCGCTGAGTCCGGATGCCGTAACAGACCCGGAACCAAGATTTACAACGGGGGCGTTGATACCTTCACCTGTTACATCTATTGTAATTATGCCATTATCAGCATCATCACTTTCAACAGTGATTATTCCGTCAAAAACGCCAATCGATGCGGGTGAGAAGGTCACATTTACCGCCAGCGACTGTCCGAAATTCAGTGTTACAGGGTCAGAGAAATCTACGCTGAAGGTACCATGATCAGAAGTTACGGAGTTAACGGTAACCGGATCATCATTGGAGTTGATCAGACGGAAGCTTTTTGTGGAGGTCAAGCCCTGAACCACAAAGCTGAAGTCAATTTCACTCACGTTGGCAGAAAAACTGCCGCCGCCAAATGAAGCAAGTGCAGCGCCGGCATTTATTCTGGTTCCGAGTTGACCAACAAAGTTCGGGTTGCGTGCGTCGATGTTATCGCCGGTGAAAACCATACGGTCGTAGATTTCCTGAGCGGTGAGGCCCGGCTGATAGGAAGCAATCAAGGCAGCCACACCTGCAGCATGCGGCGATGCCATAGAGGTACCGCTGAAAGCAGAATAGCCGCCTCCCCTTACGGTGCTAAGAACAGCCGAACCCGGCGCTGACATATCAATCCAGGGACCGTAGCAGCTAAAATTTGATTTCCGGTCGTTCTGGTCTGTAGAAGCGATAGCAATAACTTCAGGGTTTGATGCGATCGGCTGTGTTGGGGTAGCACAGGTACTGTTTCCTGCTGCGAAAAATACAACCCCACCCTGTACCGGACCTACTGCATTCCCTTCAGCGTCAAAACCGGCATTTTGAATAAAATAGAGAATAGCGTCGCGAAGTGCCTGTGAAGCCGCACCACCACCCCAGCTGTTGTTCGAGATAACGGCACCGTTATCTGCGCCATAAACAAAGCTTTGGGGGAAACCACCGGTGCTGTTGTTGTTGCCAAAGGTTCGGGCTGTCATAATCTGCACCCCGGGGCCGCTTTCGTTACCTCCTGCTACACCCGCAACCCCGATACCATTACCGCTGCGGGCAGCAATTGTACCAGAAACGTGTGTACCGTGATCGTTGGCGTCTTGTATGTCGCTGTTATTATTGACAAAGTTCCAGCCATGAATATCACCGTCGAATCCGTTTTCCGGACCCGGAAACGGATTAACCCAGAGGCTTTCAACAAGATCCGGGTGTGCGAGATCGATACCTGAGTCAACCACCTTTACAATCACATCCTGACTTCCGGTAGTGAAATTCCAGGCCGGAAACAGATTGATGTGAGCGCCCGGTGTTCCTCCGGTCTGCCCGGTATTGTTGTAGTGCCACTGCTGAGGCAGCAGGGGGTCATTGAAGTTTAAGATCTCATCAAGGCTGAGTGCTTCACCCATGTGATACCGCACATACACCCTTTCAGCTACCTCAATTTCCGGCAGGCTGCTATACAGGTTTGCAAGCTCAGCTTCTTCAACATCTGATTCATAATACAGCTTAAACCAGCGGTCCAGACCATGACGGCGGTGCCTTTCAGCAAACCGCGGGTCGGTTACAAATACCTGCTCCATCGACAGAACATTAAACTGTTCGCTGAGCATATCAACTGCCGAAAGACCCGATAGCCGGGGGTTGTCAGCAAGTGCCGACCGGTTCAGTAAACCGGTAGCATCAGGCGCAAACTTGATCTTCAGATAACCTTTATGCCATTCGATCTGATCCTGCGCGGTTACTGATGCTGGTAAGGCCAGCATAATCACTGCAAGGCACAACACCAGCATCCTGCACATTGTAAACTTAGTTAGTTGCATGAATTGATTGATTTTAAGATACATGAATCTGTTTATTGCACACAAATTTCCATACCCTTTGATGGTGCTTTTGTAACAGCAGTCCGGTTCTCACCTGTACTTAACAGGCATAACCTATGTTCATTCTTTTAAACCGTTAGATATTGCGCGGTAAATCAGAACTATCTGTTACTATGCTACTTCTCAGCCGGGTACCTTACCAGTTTTTGAGCAGGGGCCCTCAAAACCTGCTAACCCCCCTTTTATCCTGAGTTACAAGCTCAGTCGGGGGTTTTCCATTCTACAACACCATTTTAAGACACGGAGATCATCCCGGAAAATTAAGGTTTAATTTTACAGGAAGCATTTAAGGCCTTAATACCCGTTTAAACTTTAGGGTTGGTGCTGAGCGAATATGCACAGGGAAGTTGTAAATTACACCTGGCCAAACAAATCACTGATATTAATTTTAGTATATAAATAACAGCATTAACCACACTTGTTTTAACACACTCAATAAACCTATCTGCACATATTTTATACAAACAAATACTTACAGCTATACGACCATTAATAGATATTTTACCTAACCAAAGCCTGTAAAGCCGGCACTGTCCGGTATTATGTTACCGGGCTCTGTTTCAATTTTGAACAAATATACATGGCTGATTTACAGAAATCGGGGCTAAAACCTGAAACGGGCAATGATTTCAACATTAGGATAGGTCGTTCGCCTTGCGCGGCTTTCAGCTGCCCTGAAGGCCTCCCTGAACTCTTCCGGATACTCCGTGTAAAGCCGCTGCCGAACCGATTGCAGCTGATACCAACCGTTCACATAAAGCTCGTTCCTGGCATAGAGCGGCAGCTTCATCTCCACTACCGGACCCCATTGTATTGTAGTCTGCCGGCCGGGTGCTGTGCGGCTTCTGTTTACCGGTGCTGCATCATCAGGCCCAAAAGTTTCTGCATTAACGGTTGCCCGCGGCAGGTAATCGAATTTCACGAAATAGCGGAGTCCCACGGATGTGCGAAGCGCGCCTGACTGATGCGTGAGTACGGCGCGGCTGTCCCAGGTGATGAGGGTATCGGTGGGAATTTCCCGGAACTCGCTCCAAAGCAGGCGGCCGATACGAAGCTCTGAGCGGCTTACGGAAAGCGAGGCTTCCCACTCCCGGTCGAGGCGCACCTCTGCTTCGCTCTGTACCCTGAACTCCCGCGATGCCTGATCGTTGTTGGGTCTTCCGGGCAGCTGAAAATCATCGACCGTATAATTGGCTCGAACCAGAAACTGATGCCGGGTGCGCAGCCAGGGGGCTGGCGCCCATTCAACAGCAGGTGCAAACCTAAGAGACCGCCGCCAGTTGTTTTCGATACTGCGTTCCGAAAACAGATAAACTGTGTGTGTGGCCTCACCGGCCAAAAGCATGCTCAGGCTGAACTGATCCGAAAACCGGTGCCGGTTGGAGAGCAGCAGCTGCCAGAAAAGCTCATCGCGGTCATCGCGGTTAATTTCGGGCGTATCGTAGTTGAAGATGCTTACCCGGCCGCTGAGCTGCGTGGTGTTAGCACGGCCTGCCTGCAAAAAGGCCGTACCAAACAGCTCGAAGCGCTGCTGTTCAAAGTTTGAATTTATGAGGATGTCCGTGCGCTGCCGCTCCGTTTCAACGCTTGCAAGGCTCTCCCCCCTGCTAAGCAGCCTCGCCTGTCGGCTGCCGATGCTGTACAAAAATCCGGCCCGTACATCGGCCGGGCCTTCATTATACCGGCCTTCAAACCGGATGGTGTACAGCTGCCGGTTTATTTGGGTATCGAAGAGTTCCTCCTCAATGCCATCCACAAGCGCCTGATTGCGTACCGTGCGCACATTCAGAAGGGTGCTGAAATCTACTCTTGCCTGAATGAGCTCCGATATCGGAAAAAAAGCAGTCGCCACTACATCGGTGGTGTCGTTGCGAACCGACTCGATGAAATCGGTCTGCTCCCGGTTAAAGAAACTGCTCGCCTGATAACTGTCCCGGATGTTCCGGGCCAGACCGACTTCGGCTTCGAGGCGGAAGTTTTCGATATCAAGAAGCGAACTTGTGCCCAGCCGCCAGTTTTGGAAGGTTCTCGGACTGATGTCGGCGTAGTCGGCATGCAGCCGGGCCTGTAGCAGGAAATCTCCCGCTTCAAAGGGTGCGCTTGAGGCCCGCAGCCCCAGCAACAGACCCTCATCGCGGATGCCGCTGCGTTCATCCTGCATGAAGCCGGCGAGCCCGGCAATTTCGTAACCCTCAAGCGGCATCCAGGCCGCACCGGCCATGGCCCAGTCCTGCCGGAGGTTGGTACTTGTGATGCGCACCGAGCGCGACTCAAGCAGCAATGCCCCCTGCTCATGAACCCGGAAGGCGCCGTTGAGGCGGGCAATATTTTCATCCTGAATATTCTGAGGCTCGCCTCTAAGCAGGTAAAAACGCGAATTAAAAACGTTGCCCAGCTCAAACGAAAAGGATTCGGTGGTTTGCTCAAAAGCCCCGCTATAGGTCCAGAAAAAAGAATCCAGCTGCCGGCGGAAACGGGCTTCGCCGCTCAGCCCAAGCCCCGGCCCTGAAGCGCTGCCCGGCACAAAACCCGGCTGAGGCGACTGCGCGAGAACAGCCCCGGCATCCTTCATCCCCAATGATAAAACCAGCCACAACACAGCCGTCAGCCAAAAAGGCCGGCAGCGGTGAAGCAGCGGATTACACTCAGATTTTGATGTAAGGGGGATGGGCATCTTGCTGATAATTAGTGACGCCAAGTTAACCCAAAGGCCGGCGCATGGCAAATCAGCCGGACTATTAAACTCAGATGCATCCTTCATAAAAACAAAACTACACACGGCCCGACTCAGATTCATTTTGGATTTATGCCGCCGAACTGACTATCATCCGCCCATGACCGATACCAAAGCAAGCACGGGGTCGCTGCCGCTCAGCAAGGCGCTCCTCAAAAAATACAGAAGCCTTCACCAGAAGAAGTTCAGAAGTAAGTACCGCCTGTTTATAGCAGAGGGCGACCGAACCGTGCGTCAGTTTCTGCACCGGACGCAGCCGGGCATCGAATCGCTGCTGATTTCACCTGAGTACGAAGCCGAACCGCAGCTGCTGAAGCTTTGCGGGATGAAAGGCATTTCCGTTTTTTCCTGCACCGCGGGTGAATTTGCCGAACTCAGTGACACCAAACAACCGCAGGGCATACTTGCCGTGTGCAAACAAGCTGATTTCGGCGAATTTGATGAAAAGCAGCTTCAGGGCGGAAGTGTTTACCTGGCCCTCGATGACCTGCGCGACCCCGGAAATCTCGGCACTATTTACCGCACGGCAGCCTGGTTTGGCATCAGCGGCCTGCTTTTGGGCAAGGGCTGTGCCGACCTGTACAATCCGAAGGTAACGCGCAGCACGGCCGGGGCAACCGGAAGCCTGCCCGCCTGGGAAACAGACTTGTCGGCGATGCTTGAAAAACTCAGCACAAACGGCTGTCAAATTCTCCTCCTCGACCTCAGCAAAGATGCCCGGACCCTTCAGGAAGTGGCAGCCGAACAGGCTCTCCAAAAAAAAGAAAGCCGGCCACCACTTGTACTGGTGACCGGCAATGAAGCGCACGGAATAAGCCCGGAACTGAGGGGCAGGTATCCGGCAGTTTATATTCCTGGCATGGACGGAGATGTCGAAAGCCTCAATGCCGCTACGAGCACAGCCATCGCACTGTACGCACTCAGCAGAATGCGTTAGTTACGGGGGGATGGCGACCTGAGTCGGATCAGAACTCCGGGCCGGGCAAACTCAAATCCACGGGGACTGAGCCGAGGCGCGGGCAATCTTGGCTGCGTCGATAGCAATCACGAGCTCTTCGTTGGTCGGCACTACATAGATGGCGACTTTCGAGTCGTCGGTGCTGATGCGGGTAAGCTCACCCGGCTTCACGGCTTCGTTGCGGTCTTCATCAAGCTTCACCCCGAGAAAATCCATGCCTTCGACCGCTTTCTTGCGAATCAGGGCTGAGTTTTCACCAATACCGGCGGTAAACAGAATGGCATCGCATCCGTTCATCGAAGCCATGTAGGAGCCGATGTACTGCTTTATTTTATAGCAAAAAACATCAATCGCCTGCTGACAGCGGCGGTCTCCTTTTTGGGCTTCATCAACGAGATCCCGCATGTCGGCAGCATAGCCGCTGAGCCCGAGCAGGCCGCTGTGCCGGTTCAGCAGCGCATGAACACTGCTGAGCGGCAGCTCTTCCTTCTCTACCAGATAAAACAGAATACTCGGGTCGAGGTCGCCGCTGCGGGTGCCCATCACCAAACCTGAGAGCGGCGTAAAGCCCATGGAGGTATCAACCGATTTTCCGCCATCGATGGCGCAAATGGAAGCGCCGTTGCCGAGATGGCAGCTGATCACCTTGGTTTCTTTCACATCTTTGAGGATCAGCTTGTAATACTGACGGCTCACGAAATAATGTGAGGTGCCGTGGAATCCGTATTTCCGGATTTTATAGCGGCGGTAAAGCCGGTTGGGGATGCCGTACAGGTAGGCATGTGCCGGAAGCGAGTGATGAAATGCCGTATCAAAAACGGCCACATGCGGAATATCGGGCAGGGCTTCTTTTGCTGCCTGAATACCTTTCAGGTTTGGCGGATTGTGGAGCGGTGCAAGGTCGAAAGCCTGCTCGATGGCTTCCATCACATCCTCATCAATCAGAACCGAATCCTTAAACATATCGCTGCCATGCACAACCCGGTGCCCTACGGCCTTGATGTCGGAAGCCGCCTCAATAATTTTATTCTCGGGGCTAAGCAGGTAATCCAGAATTTCCTTCAGAGCTTCGGTATGGTTCTGGATGATTTTGGTTTCCCTTGTCTTTTTGCCGTCAGCCGGTTCATGCTTCACAATAGCCGTAACCGCACCAATGCGCTCTACGAGTCCGCGGCAAACGCCTTCTCTTGTTTCTGTGTGGATGAGGTCGTATTTCACGGAAGAACTTCCGCAGTTAATTACCAAAACAAGCATAATATTTATTTATTGGGAGGGTGAGGCATGTCTTTATTCTGAGTAACTGCCTGCACCCTGTATTCTGTTAAAAAAACTCATAGCTGCTGCCTAAATATACGACCCCTTCGGGCCGAAAAGCGAAAAGCCTTCCCTCCGAAGAGAAAAGGCTTTTCTGCAATAATTCAGAAGATTTAGCGGGACAGGCCGGCTTTAATCTTTCTTCTTTTCTTCGTCGTCAACGACTTCGTAGTCGGCATCAACGGCTCCGTCGTCGGAGGCCTGCTGCTGCCCGGCATCAGCGCCCATATCGGCACCTGCGCCCGGCTGTGCGCCGGCTGCGGCCTGCATCTCCTGCGTTGCGTCGGCCCAGGCTTTGTTGAGGGCTTCCACTTTCGCATCGATGGCGTCCACGTTTTCTGATTTGTGGGCTTCTTTCAGCTCAGTGAGGGCATCGTTGATTTTCGCCTTGGTGCCTTCTGAGAGCTTGTCGCCAAATTCACCCAGCTGCTTCTCGGTAGAAAAGATGAGGGAATCAGCCTGATTCAGCTTGTCGATACGCTCGCGGATTTTCTTATCCTCGTCGGCATGTTCCTGAGCGGCCTGACGCATCTTCTCGATTTCAGCATCAGAGAGTCCGGAGCTGGATTCAATGCGGATTTTCTGCTCTTTGCCGGTCGCCTTGTCTTTGGCGCTCACGTTAAGCACGCCGTTGGCGTCGATATCGAAAGTTACTTCGATTTGAGGCATGCCGCGCGGTGCCGGCGGAATACCGTCGAGGTGAAACTTGCCGAGCGTGCGGTTATCGACTGCGCGGGTACGCTCACCCTGCAAAATGTGGATTTCAACCGAGGTCTGACTATCAGCGGCGGTTGAGAACACTTCTTTCTTGCTTGTGGGGATGGTGGTGTTGGCATCGATCAGCTTGGTCATCACGCCGCCGAGGGTCTCGATTCCGAGCGACAGCGGGGTAACGTCGAGCAGTACCACATCCTTCACATCACCGGTGAGTACACCGCCCTGAATCGCAGCGCCAACGGCAACCACTTCATCAGGGTTAACGCCCTTGCTTGGCTCCTTGCCGAAGAACTCCTTCACTGATTCCTGAATTTTCGGAATTCGGGTTGAGCCGCCCACCAGGATAACCTGATCGATCTGGCTCTTGGAGATTTTCGCGTCGCGGATGGCTTTTTCGCAGGGCTCGAGGGTGCGCTTCACCAGATCATCAACAAGCTGCTCAAACTTGGAGCGGGAGAGGTCGATGTTAAGGTGTTTCGGGCCGCTTTGGTCAGCGGTGATGAACGGCAGATTGATGTTGGTTTTGGATGAGCTGGAAAGCTCGATTTTGGCTTTCTCCGCTGCATCTTTGAGACGCTGCATCGCCATGGCATCGTTGCTGAGGTCGATGCCGTCGCTGTTCTTGAATTCCTGAACCAGGAACTTGATGATGCGTGAGTCGAAGTCGTCGCCACCGAGGTGCGTATCACCGCTGGTTGATTTCACTTCGAAAACGCCGTCGCCGAGCTCAAGGATGGAGATATCGAAAGTACCGCCGCCAAGGTCATACACCGCGATGGTCTGGTTTTTGTCTTTTTTATCAAGACCGTAGGCAAGGGCCGCAGCCGTTGGCTCGTTGATGATGCGCTTTACTTCAAGTCCGGCGATTGCACCGGCTTCCTGTGTGGCTTTACGCTGCGCATCGTTAAAGTAAGCCGGAACCGTGATTACAGCTTCGGTAACTTTCTCGCCCAGGTATTCTTCAGCGGTCTGCTTCATTTTCTGAAGCACCATCGCGGAAATTTCCTGCGGGGCGTATTTGCGGTCGTCGATATTTACACGGGCAGTGCCGTCGTCGCCGCGCACTACATCGTAAGGGCTGTCGGCGATTTCGTTGCTTACTTCATCATACTTACGCCCCATGAAGCGCTTGATGGAAGCGATCGTTTTGGTCGGGTTTGTGATGGCCTGACGCTTAGCCGGGGCACCTACAAGGCGCTCACCGTCTTTGGTGAAAGCCACAACCGACGGGGTTGTTCTTCCTCCCTCTGCATTGGGGATTACGACGGGGTCGTTCCCTTCCATAACCGATACGCACGAGTTAGTGGTACCGAGGTCAATTCCTATAATTTTTCCCATGATGTTTAATTCGTGAGTTTAGGTGGTTTGTTTATTCAATGATAATCGTATCGGATTCAGGTGTTTCAGCTTCGAGCGGCACCGTAACCGTGAGCACGCCGTTTCTAAAAGCGGCTTTAATGCCTGAGGGCTTTGCATTGCCGGGCATTGAAAAGGAACGGGTGAAAGATCCGGTACTGCGTTCCTGCCTGAGCACTTCCTGATTGGTGCTATAGGAAATCTGTCGCGAACCGGATATGGTGAGCGCATTGCCCGCAAGTGAAACTTTCACATCTTCCTTCTCCATGCCGGGCAGATCCACATATAAAGTGAGCGTATTGGGGTCCGCTACGGCATCAAGCCGTGGTTTGAAGCCACGATCCTGAGCAGCAGAAGTTAGCCCGATGCTGCCGGCAAAATCATGAACGTCTTTGCCAAGCTCATGAAGCCGCTTTTCCAGCTCTTTAAAGTTAAACTGAGACACTTTGCATCCTCATTTAGGTTGAAGTTTGTGCTCATTCAACAAACATAGTGCCAAAAAACAGGCTCAACGGGCGGGCTGTCGTATTGTCAAATGTTTTTTTGAGCCTGTCACTTTTGCCTCCAAATCAAAACGAAGGTGACAATGCTGCGGCCAGATCGCAGAGGCTGGGTAAATTAGCCTGCCGTTTCTGCCATTTATCCGCAAATACTGCCCGTAAAAAAAGCCCCGGCAAGCTGCACAGGGCTTTTCCCAAGGGTGTCGGGATACCGGTGTCAGTCGGCAAGCAGGCTCAGGTCGCGGTAAAAGTGAGGGTAAGAAATGGCTGTACAGTCAGCTCCGGTGATTACGGAAGGGCCGCTGCCTTTCAGAGCAAGTATGGATGATGCCATTGCGATACGATGATCGTGAAACGATGCGTGCTCGGCCGGTTCACATGGTCCGGCTCCGCCCCCGATCACCTCAAAGCCGTCTTTGTACTCAACAACTTTAATACCTGCTTTGCGAAGCATTTCTGCGACGGCAGCTATGCGGTCGCATTCCTTAGCCCGGAGTTCAGAAGCATTGCGCACCTCCGATTTCCCCCTGGCAAAACCCATCGCTACAGCGAGCACGGGAATTTCGTCGATTGCATTCGGAATTTCAGTTTCCAGCAAACTTACCGGCCGCAGCTGTGCACTTTTTATAGTGATGTCTGCTACCGGCTCACCCACAGCTTGCGAGGCCTGCATATTTGGAGGAAGCGTTACGCGAATATCGGCACCCATTCGTTGTAATATGCTGATTACGGCACTTCTGGAAGGATTTACACCTACGCCGCGCAGCACAATTTCAGAGCCGGGAATAACGGATGCTGCTACCATCCAAAAGGCAGCTGCCGAGATATCGTTGGGAACGGTAAGGTGCTGAGGCCGAACTTCAAATTCCCGCGATGATTTTAACACACGGGTACCATCAGCATTGAAATCCATCTCAAGGCCGAGCATGCGTTCGGTATGGTCCCGACTTGGAAGTTTTTCCGTAACGCGGGTCTCGCCGTCGGCAAACAGCCCGGCAAGCAGCACACAGGATTTCACCTGAGCGCTGGGCATCGGCAGCGGATAATCGATAGCATGCAGGCCTTTGTGCGGGCGGAAAAGAATGGGCGCGCGGTTGCCTTCAGCGGTTTCAATTTCGGCCCCCATGAGCCCCAAAGGCTCTGTGATCCGCTTCATGGGTCGTGAGGAGAGCGACGCATCGCCAGTGAGCGTTACCGGCAGGCCTGCGCCGGCAACCATCCCGCTAAGCAGCCGCATGGTTGTGCCGGAATTACCGCAGTCGATTTCAGATTTTATCGGGGAGAAGGTCTTACGGCCTTTGGCACGGATCACAATGGTGTTTCCGTCTGTTTCGACCGGCACCCCAAGATCGCGCAGGCACTGAAGCGTACTTTGCGGGTCGGCAGCTTCGGAAAAATTGCGGATAACGGATTCCCCCCTGGCAAGGGTAGCAAACAAAGCGGCCCGGTGTGCGATAGATTTATCCGCGGGAAGGTCCGTTATTTCGCCCCTCAGGCATTTTGCCGGTTCTACAGTTTTGTTCATGGGTATTGAGTTTACATTTTCAAAATCGCTGAGCGTCAGTTTCTGTATGAGAACATCAAGCTATGATTTGCTTGTTTCAGCTGCATAAAAAACAAGGGGCAGAGCGTGTATTGCCGCCCGTCTGAATTTAAGCCGCTTAACCATCATACCAAAATACCCGTCTTAAATGCCTGCAGCCATTTTCCTGACAGCTCTTGTTGCAAAAAAAGAAGGCAGGTATGTATCAAGGGCTTTCTCCCCTCCCCTGTCATCCTCATAAAAATCAGTAATCACAAACCCCGCTTTCAGCTGTCCGCCAATCTGATCTGTGAGGCTGTGCCCGAATTCGAGCGTCTCCTGAGCCAAAAGCAAGGCGTTCAGCTTTTCATGTGAAAGGCTTTTCAAATCAGAATACGGCTGCGGGTACGTCAGTTTAAACGGCGGCCCTTCCGGCTCAAACTGGAAAATTACCGGATTTACCATGCCGGCCATGAGAACACCGCCGGGTTTCAGCACCCGAAAGCACTGCTGCCAAACCTTGTTCACATCCTCAGTAAAAACCACCGAACAGGGGTTAAAAATAAGATCAAACCATGCGTCAGGGAGTGCGGAGAGATCTGCCATATCACCCTGAATGGTTTTGATGCCAAGCCCGTACTTGTCGCTCAGCCTGCGATCCTGACGCAGTTGATTTTCGGAATTATCAAAAATGGTGACTGCTGCGCCCGCGGCCGCAAGCAGCGGCCCCTGCTGTCCGCCGGCGGCGGCAAGCCCCAGAACACGGCAACCATTCAGTTCCGGAAACCAGTTGTGCGGCGCAAACTTAACCGGCGTGAGCAGCACCTTCGGAAGGTCTGTACGGGCTTGCCTTATTTGCTCACCGCTAACGGGCACAGTCCAGCGGTTCTGTTCAGCCACATACCGATCCCAGACCATGCGGTTATGTGCAGCTACATCGGGTTTTAATGCCGAGTGTGAATCCGGGTCGGGTAAAGTATTCACTCAGACGCCGCTCAGCGCAGCAGGGTTTGTGCGCGCTGTGCATAGCTGCTTCCGGGGTACTCTTCCCGGATGATTCGGCCGATCTGTTCGGCTTCGGTTCTGTTTCCAACTGCCAGGTTTGAGGTGATGGCACCGAGCATGGCTTCAGCTACCCAGCTGGTGTAGGCGCCAAAGAAGATGCGCACATTCCCGAATTCCCGCAGGGCATCGGTGTGCAGGTTCTGCCGCTGCAACGAGAGCGCATGCCTGAACTGTGCTTCCGCACCGGCTTCCCCCGTATTGCTGTCAGATACCTCTTTAAAAATTTCGGCTGCCTTGCGGAAATCCTGCTGCGCATAGGCTACCCTGCCAAGACCAAGTTTAACCAGTGCCTGATTGCCGCTGAGCCGCGATGCGGCTTCAAAACGGGCCTGCGCCTCCGATACCTGCCCAAGGCCGAGTGCAGCCTTGCCAAGGCCTACGTTGGCTTCAAACTGCATTCTTCTGCTTCCCTCCAGCAGCATGCTGAAAGTCTGGCGCGCACTGTTGAATTCCCCGCCTTCCAGGTAGAGGTTTCCAAGCTCGAGCAGGGCTACATCACTTTCACGGGCATTGGTGTACTCGTCGGTGATGGTCCGGTAGGCTTCCTTAGCCTTTTCGGTCTGTCCCAAAGCCCGGTGCGCTTCGGCTATGCGGAGAAGCGCCTCGGGTATACGCCGCTCGTTGTTGGTAACGCGGATGTACTGACGGAAAGAGGTGATGGCTTCTTCGTAGTCAGCCGTTTCCAGTAATGAAAGCGCCTGCCGGAAGCGCAGCTGATCAGCAGTGCCTGCCTGCGGATTTCCGGCCAGAAATGCTTCCAGAATATCGTTGCTCGTATCAGGCATACCGGCTGACTGTTGCGCAAACTGAATGCCGTTTACCGCTTCAATAATCAGATCGCTTTGGGGGAAACGCTCAAGAACCCGCTGATAGGCTGCAATAGCCTGCTCAAATTCCTGCGCGTTAAAGTAAGCATTTCCAATATTGAACTGTGCCCGCGGTGCCCATTGGGAGCGAGGAAAGCGGCGTATCACATGCCCGAATTCCTCAGCGGCCTGTGTGTAGTTTCCGGAAAGCAGGTAGATGTAGCCTATACTGTACTGCGCCTGCTCACGGAACGGACTTTGCGGGAAATCTTCGATGAGTTCCCGAAAGGTGCGCACGGCTTCGAAAGTGCGCTCATCCCGGTAGAAGCTTGTTGCAATCTGATACGTCGCATAATCGGCACTGCGATCGAATGCGAGTGATCTTTCATAAAATGCGATGGCATCATCAAAGCGGCGGAGGGCAAACTTGGCGTCAGCAATCCGGAGCTGAGCATCAATATCGTATGGGAAAACGGCAATATCGGGCTGACTAAAATTATCCAGAAAAGCAATCAGGGGCGGAATGGCCTGCTCAAAATCACCCATCATAAAATAACTCCAGCCCAGAGAGTAGCGGGCGGCGGCGGCAAATTCACCGTTGGGGAACTCCCTGATGTAACGGGCAAAGCGAATCGCTGCGGGGCCGAACTCTTCCATATTGAAATAGCTGTCGGCGCTCCAGAACAATGCTTCGCTGCCGAGGTCGGAAGTTGGGGTAGCCTGAAAGACGCTTTCAAAAACAGGCTGTGCTTCATCCCAGGCGCGGTTGCGGAACAGCACCCACCCTCTCTGAAACCTTGCCTGAAGCTGCACTTCCGGGGTTACGGTACCTGCCGCTTCAGCCTGCTGAAAGGCTTCGATTGCGCGGCGGTATTCGGCGTTGGCAAAGTAGGCTTCACCGAGCAGGCTGTAAACCTCGCCTGGTTTTTGAAGCGGCTGCAGGTTACGCACTACATACAGCAAGCGCTCAATGGCAGACACATGATCTCCAATTTCTGCAAGGATGAGTGCCCACTCGAAATAAGCCTGCTCAACCCAGGGCCCTGTGCTGAAGCGGTTTGCGAAGGTTTCAAAGGTTTGGACAGCCAGATCGTACCGGCCGCTGAGTTTGTGGTTAACGGCCTTATAGTAAAGAGCACGCCGGGAAAGGTCGTCGTCAGCAGTTGAAACGGCCCGGTTGAAAGAATCTGCTGCCCAGTGAAAAACCTGCTGCCGGTGAAATACCCAGCCCAGCCCGTAATGAGCAAGGCGCACATCCCCCCCTTCATTCAGGCGTATGTACGTACGGTACCAGGTTGAAGCGCTTTCAAGATCACCCAGATAGCTGAAGCTTTCAGCCATAATCATAGCTGCTTTCGATTGCTGCTCGCGGTTTAACCTCGGGTAGGCAGTACGCAAGGAGTTTACGGCTTCTTCGAAACGCCCCTGCCGGTAATAGGCTTCACCAAGTGCCGTTCCAACGCCTTCGGTAACAGCAGCAAGCGGATAACCGCGCCTAAGCAGTTCGAACATTTCGGCAGCAAGCTCATATTCTTCGCTGTCGAGATACAGCCGGCCGCGGGTGAAAAGGGCCTCCGCGGCACTTTCTGTATTCTGATGCTTTGTGTGGATTTGCTCAAGGAAATAGTGCGCACGCTCAAAGTCAGAGAGCTCAACGTGGGTCTGCGCATTCCAGTAGAGCACCTGCCGTTCAAAAGGAGCGGGCAGGTTCAGAGCGAGTGCGCGCTCATAAAAAACCGAAGCCTGCCGAAAACTTCCGTCCTGAAAATTCCGGTGTCCGAGGTCAGCGTACAGGTTCCCCGCTTCGGCACTGTTAGGAAAGTCTGTTATAAAACTGTCGAAAAAAAGCAGCGTGCGGTCAGGATCGAGCGCCGCCTGAGCCAGGGCCGTGTAATATCGGGCCGTTTTGAACTGCTGATCGGTATCAGGATGAGCTATGAAGCGGTCAAAAAAGGAAATAGCCTGCTCAAACTGACCGTTTTCGTAGAGGGTGATGCCTGTTGAGAGTGCTTCCTGAGCAGGAAGCTGATGATGCTGTGCACTTACCCAAACCGGAGCAAAGAATACGGCACAGCCCAAAAAAGTGACCAAAAAAACGCGATTCAGAGAATCCAAAATCTGCCTTACTAAAGGTTGAATGAGGTGAATGGGCAAATATAACGTTTGTTGCAGCGGCTTTGCAAAACAGCGGTACAACTAACTTGCTTCGCCCTTCAGCTAAACGTTTGCAGGCGTTGCCTCATATGCGGGCAGTAAAAAAAACGAAGGCTACTTCTGTGAAGACCTTAAATGCTGAGAAACCTCATAAACTGATCCGCCCGGTCGTGCAGGTCATCATCGGTTTCAGTTTCTTTTGATTTGGAGGTGATGATGAATCCATAGCGGTTCAGCACTCTTAAAATGGGATCAATATCATCGGTATTCAGCTTTATGGAAACCCTGAAACGATCCGTTCCGGAAGCAGCGGGCTCAACGCCAATGCTCAGAATTTTCCCTCCTTCAAGCTCTGTAAGGCGCACAAGGTCGGTGAGGCAATAATCAGCCGGTTCCATTTCAACCATAATGGTTGCCCCTTTAAAATCAGGGTTAAGCAGCCTGATAAGTGCAGCGTCAATCTCGTTTCGGAGCACAAACCCCAGATATGACTCCTGATCATCAGACACTACGGCCGCCCGGCTATTGGCTTCAGACATCTGCCGGCAGGCATCCGAGATGTGCGTATTGGGATAAAGCGTGCAGGGTTTGCGTCTGATTTTCGGAAAAATGGTTTGATGGCGGTCTTTCTCGCTCAGGATATCTGCACGCTCAACGGTTCCGAGCAGTTTTCCGGTGGTGTAATCCACTACGGGCAGCACGTCGCAGTGCTGTACCCCCATGGCCATGAGGCCGTCTTCCACGGAGTTGGAAGCCCTGAGCGGTTCGTACAGGGGATTTAAAATTTCATGGATAAACATAATACCGGAAATAAAAAATGAGCCTTAAAAGAAGCGGTTCAACTATACAAACTCGGGAGAAATCAAATCGTTCGGTTCCAGCATTTCTTCAAGCCTTGCAAGTTTGTCCTTTCGGATGCGGAAGCTGATTTCAATGTACTCATCATGATACTTCTTAAAAAACACTTCTGCAGCATCAAAAATAAAACTGATGGCCTTAAAATTTTGAAGGGAGATGTTCATCTCTGCTTTCACATAGTCAGTCAAAGCCTGCTGTTCGATGATTTGCTGCAGATCAGAAAGCCCGATTCCGCGACTCGCAGAGATAAAAACGGCATCCGGGTATTCCCTGCGCAAACCAGCCAGAACCTCTGCATCTTTAACCGCATCGGTTTTATTGAATACAAGCAGGGTCGGTTTATGGTCGCTTTCAATGCCCTTAAGGGTTTCATCTACTACAGCTTTGTACTCAAGTACGGAGGGCGAGGAAGCGTCCATTACGTGAAGCAACACATCCGCCTCTCTGATTTCATCAAGGGTTGATTTGAAACTATCCACAAGGTGGTGGGGAAGCTTCCGGATGAAGCCTACAGTATCGGAGAGCAGCACAGCAGTACTGCCGGTTTCAAACCGCCTGACGGTAGAATCGAGGGTGGCAAACAGCTTGTTTTCTGCCAGCACGGAGGTATTTGTAAGGGCATTCAGCAGCGATGATTTTCCCACGTTTGTATAGCCTACCAGCGCAATGCGCATAATACTTTCACGGCCTTTTCGCTGCGTTTTACGCTGCTGATCGAGTTTCCCGAGCTTTTCTTTGAGTACGGAAATCCGCTTGCCTATAATCCGCCGGTCAGTTTCAATCTGTGTTTCGCCGGGGCCTTTGGTACCGATTCCGCCAGATTGCCTGGAAAGGTGTGTCCAGAACCGGGTAAGCCTTGGCAGGATGTACTGAAGCTGTGCCAGTTCTACCTGTGTTTTGGCCGCCGCAGTTTGTGCCCGCGAAGCAAAAATATCGAGAATAAGCCCGCTTCGGTCGAGAATTTTGAGCTTGGTTTCCCTTTCGATATTCCGGGCTTGGGTAGGGGAAAGATCATCATCAAAAATGATCATATTGGCCTGCTTTTCGTTCGCAACAGATGCGATTTCCTGAAGCTTGCCCCGGCCTACATAGGTACCAACATCCGGCTTATCCCGGTTTTGCAGCACTTTATGCACAACATCTCCCCCTGCTGTGTTAACGAGCATTTGCAGTTCTTCAAGATATTCTTCGGCTTTTTGCTGCGGCACGTGGGCTCCGTAAAGCCCGGCAATCAGAACTTTTTCAGGTTGACTGCCTTTTTTTTGGTCTTCTGTAAAGCTCAAATAAGTGGTATTAAGAATGTTTGGCTAAACCCGGGCCCGGAACAGATCAGGGTTTGATGTTGATTTTATTGAGAATACTTTCATCAGTGAGGGTGTATCTGAACCGGCGGCCCAGCTTATGATTCAGAATTTTCCGCAGCTCACCGGCTTTTTCAGCAGGTACCGTAACTTCAAGCCGGTTAAACTGAGCAAGCTCGAAGTATTCTGATGTTCGTTTATAGATGAACACAAAAGCCATGCCATCCTGTACTTCATTCTCAGCAAAATCGTGTACTTCATGCCAGGCAACCGTCTGAGACGGATCATTGATATTTTTCATAATTCCGTGATCGGTAATGTACCTTCTTGACATAAAATAGCTTGCTACCATCCAGTTAAATGCCAGAAAGGTGTACAGGCCTGCCACAAAGTAATGATCGCTCATGCCATTATACCATGCAATAGCACCCAGCGCCAGAGAAAGGCACATAAAAAGCGTGGCAAAGAGAGGGAATCCGAAAAAACGGCCGGTATTCCAGCTCAGGCGCACGTTTCTGAGCCGCCATGCATTGCTGAGTGTAAACGCAGACAGAAAAAAAGAAGCTATGCTGAAAAAAATCAGCACGGATGTGAGTAAAAAATACAGCTGAGCTGAATATTCGCTAAACGGCATCGGAGGGTTCTCCCGAAAACTTTTTCGTTACCAGACTTTCTGATAGTAATAAAATAAATCCTATTAAAACAAACCAATTCCAAATTTCGCGGCCTGTTCTGGCAGTTCCGATTTGTCCGGCAAGGTTTGTATCGCCGCTTCTGAGTTCAGTTACACGAACATTCGGAAAGTGTGCCGAAAACAAACTGTTAACAGCTTCCCTGCCTAACGTTCTGAGGTCTGACTCTGTTGTACGCTGGTTTACTGCTACCTCAAGCGTGTCGTTTCCGGACGCTATGCGCGCAATCCCCGGCTTCCAGCTGTCTGTTTCGGCTATCAGGCGTACCCCTCTGCCCTGCGTTGCAATTTCAGGCACAAGTACCTGATCTCCTATGGTGATGGAAGCCTGATTAAACTCACTTCGGGTGTGCCATTCAAAAGTTTCTCCAAGCCGGAAGGTATTAAGCCCGCCCCGCTCACCTGAAGCGGCATACAGCCCGAGCCGGTAAAAAAACGGTGCAAAAAGCGGATTCACCGAAAAAGCTGACCATTCGGGGCTTGTGTTTATTGCCGATACGAACAGCCTTCCTTCTCCCAGATTGTGCTGCACCAAAAGCGGATCGCCTAAACTTGTGCGCAGTATTTGCTGAGCCGCACTCCCTCCGGCTACGCTATAGCGCCAGTAATGGAATATATTGGGAAGCTCAATACGCACATCTTCTTCATCGGTGACGTCAAAAATATCATCGAGTACAGGGTGTCCCCTTACAATCATACCGAGCTGTGCTACGCTGCGAAAACGGCCCGGGTCTCCCAAAATGCCGGTGAAACGACCTGCATTTACACGTTCCAGAAAACGGTTGATGCGCTCCGGACTGCCCGCTTCACCCGGAAAAATGATGAGCCCGCCCCCCTGCTGTACAAAGGTGAGCAGATCAGGCCAGGTAAACTCGGGGATATCTGATACTCCTTCAAGCATGATGGCATCAGGTGTATTCTGCATGGCCTGTGTGAAGCCGTCCCAGCCCGTACGCTGCACCTCAACACGGCCAGCAGTACGCTGTGCTGCTTCGAAAACAGGCTTCAGCCAGGATACTGCCTGACTTCCCGGCCGGGACTCGTTAACAATGAGAACGGAACGGGTTTTCGGCAGTTCGAAAGCAAAGTAGCGGGTGTTATCGAAGCCGATCGGATCGCCTTCCAAAACGGCCCGGCCTGAAAAGGAACCCGATTCGGGCGGGATAACCTCAAACGACCACATACCCGTTTGCATGGGCTCGAGGTTGATCTGATACTGCCCGGCGATTTCCCCCATGCTTTCAAGCGATAAAAAATAGTTGATAACAGGCCGTTCTGCGTAATTAGTAACTTCCACATCAATAGTAAGCGGGCGCCCGCCTGCGGCAATCTGACTGCGGCTGCTAATGCCCGTAATGCCCGCATTGGCGGCGGGCTGCTCGCCGGTGAGAATAGTGTTAAAGGGCATCAGGTTAAGACTGAACTGCGGCTCAATGCTCAGCTCCTGAAGCTGCGTAGCCAGATCGTCTGCCCCCCGGCCGATGTAATAGGCACTTCGGTTTTCACGGTCGGTAATGCCGGCCCGCCGGATGAGCTGCTCCAGGCGCTGACCCGTAAAATTGCCGGCATTCACCGGTTCGAGCTGTTCCAGCAGCCGGCGTGCCTGCGCCTGACTCATTTCTTCAGCCATGAGCAGCTCGCCGTGGGTATTGTAGATGAGAAAGCGGTCTTCAGCTGATGCAGCGTCAATCAGGCGGCCTGCTGCTGCTGCTGCCGTTTCCATGAGCGGGCCCCGCTCGTCAATTTGTGTCATTCCCGGGCCGTTTTCAAGCAAAATGAGGTACAGCACAGAACCGCTGCTGAAACTCAGCACAGATCCGGGTGAGAGCATAGGGCGGGCAAGGGCAGCTGCAAGAAGCATAATGGCCGCGATACGAATAGCCAGTAAAATGCGTTTCTTGAGCTTAAGCTGTTTAATTGAGCTTTTCTGCAGCCGCTTAAAAAAAACAAGCGTCGAAAAAACCTGCTTCTTCGGTTTCCGGAAATTTATCAGGTGCAGAATAAGCGGTATGGCAATTGCCAGCAGGCCAAGTAAATAAAGAGGGGTAAGAAAACTCATGCAGAAAAATATTAATTTAGGCAGCAACCAGAGAAACCGGAAAAACCCTGAAAACCAGGCAGGGTTCAACCCTGTAATTACAGAACAGAACGAACGGGAACACGTTTTGAAGATACTAAAAACAACGAACAGCCAAATTTCATCCGCTTCATTATCAAAATTAATTCATCCTTTTAACATGTTGGTTAATCCACCGGTCTCATCACCCGTTCCATTCCTTTTTTTGCTCGTAATTCTGTTAACTGTACTAAATTCGTGCGGCAGGCTTTCTGATCAGCATTGGTCAGCTGCGGTTCCGGAAACTGCTGTGATGGTTTATGTTTTTGATGAAAATACCAGCCCTCAGGATGCGCTGAACGGTGATGCAGCAGGTTTTCTGAGGGAAACTGCGCTGCCAAATCTCACCAGTTTCGATGAACTCAACGCCGCTGCCGGCGCAGCGCTGCAGGTTAAGGCACTCATTCTGAGTCCGGCTGCAGCAAGTTCGCAGGCACCGGTATGGCTGATGCAGGGCGGCATATCGGGCCCGAACCTGGCCTCTTACTTCAGCAGGCCATTCACCCAAAACAGCTACCGTTTCAACGGTACCCGCGTGTACCGTCTGTTTCTTGCCAACGGTGATGTCTGGTTTTTATCACAACTCGGCAGCACCATTATTGTATCACCCAACAGCCGGGCACTGGAGGAATCTGTAAAAAGCTACACAGGCAGGCTGTCAGCAATGGTTTTCGACGGCGGGCAGCCTCCGGCTCAGTCGGCATCCGTGTATGTGAACTTTCCCGCATCGGATGCTTTTGCCATGCAACTCGGGCGGCCCATTTTCAGGCCGCTTATTGAAGGCGGATTTCAGGGGCTGCAGCCCGCCGCCCTACGTGTACAAAACTCCGGCGGTGGCAGGCAAACTATTGAGCTG
This sequence comes from Balneolales bacterium, assembly GCA_020832405.1. Classification (GTDB taxonomy): domain Bacteria; phylum Bacteroidota; class Rhodothermia; order Balneolales; family Cyclonatronaceae; genus Cyclonatronum. The sequence continues at coordinate 25,743 of JAFIET010000032.1, forward strand.
ACGTCGCGCATACCGCTTAGCACGCCCCGTTCTGCGTTTGTACAAACCCTGGCCACCCCGCCTGTCACCCTGCGTATGGACCGATACATACCGCGTGATGCTGCCGTTTTCGGCATGTTTCAGGCAGAACGTATCGGTCGTTTCAGTGAATCAGCTGAGCAAACTGACGATACTGATCTCGACCGCCATCTTACTGCCCGCCCGCAGCTCGTTTCCGCCATTTCTTCCACCCTCGGGGAGCAGGCTGCATTTGCAGGATTTTATACCCTGGGCTTTTCTCCTCTTGAAGAAACGGCCTGGCTGCGCCTGATCAGCGACCGCAGTTCGCTGCGCAATGAATTCGACCGCCTCGTAACCGATGGTCTGGGTGTGCGGGCCGGAAACTTTTACTCCTTCCGAAGCCGCAAACTGGCACAGCTGCTTGGCGGCCCTCTCACTCCTTATGAGGCGTTTTCGGTCGGAATTCTGAATGATGTGATCGTTCTGGCACCACGAACCGGGCTAATTCAGCGCATTTCTACCGACATTAACCGCCGCAGGGTTTTGTTTTTTGATGATGACTACCTGAGCCGGAAAAGGGATCACCCCGAGCGGATGAGTGCTTATTTTTACGCCGATAACAGCAATTTCCGCTCCTTTATTGAGCCCTATACCGATCCGGTTTCGAACGCGCTTACCTACCTGAATTACTTCGACCTGCTCAGCCTCTCCGTAGTTCAGGAACGGGATGAAATACGACTCGAAACGCGCCTGCAGCAGGTTGAGCGGCAATCTCTGCCGTTTGTGGACCGCTGGTTCTTCCCTGTTACCCGGGGTGAACTTACCGGACCTGTAACCGTTGGAAAACTGCAGCAGAGCAGCCGTAACGACATTGTTTTTGCCACTACAGCTAACCGTGTTGTAGCTCTTGCCGCAGACGGCACCGAAATCTTCACAGCATCTACCAACGATGACCGCCCGATAGGCTCTCCTGTACTCTACGACTGGTACGCCAACAATCAGACCGCAGTGCTCATTGCTGCCGGTAACAAAATATACGGATGGAACAACCGCGGGCAGCTGCTCCCCAACTTCCCTTTCGAGCTGGAAGAGGAAATTACGAGCCCTCTGCTGATTGAAGACATCAGCCGGAGCGGGCTTCCTGAAGCCGTCGTTGCTACACGCGACCGCAAGCTGCACGTGCTCAGCGGGCGCGGCATTAACATCAGCGGCTGGCCGCAAACCACCAACACTACTATCGGGCATCAGCCTGTTTTTGCCCAGCTGGACGGGCGTCACGCCCTCATTGCACAGGCCGGAAATGCTGTTTTTGCCTGGAATCAGGACGGCAACCTGCGGGAAGGATTCCCGGTCTTTACAGATGCCCCCCTCTATGGTTCACCGGTACTGCATCAGAACCAGCTGTTTACCGGCGGACAAAACGGGCGGCTATACGCTATCTCGAAAGGAGAATCATTCCTGGCTGAGCTGAGTCAGCCCGGCGACGGCAGCAGTACCCCTTCAGATGCCGTGTATCAGGTACGATCCATTGAAGTTGCATCAGGTAATGTGAGTGCCGGAATTATCCGTAACCTTCGGGTGCCTGTACTGGAAACTCCCGAAGAAAACGGCGGCAATCAGAGCTCATCCTCAAATCCGCAAACAGAGATGCAGCAGCTTATTAGCATTCAGAGCGGGAGCTCTGTTTTCCTCTATGATCTTCAGGGGAGGCTTCGCTTCAACCGATCGGTAGGCCGGCCTATTGATACCTCCTCACCAGTAACTATTGAAGACCTGAACCGTGACGGCCGCCCTGAAATTATTGTTACTGCCCAGTTTGGCCGCATGTTTGCGTGGACCATCGAAACCGGGGCTGCTTATCAGGGGCTGCCTGCTACTTCTGTGAGGCACCCTTCAACAGCGAGACTTGGCTCAGACGGCCTCACTAACATCATCGCAGGTACAAGCAATGGCGTAAGCAGCTGGGCTATACGTAACTAAAGCTTCAAAAAAAAGCTGCTCATATCTGGCAGCAGATCTATTTCGCGATAAAAAAAGGGGTGACGGTCATAAATCCGTCACCCCCTTTTTTTTATATAAACAGCACTGATATCAGGACTCCAAAAGCTGGTTTAAGGCTTTATACACGTTGGGGTAAGTAAACTGGAAACCGGCGTCGTGCAGCTTTCGGGGTACAGTACGCTGGCTTGCGACCAGTGCTTCGGCAGCATCGCCTACTACAAGCCGGAGGGCAAATTCCGGAACGGGGAACAATGAAGGCCGGCCCATCACACTGCCAAGCTGCTGGGCGAATTCTTTCATGGTAATGGGATCCGGGGCTGATAAGTTAAATGCCCCGTGCAGCTGTTCGTCTGAAATGGCGAAATAAATGGCACGACACACATCCTCAACATGGACCCACGGGAAAAACTGACTTCCGTTACCAAGAGGACCGCCTATAAACATGCTGAAAGGCTGTTTCATTTTCTCCAGCGCACCGCCAGATTTATCGAGTACAATTCCGATTCTTGGTATGGCAAGCCGTACGCCATGTTTTCGTACTTCATCAGCCTCTTCCTCCCACTGAAGGCAAACGCGGGCAAGGAAGTCGTCTCCGGCAGAACTGCTTTCGTCGAGCACGGTATCGCCTCTTGAGCCATAGTAGCCTACAGCTGAGGCCGAAATCAGAACCTGCGGTTTTCTTGAGGCCTCACCAATCGCACATACAACAGCGCGCGTTGTTTTAACGCGGCTTTTGAGGATGCGGGATTTCACGACTTCATTCCAACGCTGGTCAAATAAGTTTTCACCTGCCAGATTTACCACCGCGTCAGACTCTTCGATTACAGCGGGCAGATTTTCATAAGAAGCAAGATGCGCTTTTTGATGATTTTTGCTGTGTTTGCCCGGATTCCGGGTGAAAATGGTAACCTCATGCCCCTGTTCCAGCAAAAAACTGACTAAGGCTGTACCTACGAGACCGGTACCGCCGGTTATAGAAATATGCATTGTTTACCCCGATTCAGATGATGCCGGAAATACGAAGTATTTCCAGATAGAAAAAAACGGCTGGCGCCGCTAACAGTAACGCATCAAAACGGTCAAAAAATCCCCCGTGCCCGGGTAAAATATTGGAGGAATCTTTGGTATCGTACATCCTTTTGAGCTTACTTGCAGCAAGATCCCCAACCGGCCCGAAAACCGAAACCAGAATTACGGCAGGAATCATTAAAACAAAAGAAATAAACTCCGGTTTTGCCAGTGCAAATACGAATGCTACACCGGCCAAAGCACCGACAAAACCTCCGGCGAACCCTTCCCAGGTCTTTTTAGGGCTTATTTTAGGTGCCAGCAGGTGTTTGCCAAAATTCTTGCCGGTAAAGTATGCAAAAACATCATTTCCCCAAACCATCATCACGACAGAGGCTGTAATTACAAACCCAGCCACAGGCTCTTCCGGAAAGATGCGGTCCCGCAAGAGAAGCAGGGTCATAATGCCTAAGGGCGCATAAAGCCCGCAAAAAATGGTGTGAACCAATGAACTGTATGAACGGTCAGGGCCTCTTACAATTTCGGAAAGAATAAGCAGTAAAAAGAGGGCAAGACCTGCCAGATACGCATTGGGCACATACGGAATGAGCATCACCCACAGACCTATAGCGTACATAAACGGCCTGCTTGGCCGGGTGCCGCCCTCGTTGAACATGCCTGCCATTTCCCATTGAATAATAATGGCGATGGCAATCATCATGGCTTTAAAAGACCAGCCGCCCAGCCAAACAACGCCCATAAACAAGGGGGCAGCCACCAAAGCCAGTATTATTCGTTTTGTTAACTCAGACAAGCCTAACCCCCTGTTTCAGTTACACCTAAAGTTATGAAGAAAAACAATGCTGATTAATCTTCCCCGTCGGGAAATTCATCAATGAGTTCACCGTCTTCAAATTCACGGATTGCGGCACGGGCATCATCAGCTTTATCGTCAGGCACATATACATACAGCAGTGAAAGCTGTGAGTGATTTACAGAATACGCAGAATCTTTTTTGGAAAGAATCTGCGCCTCAAAACCCCTGTCGTCGAGGAAGTTTTTCATCATTTCTGCTTCAAACTCCTGGTTGGTATCAAAAACACAGGTCCAGTCTTTAATCTCTGATGGTTTTGGATCATTGCCGAACATAGGGTTGCTCCTTTTGAAAGATGGAAAATTCTGATCGCTTACCATACAAATAAACCAAATAAACGGTAAGAATCAAACTTGAAGCAACGAGCCACAGGGGTGGAAGCATACTCGCTTCGGCAACTTCCAGCAGTTCAGGGTTGCTGTGAACTGCTGTTACCGTACCCGAATTGTGGATGAAGTGCATGAGCATAGCCGGGTAAACGGAGCCGCTTTTAACGGTCATCCAGCCCAGCATGATCCCGATAAATGTAAGAGGGATGAGCTGCGAGAGCCTGAGGTGGAAGAGTCCGAAAACGAGGCCGGTTACCAGAAGTGCACCCAGGATGCCGTAGGCGTTTTCGAACAGGCGGTGCAGGTAGGAGCGGAACATCACCTCTTCACAAACCGCCGGTACCAGACCAATATTGAGCACCAAAAACCAGAGCGCGAATGACCCGGTAAGCAGCCCTTCAATCATCTGCACCTGCGCGTCTTCCATCTGAACGATGAAATCAGGCAGCGGTACCAGCTGATTGGCCCATCCCAGAAACCAGATGAACGGCTGAACGGCCACTACCAGCAGGGTTGCAACCAGGAAGGTGAAACCGGCATTGGCAGGCATTTTGAGCCGCATGGCATCGCGGTATTTCGATTTGGAAAAGGAAAGCCGGGCGACGAGCAGCGTTGCAAGCAGCAGCCCCACCACCTGACCCGCCGAGTTTCCGGCTATCAGCAGCCCCATGTTTTCGCCAAGGGCTTCCATATCAAAGCCATCAAGGCCCTGCGTAAGTACGATACCCACAATTGCAACCACACCGCCAACCACCTGAAAGATCAGAAAGGCAACAAAAATCCACATGAAAGCAACCAGCCAGTCCGGGAAGCCGTTGCGCTTAAACCAGGGCTGACGCACCTGTACGATGTAGGGATTAAACTCCGGCTTGGTTTCCTTTGATGGCTCCATTTAGAGAGCTCCTTCTTTTTTCTTAAAAATGGCGGTACCGGCCATACCGCTGATCAGGTTTACCGTGCCCATTATCACCACACTAAACAGCAGGCCAAAAACAGAGAATCCGGATTCTTCCTGCTGTCTGCGCATTTCTTCGATGTTGTCAAGCGCCTCAGGATCGCCGTGTTCTTCAATAAATGCGGTAATTGTATCCAGAAACAGAGCCGCTGTGTTGATGCCGAAGAAGCCCCAGACTACTTCCATAAAATTGAATACGATACCGAAAACAAGCCCGGCTGTAAATCCGATTACGGAACCGCGGCCCAGCTCGATATTTTCACCATAAGCAGCGATGTGCTGCCGCACGGTGACCAGACCCGGTGCAAACAGCAGGCCACAGCACCCCAGACAGCCGAAGATGATGCCGCTAAAGCCGGGCAGAATCAGCATCGATCCGTACAAAACGAGTGAAGCCGCAAGGGCAAGGCCTGCACCATTCAGGGCCGCAGATTCAAAAAAAGGATTGGGTTCACGTATTTCCATATAAAAAATTAAACTAAGATTTCGGTTTAACCGCAGTAAAAATTATGAGGATGAGGCTTGCTCCGGCAAACAGACCGGCTGCAAATCGGCTCGGGCCGGTATTCGTCCACCATCCTAAAAAGTTACCGGTTACATCGGCTGTGTTCAAAAAAAAAGCAAGGCCGGCAACCAGAAGCGAGGCTTTAAGGGTGATGCGAAACGTTTCGGGTGCCAATGTACCCATCAGCGCGGCAGAAAAAAAACCGGCATAAATCCCGAGACATCTTGTGCAGACGGCCGTCACTTTTCCGTCTATGGTAAAGCTGCGATCAGCCTGCTGATGGCAAAGGTTTCGGAAGGCCTCATGGCTCAGCTGATGAAGCCAGCCGGCATCGGCAAACACAAAGCCGGTTGCCGTAAGCAATAAAAAACCGGATGCGAAGAGCAGCAGTAGCAGGCTTTGCGTCTGATTGAGGCTTGGCATAGGCAGTTCAGCGATTGTCGCCGGCAGATTTATTCAAAAAGCAGGGAAATATCGAGGGCGTGCACGGAATGTGTGATGCTGCCGACCGAGATGAAATCGACCCCGGTTGCTGCAACAGCCGGCAGGCGTTCGAGCGTCATGTTTCCGGAGGCCTCTGTTTGGGCCGCGCCGCTGATGAGTTTCACTGCATCCCGGAGTTCTTCGAGGTTCATGTTGTCGAGCAGGATGATGTCTGCAAGCCCCGTTGCAAGTGCCGTTTCGATCTGGGATTGCTCCACTACTTCGATTTCAATTTTCTGGCTGCCGCCGTTGTGCGCACGATGCCGCGCACAGGCTTCGAGCGCCTCCCGTACACCGCCTGCCACGGTGATATGGTTCTCCTTAATGAGGTACATATCATCAAGGCAGAAACGGTGATTGGTGCCGCCGCCCAGGCGTACGGCCCATTTATCGAGCCAGCGCTGCCCCGGCATGGTTTTGCGGGTATCGAGCAGCCGGGTTTGGGTGCCTTCAAGGGCAGCGGCAAAACGGCGGGTTTTGGTGGCAATGCCGCTCATCCGCTGCATGAAGTTAAGGCAGGTGCGTTCAGCGGTGAGCACAGAGCCCGCCGGACCTTTAATTTCAGCGAGCAAGTCTCCGCGGTTTACTTCCGTGCCGTCTTCCACAAGGATGCGGAACTGTATAGCCGGATCAACGCGACCGGCGATAAATGCGGCCAGCTCGTTGCCGGCAAGCACGCCCCCTTCTTTGGCAACAAAATAAGCCTCCGCCTGCTCATTGCCCGTAAATACGGCCTGAGTCGTAACATCGCCCTTTCCGATATCTTCGCGGAGGGCAAGGTCAACGATGGCTTCTACAAGTGCATTCATGTCAGTGCTGTTTGGCGTATTCTTGCATGAGCGACAGCATCCCTTCAGTGAAAGCGGCCGGTGGCGGACACGGGCGGCGGTTTTCCTCACTTACAAACACGAGCACCACATGGGCGGTAAGCCGCGTTTTGCCGTCTTCACCAACAACTTCGTACCAGGTATTGAGCCGTGTTGATGGTTCTTCGAAAATCAGCACGCGGATGGTGATGAGTTCATCATAAAAAACCGGGCGCTTATAGTCGATTGAAACATGTGCTACAGGCAGCATCACCCCCATCTCTTCCAGGTTGAGATACGAAATGCCCGCCTCACGGATCATTTCGGTGCGTGCCTGCTCGAAATACTCCAAAAACCGGCCGTGATACACATAGCCCATTTTATCGGTTTCGGCATAGCGGCTGCGCAGTTTCAGCTCATACACATAAAGAGGTTCTTTTTTCTCTGTAAACGGATCTGACTTCATGCGGTGCTATGCTCCGGTTTCATCAACAACGCCCATGTTGGAGTACTTGTCGATCCGCTGATCCACAAGCTCCTGCGCTGACATTTTTTTGAGGCGGCGAAGGCTTTCGAGCAGCTGCTTTTTAAGTGCCGCGGCGGCTCCGTCGTAGTCGCGGTGTGCGCCGCCAACCGGCTCGGGGATAATGCCGTCAATAATTTTGAGATTCATCAAATCTGCTGCCGTGAGCTTGAGGGCTTCAGCGGCCTGCTCTTTGTATTCCCAGGTCTTCCAGAGGATGGAAGAGCATGATTCCGGCGAAATGACCGAGTACCAGGTGTTTTCCATCATGTACACTTCATTGCCCATACCGATGCCCAGTGCCCCGCCGCTTGCACCTTCACCAATCACAACCGTAACGATAGGTACTTTTAGCACGGCCATTTCACGCAGGTTTTCGGCAATAGCCTCGGCCTGCCCCCGCTCCTCTGCCTCAAGCCCGGGGAATGCACCGGGTGTATCGAGCAGGGTGATTACGGGGATGTCGAATTTCTCGGCCAGTTTCATCAGCCGGAGCGCCTTGCGGTAACCTTCCGGGTTCGACATCCCGAAATTGCGGTACTGCCGGCTTTTGGTATCCCGGCCTTTTTGCTGACCAATAATCATCACCGAAATCCCATCGATAGTGGCAAAACCGCCCACGACGGCCTTGTCGTCGCTCATTTTGCGGTCGCCGTGCAGCTCAGAGAAATGCTCACATATTTTGTAGATATAATCCAGCGTGTAGGGCCGCTCAGGATGCCGGGCCAGCTGCACCCGCTGCCAGGGGGTGAGGTTTGAGAAAATGGAAACGCGCAGCTCATGAACCCGCTGCTGCAGCCGTTCGATTTCCGGACGAAGCACGTCGTTTTCCGGAATGCGGATGGCGTTCAGCTCTTCGATTTTCTTTTCGAGGTCAGCAATGGGTTTTTCAAAATCAAGGTAATTCATAAAAATTCTGTTTTAAGGGAAGATAGTTGCATGGTTGCGCAATGGCTTTTCTTCACGGTATAAACGGTTCGTGCTGAAAGGGCCGCTTCAGAGCCTGTTAATGAGATGGCGGAGTTTGAGCGCCCAAACCATCCAGACAGCCTCAAAAATTATAGATTTGGAAATTTTTGACTGCCCGAAGGCACGGTCACGAAATATAATGGAAAGTTCGCTCACTTTAAATCCGGCTTTCCAGGCGCGGTAGTGCAGCTCAATCTGAAAAGAGTAGCCGTTTGATTTGATGCGCTCGAGCGAAATGGCTTCGAGAACGCAGCGATGGAAGCATTTGAAGCCTGCTGTGGTATCCTGCACGGGCAGCCCCGTAACCCAGCGGGCGTACACATTTGCCGAATACGACAAAATGAGCCGGCTAAGCGGCCAGTTGATGATGCTGATGCCGTTGTGATAGCGGGAACCGATAACGACATCCCCCAGTCCGCTTTCGACGGCTTCAACCAGGCGCGGCACATCGTCTGGATCGTGGGAGAGGTCGGCATCCATCTCACAGATAAAACGATAGTTACGGGCCAGCGCAAACTGAAAGCCGGCCACATAAGCCGAGCCCAGCCCCTGCTTGTACTCCCGCTCAAGCAGGTGAATACGCCCGGGGTATTTGGCTGCTTCTTCCCGGATAATGCGGCGGGTGTCGTCGGGGGAGTTGTCATCCACAAATAAAAGATGCACCGCCCGCGGCAGCTTCATCATGCGGGGGATAAGCCGGCTCACATTTTCGGCCTCTTCGTAAGTCGGAATTACGACTATGGTGTCGGAAGTGCTCATCTCACTGTCCCTTCCCGGCAAGCATGGTTGCGATGGTATTTATGAGGATTTTGATGTCCATCTTGAGAGAAATATTCTCCACATAAAACAAGTCGTACTTGGTCTTTTCCTTCACATCATCAAAAGTTTCATCGTACTTCCACTTCACCTGTGCCCACCCGGTAATGCCGGGCCGTACCCGAAGCCGGCGCGCATAAAGCGGAATCTGCGCCTTGAACTGCTTCACGAAATGCTCGCGCTCGGGCCGTGGACCTACGAGGGACATATCCCCCTTCAGCACATTCCAAAGCTGCGGCAGCTCATCGAGGCGGAGTTTGCGCAGCCAGTAGCCAACCGGCGTGATGCGTGGGTCGTTTTCCGTTGCCCAGGTCGGACCGGTTTTGGCTTCGGCATTTACAAACATGCTCCGGAATTTATACATCACAAACGGACGCCCGAAAAGACCGACCCGCTCCTGCGCAAAAATTACCGGCCCGGGATCGGTAAAGCGGATCAGCAGGGCAACAACCATCATGACGGGCGCACTGATCACCAGAATTACGACTGAAAGCACGATATCCATCAGGCGCTTCACCGACTTCTCCCACGCAGGCATGGGGTCGGGCATCACTTCAATAAGCGGCAGGCCAAAAATCTGATTCGTCTTGTTCATCCCGCTTATAATCTGATAAAAATCGGGGATGAGCTTCACCGAAATGCTGGGCTTATCAATCAGGTCAAGTATGGTTATCAGTTTATCCCGGTTAGCGGGCTCAACGGCCACGATAACGTCTTCAATCTGATGTTCACTGATGATTTTATTCAGCTGCTGCACCTTGCCCAGCAGCAGGCTGCGGTCAATTTTGATGTCTTCGTCTTTGGTTTGGCTCGAAGCATCAATAAAGCCGGCCACATCAAGCCCGGTTGTTTTATGGCGCATAATATCGGCATACACTTCTTTGGCCGTTTCACCCACCCCTATAATCACGGCTTTATGCAGTCCGTACCCTTTTGAGACCGCATACTTCTGAATGGTGCGCACAAGCAGCCGGTTTACGGATACCAGGCCGAAAATGAGCAGCCAGTACACCAGCGTCAGGTTTTTTGCCTGTGAGATGTTCTGAGGGTTCCAGTTGAGGTCGTCCGTAAACAGCAGGAAAAAGAAAACGAGGATTCCGATGATGCTGATTTTGGCTACCCTGAGAATTTCATCAAACCGGGATGCCAGATAAAGGCGTTTGTAGAGTCCAAAAAACGCAAACATGGCGATCCAGTACAGGGTAATGATCAAACCCGGCAAAATGACCAGTGCCGGAGCAACGGTTTGATTTTCACCAAACCATTGAAGTTCAAAGCGAAGGTAATAAAAACAGAACCAGGCCAGGGCAACGGCAATAGCATCCCCAAGCAGGGTTATCAGTACGTCTTTACGGCGTTCCAATCAGCAATCCGATTTATTAATGTGTGATGTTGGCCGGTTACCCGATTCACGGCAGATCATGGAATCAGAGAAACTGCCACAGCGCGGTTGAATACCCGAAAACAGGACCTCAGCCGTGCCTGCTCCCAACAGGCAGGCAGAAAGCAGCTGCGACCGTGCCGGAAACACTTCGGTGCTAACCTCAATCTGATTCAGATATTGCGTGTTTTCGTACACCAGCTGAATAGTTGTATTTGTGGAATGAGTAGTGAAACGGTAAAACATCAAAAAAGATCATTTCAGGAATATGCTCTGCAACGCTGAATTAAGATCAGGAAACCTTAATTCCGGCTTGGCTAAATTTAGGCTTCATGGAAAAACAGACCGCCATTCCGCAGAATCTTGCTTAACTTAGACCTTTTTTGAACCGCTGAAAATAAGGAATTACAGAGTAAAGTGTTTCAACTTCTAAGCAACGACTCAAAAACAAAAGCCCGGCTCGGCCGGCTTACTACCGATCACGGTATTATCGAGACGCCCATTTTCATGCCGGTCGGCACGCTTGCAACCGTAAAAGCGGTGGAGCAGCAGCAGCTTGTTGATCAGGTGAAGGCGCAGATTATTCTGGGCAACACCTATCACCTCTACCTGCGGCCCGGCAACAGCATCATGCGTGAAGCCGGCGGCCTGCATCAGTTCATGAAATGGGACAGACCCATCCTTACCGATTCGGGCGGCTATCAGGTGTTTTCACTCTCCGGCAACCGCAAACTTGAGGAAAGAGGGGTTACCTTCAAAAGCCACCTTGATGGTTCAAAGCATCAGTTCACCCCGGAAAGTGTGGTTGAAACCGAGCGCATTCTGGGCTCGGATATTATGATGGTGCTTGATGAGTGCCCGCCCTATCCTTCAACTTACGAGTACGCCCTCAACTCCATGAAACTCACACACCGCTGGGCGGCGCGCTGCAAAAAAGCCTTCGACGAGAGCGAGCCCCTGTACGGTCACCGGCAGTTTTTATTTGGCATCGCGCAGGGCAGCACCTATAAAGATCTGCGGCAGGCATCAGCTGAAGCCATCGCTGAACTGGATTTTGACGGAAATGCCATCGGCGGCCTCAGCGTAGGCGAACCCAACGAACTGATGTATGAAATGACGGATCACATCACAGACTTTCTTCCCGCCGAAAAAGCCCGCTACCTGATGGGCGTAGGTACCCCGGCTGATCTTATTCACGGTGTTGCCCGTGGGGTTGACATGTTTGACTGTGTGATGCCTACCCGCAACGCCCGAAACGGCACCGTTTTTACCCGCAACGGCATTGTGAACCTGCGCAACGCAAAATGGAAAACCCATCACGAGGTTTTGGATGAGAGCTTCCCGACAGACTTCAGCAGCAAGTACACCATGGCCTATCTGCATCATTTGGTTCGCTGCAACGAGATTTTAGGCATGACCCTCGCATCCCTCCAAAACCTGACTTTCTACCTCTGGCTGATGGCAGAAATCAGGGAACAGCTTGCTGCCGGAACCTTTCACAGCTGGTACAAACCCATGATCGAACGTGTAACAACGCGCTTATAAATGATCCCGGCCTGAAGGATCCTGAGTGAACTTATTCATTCAGGATCCTTCGGAACTGCCCGACAGATAGGCACTGAAATGTTTGTGCTTCCCTGTGAGATATTTGAACAGGATCTCAAAATCCTTCCATATTGAATAGCTTTGCAGATAATGCAGCTCCTGACGCTGCTTTTCGTCATCGCGGAAAAGGCGGTCTTCATTCAGCTGCCTGAGGCCGGTAAGTCCGGGCTTATAATACACAAAACTGCCCTGCCTCTCCCTCAGAATCGGAGCCCCAACCAAACTGAACTCACCGGAAAAAACCTTCCGCATAAATTCAATGGTATTGAGCAGCCGGTTATTCTCATAGGGCGTAAAAAAACGGACATTTTGTGAAGTAGAGGAATCGATAAACAGATTGACGGTTTCCTGAGATGTTTTGCTGAGGGAAGCCTGAACCCTGAGAAAAACCCAGACAGGCGCCATAACTGCCAGAAATAACGCAGAAAGCGAAAAATCAAAGACACGTTTGATCAGCCGGTTCCATGCATTCAGGGAAGGCAGCTCGAGATCAACCACCGGAACATCATCAAAATACTCCACATTTGATTTACCGATGATGTAATCAAGAGAACCCGGCACAACCTTACACACAACCGCTGAATCGCGCAGCAGGCTCAGGGATCGCAGCACATCCAGATGGGTGATTTTTTCCAGCATGAAAATCACCTGATCGGCACGGTAATTTTTTACCATTTCGGGTAGCTGCGAAATATGCCCGAGCACAGGCACATCTTCTATGGTTTGAAGCGGCTCATCCTGACGCTGGGTTACAAGCCCGATAATATTGTAGTTCCAGTCCACCTCAGCCCGGATTTTCCTGATGGCCGACTCCGTGTGTTCACCCATTCCTGCAACAAGCACCCGCACCGCCTGCATACGGTCTTTGGCTGATGAACCCTTATAAAAAAAGCGAGCGGCAAGCAGCCTGAACGATGGAAGTAATAACAGCAACACCAAAGTAGTAGCAAGCAATATGAGCCGGGAAAACGCAATATCCCGAAAGAAAAAGGTGATGCTCGCTACCGTGAACAAAGAAAAGAGCAGCGCTTTAATCACATGACTCCAGGAGTGCTGGTTGCGGCTGTAGAGTCCGTAGTACTTGGCAAACCCCAGGTAAACCAAAGAATGAAGCAGATTTACACTCAGAAAGACGGGTTTGTAAGCGTCTAAGATTTCAACCGGGGCGATATCATACCGATACAGGAAGAACCCCACCATAACGAGATTCAGGGTCAGCAGATCCGCCACCGGTCTTAAGGTGCGGTTGAACAGCGAAAAAATATAGGAAGCTGCTGATTTGAAGATGACCCCAATCAGGATGAAATATTTGAAAAAAATACTATAGCCGTAGCTGTAATGTTTTTCAAAAAACTGATACAGCACTTTATTGAAGGTGATAATATACCGGAGATTCTCCTTCTTCGTGCTTTCCCCTTTATAATGGATGATGCTCGTTTCAGGGATATAACGGATACTGTAGCCTTCTTTAATCGTGCGGTAGCACAGATCAATGTCTTCGCCGTACATAAAAAAGCGTTCATCAAAACCGTCAAGCTTTTGCAGTACATCTGTGCGGAAAAACATAAACGATCCTGACAACACTTCGATGTCTGAAGCTTCGTTCTCATCCCGCCCGCCCACGTAATAGGATGCAAACCTGGGATGGTTGGGGAATATTTTTGAAAGCCCAAGCACTTTGTACATGGCGTTCATAGGCGTAGGGATGGAGCGCCTTGATTCCGGGGCAAATGTACCGTCAGGATTCAGAATTTTACAGCCGCTCGCTCCGGTTTCAGGGCTGGATTCCATAAAATCATAAAGCACCTGAAGCGTATCTTCGCCAATCAGCACATCCGGATTTACTAAAAGGGTGTATTTACCTTTGGCCTGCCTGATTGCCTGATTGTTTGCTTTTCCAAAACCCTTATTTTCCCGGTTTTCGATATAAGCGACCTGCGGAAAACGTTCTCTGAGAAATTCAACTGAACCATCGCTGCTGAAATTATCTACAACAAATATTTCCAGACTGAACTGATGCTGTGCTTTATAAACTGAATGCAGCAGATTTGACAGATACTCTTTGACATTGTAGTTAACAACGACAACAGAAATATCAACAGAATCAAGACCGGGTGATGCAGTATCCTGCGCATTCATAAATTAAAACAGTATGTGCTTAATATACCATGTTTCAGGTGTGAGCGGCTTTAAGATACAAGGAAGCGATAACAAATTACCAACGAGGTATCGTTTGTTAAGAAGGAATACAGGATTATTCTGAGTGATGATAACTTCTTTTCACAAAAAAAGCTCTGTACCGGATATTAGGGACAGAGCTTTTTGTT
>JAFIET010000138.1 GCA_020832405.1 Balneolales bacterium
AACCGTTGAGCCGTCTTTATGGTGGTAGCGAACCTCTGCATAGTAGGGCGATTCCGAGCGGCACGCCTTGACATGATACGGTAGCGGCAAAAGCGAACCTCTGCATAGTAGGGCGATTCCCCGCGGCTTGATACATGATCTTCATACACGCGGAAAACCTTTTCGAGATCCTCCTCAAAGATGATCTCCTGCCATGCTTCGGGCGTATTTTCCATCTCGTAATCTTTGTAGCCAAACATCTTTTTGAAGCCGGGGCTCAGGTATTCGGTGTTATCTTTTACGTACCAGTCCCAATAGCCTGCCATGGTTTGTTCCAGAATCTGCTCATAAAGCCAGCGCTGTGCTTCCAGTTTGCCGGCGGCCTCTTTTTGCGCAGTAACATCTGCCTGCACACCAAAATGCCCGGTAATGCGCCCCTCACTGTCGTACAGGCAGATATAATCACCATCTATGATGATGGGGGTGCCGTCCAGTTTTTATTCGCGGGTTTCAACATGCCATTTTCCTTTGTCGAACAAGCCGCGCCAGATATACCGGCCGTGTTTTATATCGTGTGCGAAAAGATCAGAGGGCGTAAGCCCCAGGAACTGCTCTTCCGTTGCCCCGTACTGATCAAGCGTAGCCTGATTCACTTTTGTAATGCGCTGATGCGTCATCACGTAATCAAGCAGGGCTTCTTTGTCGGCTTCGTCATCCCATTTTACAGGTTCGTCGAGCATGGCAAAGAAAAAGCCGGTAAACGACTGATTAAAAAAGCTGTTAAGCAGTTTTTCGTTTTCCTCAAGCTTGAGTTCGCTTTCTTTTTGGATGGTGTTATCGCTGATGTAAGCTCTTATTGCGACCGGTACACCGTCTGAATCTTGTATGAGCCTGCTTATGCCCCGAATCCATTTATACCCGCCTGTGGCTGTCTTGAACCGGTAGGTGATGTCGGGTTCGGTATCGTGGTTTTCAAGTAATTCATAGGCAAAGTTTTCAAAAACAAGGGCGTCATCGGGGTGAATAAGGTCTAAATAGCGGAACCGGCCGTCCTTAAGTTCTTCAGGCCTGTAACCAAGAAGGCTATGAATATTTTCAGTTGCATAGGTTATGGGCCAGTTTTCTGCTATGCCGAACATGAGAATAGAAACCGGGCCGGAATCGAAGAAACCGTACTCCTGCCTGCGAATGAGCTCTGCTTTCTTTTTTTCGCTGATATCCTGAATAGACCCGATAATGACCTTGCGATTCCGTTTGTTTTCGAAAGGCCGGCCCGTAATTCTCACCCATTTCAGCCTGCCTTTGGCGGAAATAAGCCGGCACTCCATGTCGTAGGGGGTACCGTCGGTTATAGTTCGCTGAAAAGCTTCGCTGACTTTCGTTCTGTCTGCAGTGTGGTAAAAAAGGATGTCTTTTTCGAGTGACTTTTGATGGGATTCGGGCAGGTCGTGTATGGCATAAACCTCAGGAGTCCAGACCATTCTCCCGGAATCAACGTCAAACTCCCAGGCGCCGATTTTATTTGATTTCTGGATGAGGGTGAATATTTCTTCAATCTTCTGCAGATCTTCAATTTCTTCAAGCAGCGCTGTATTCGTGTTTCTGGCTTTTATGAGGTTTGATGCCTGTCCGCAAAGCTTTTGCAATTGCCTTGACTGGAGTTCAGTTAGGGTTTTTTATTCTGTATGCAGCAGATGCATGGCTCCGTGAACAGTTTCCTCATCAGCTTTTGTGATACAGACTGTGGCAAGAAAAAAGCCTTCGGTTCCGGTTTTTCTGAACTTAACCTTGTCTGCAAAGGGGTCTGCTTTAATAAGGTTAATTTCCCCGTTAATGATGTTAAGCAGCCTGTCTGTCTGCAGATTCAAATCAGTTGTTTCACAGCCCGAAAGCAGTTCAAGCCGATCCTTATTCAGAACTGAAATGGCAGCAAAGGCTATCCCGCAAATATCAGCAGCTAATCCAGCGAGATTGCTGATACTTTGGTTTAGGACGTCTTCCATGAAATCATACAATAGTTTCCGTTGAAGCAAACAGCTTAAGGTGCAGTTTATTAATGCCCAACCCTTTTAAAATACCGGTTGCTGTTGTTGTTTGAAGTTTTATTAAAATAAGTTTAAAAAAAGGCCTGTTCAATATTAATGAAGCGCAGGCAGACCCGTTAAATCAAAAAAAACGATATTAACTGCAGGGGCTGATCTTTCTTAAAGTTAAAGAAATGGTTCGCAATAATTTACCGCTCAAACTCGCTGTCGTTAGACATGCGCACCATGTCTTTTACAATTTCATCAAGCTCGAGGGCACTCGTTCTAAGCATTTCGAGCAGCTCTTTCTGCTGATGCAGGGTTTCTTCCGGATAGCTGGTGATAAAATCTATCAGCCCCAAAATATTAGCGACCGGCCGGCGCACTACGTGCGACTGATGCCAGGCGATATCCCGCAGGGTTTTGTTCTGTTTGAGGATAACATCCTGCTGTATCTTCAGCTCGGTAACATCCTGCAAGATAATAATGGTCGATTTCCTGCCGCCGCTGCTGAAATGGTTCAGGCTCATGAAAACAGCAATCTCATTGCCGTTTTTGGATAAGACGGCCTGAAAACCACCAATTCTTTTTACATTTTCTTGCGAGCGGATTCTGTTCCACAGTCTTTTGATATGGTCTGAATTGCTGCTGTCCGGCAGGAGTTTAACGGCTGATTCCCCCAAAATTTCCGGCTCTTCATAGCCAAACACCCGCTGAAATTCTTCATTCACAAACTGTATGCTCAGGTTCTCATCAACAATAAGCATGGGGTGTGGTACAGATTCGATGGTACGCTGAAGTTTGTGCTCACTTTCCTTCAGCTGCTTTTCCTGTTTTTTACGCTCTGTATAATCGATCCCCACACACTGAATTTCAGCCGGCTTGTTATTTAATCCGAAAACCACGGAAAAATCCCACAAGGTGAAGGCTTTGGTGCCGTCTTTGAGCGGCTTGCGCATATCAACCTGTATGACCTTGTAAGGTTGGGCAATTAAATCATCAATGGTTTTTTTTACTTTTTGCTGGTCCTCAGGTGCAATTGAACTCATGCAGTTCCTTCCCTGATAATCAATGGTTCTGGATTCATTGTTTTTATACAGGAATCCAAAAACTTCGATGAATTTGGGGTTGGCATAGGTGTAATTGCCCGCAAGGTCAGTTCTGATTACATAGCAGGTTTGCAGCTCGAGCAGGCTTCGGGTGCGCATTTCCCTGAGGCGCAGTGTTTTAGTGCGGGAGCGGTGCAGGATTCCGATCGTAATGAGGCCCAGAAGGATGCAGAAGATGAAAAACCAGATGGTTTCATAAAAATGCGGGGGCACCACTACCGGAAGACTTACTGTTTGGAAGGTACCGTCGGGCCTGGCGGCCCGAACCTGAAGGCGGTACTCCCCGGCAGGTACATTTGTGAAAACAGCTGTGCGCCCCGAAACCGGATTGCGCCAAGTAGAATTCAAACCCTCGAGCCGGTATGAAAAGGTAATCAGGTCTGGGTTACTGTAGTTAGGCAGGGTAAAGCTAACCCGAAAATCGCGGTTGCCCAATGGGAGTACGATTTCCTGAAATAACCCTGCCTGCAGGCTTTCGTTGTTAAAGGTGAATCTGTCAATTACCGGACGGTTCAGGCGTTCTGTTTTCAGGTTGATGAAATCCTGCGGGTTAATTATCGCTACACCGGCCTGATTTGGAAATACAATAAGCCCGTTTTGCAGCATCAGCCCCGCGTTATCGACACCACCATTGCCTTCGCTGTTGATAAGTCCCTGATTTTCAGTAAGTTTGAGGATTTGGAGAAGGCTTGTTTTCCCGCTTGCATAAGCATTGAGGTTTTCTACCGAAAAGCGCATAATGCCGCCGTTGGAGTTAACCCAGAGGTACCCAAACTGATCGGGAATGATGCGGTGCAGGCCATGATTGAGCAGGCCGTCGGAGGGCAGAATGGAAGCAGAACTGCTGATGGTACCGTCGCTTCCCAGAATGATGCGGTTAAGGCCGCGATCCTGTGTGGCAAGCCATAGGGTGTCGGCAGCGGCAAGGTGAATGTCACGGATGAAGTTGCTGCTCAGCCCGTCTTCGGTAGTGTATTGCTGAAAGCTCCAGTCTGTCGGGTTAAGCCGGAAAAGCCCTGAACCGTTGGTGCCCATCCAGAGGGTTCCGTCGTCCTGCTCACGAATGATCCGCACTCTGTTCAGCTGCTGCCCGGTTTTTTCATTTGCCAAAAAAAGAGATTCATCACTCTTAACAATCAGGCCCTCTGTAGTTCCAAGAAATAAAAGCCCCTCCCTGTTACGGTGTGTTGCCGTTATTCCGGGACTGCGCGGCGTAAAAAAGGGGTCAAACCAGCTTTGTCTCTCCCAGGCTTCGTTTACAAATTTCCAGAGTCCGGTTCTGTCATTATAACTGTAAATGGTGTCATCTGAAGGATCTGCAAACAGGTACTGGAAATTTCGTACCAATCCGCCGGCACGGTTAAAGTTTTCCAGGAGTTTGTTTTCAGCGTTGTAGCGAAGCATAAACTGCGGATAGCCCTGAATCCAGATATCATCAGTGCCGGTTTGTGCTATGGAGTAGGTGTTTCGAAAACGGATGCCGCTGCCTGAAGAAAAGTTACGGACCTTGCTCTCTTTGATCTGAAAGAGC
>JAFIET010000033.1 GCA_020832405.1 Balneolales bacterium
GGCTTCGTGGCCTTTTCAGGAGAGGGGTTGGGGTGAGGTCTGTCGCGATAATGGCACGCTGATCGGGCCGGATTTCCGCGAATTAAGAGATTGGCCGCCGACCGCCGCCGCCGGACCGCAGTCCGCCGCCAAAAGCTAAAAGCTAAAAGCTAAAAGCCAAAAGCCAAAAGCCAACAACCCCGCAAACCCAGCCGGGACGCCGTCGAATGCTGCTCTATTCCGGCTTTTGCTTCAGCTTTCTGACCGCGTAAGCGCCGCCGGCGGCAAGGAGCAGGCCGAGGCCGCTGCCGATGGGGGTTTGGGTCGGGGCACCCGGCAGTTGTGGCGGGCCGCTTGGGTTGCCCGTTGGCTGTGCGGGTCCCTGACGCCCCCAATCCGGGTCGTCGCGGTACTGTGCATCGGCGGGTGCTGCCGACAAAAGCAGCGCGATAGTAATGAGGGTCAAAAAAGCGCCAAAGGCAGAAATAAATTTTTTCATGGGGATAATTCGTGTTTTGAGTTGCAGGAGTAAGTTTTCAAAGCCTGAACAGGCAGGTGAAGTCGCGGGTCTCTGGTCGCGAGTCTCTGGTCTTGGGTCAAGGGTCGAATGTTTCTATTCTAAGACTATTGACCTGCGACCCTCGACCCTCGACCCTCGACCCGCGACCCCTACTTCACGAGCAGCATTTTGCGGGTAATCACCTGATTGCCGCTTTGCAGGCGGTACAGGTACACCCCGCTTGACAGGCGGGAGCCGTCGAACTGAAGGCTGTGGAAGCCCGCAGTCTGCTCTCCGTTAATCAGCGTTGCTACCCGTTGACCCAGCACATTGAACACATCGAGGCGGATTTGTCCCGATTCCGGCAGCGCGTACTGTATGGTCGTTGTCGGGTTGAAGGGGTTGGGGTAGTTCTGATCGAGGGCGAGCTGCGAAGGCAGTTCCGGCTGCATCTGTTCGGGTTTGCTGAACAGCAGCTGCAGGCTGAAGCGCGGGGCAGGTCCGGCCGGGCGCCCTCCGCTCATCGGCTGCGCAGCAGCTGAGCCGGCATCCGCACTGTTTTGAGCTGCCGAACCGCTGCGTTCAAAGCCGCTGTTACGGAACCCGATTGGAGCGTTTAGTGCCCGCGAAGATTCTGCCGTAGCCGTAGCGGAAGCGTTTCGGCCTGCCGGCGTGCGGGTGGTTTCAAAACCGTCAGCTGTGGCGGCAAGGTTGCGGCCTCCTTCAGCTGCCGGACGGCTCTGCGCCGGGCTGTGCTGAAACACATAGCTGCTGCCGGCCTCCATCACAACCGTTTCGCCGGTGTGATGATCGTTGAGGCGCACCTGCCCGTGCTGCCAGGTCTCCAGGGTTGGGATGCGCAGGGTGTAGGTGCCGGCCTGCTGCGCATCGAACAGCACCGGGAAGCTGTAGCTATGGCCGGTTTGCAGGTGCAGGTGTTTCATGCTCAAAGGGCTGTGATGTGTGCCGCTACCCTGTAGCCCGAAGGTGAGCTGATCCCACACCAGCGAGGCCGGCAAACCGATTTCAGCTAAAACAAAGCCGTTGGCTGCATCGCCGGCATCATCCTCAGCTGCTTTTTCAATTTTGAGCAGACTGCTGCGGGCTTGTGTGCCTTCGGCATTTTCGACCGATAGCAGCAGGTGCAGGGGAGGCTCGGTCTCATCATCCGTGCCCTGCCGGAAAAGCTGACCGCCGCCGTTCTCGGCCTGATGGGCCGGCCTGAACGTAAGCAAACCGGGGGTGCCGTCGATTTGTGCGGTTCGAATGAAGAAGCCCTGGAAGGGCGGAATGATGCCGTCGTGCTGAATTTGCCCCGGCAGCCCCGGGATGTTGAAGCCGTAGTGCACACGGAATCCGCCTGCCCCGTCGAAAGTGTTGGCATCGAACAGGAAGATGGGCGGGGCCACTTCGCTCAGGCCGTCGGCAACCACGCGGGTCCAGTCGATCGGAAAGGGGAAGGGGTTGGAAACCAGGTGCCATCCCTGAAAACCGTCATCTTCGCTTAGCACGGTTGCCGGAAGCTGAACCTGCGTTTCCTGCGCGTTCATAATGCCGGAGTAGCGGACATTGAACGGATACTGATCCTCGAAGAAGTACACGATTGCGCTTCTCCCGGTGGAGCGGAACCCCGTATCGTTGCCCGTGCCGAGAAGGTTGGTCGAGGCCGCCGGCGGAACCCAGCTTCTCTGGGCCTCATCATAGAAAAACACGTTGGGGTCGCCGTTTTCCCCCTCTGAGGCGCCGGGGAAGCCCTGTGTCCAGATGTCGGCCAGTACGTTGTTGTAGCGGGCAAAGGC
The DNA here is from genome assembly GCA_020832405.1 of Balneolales bacterium. Lineage (GTDB taxonomy): Bacteria > Bacteroidota > Rhodothermia > Balneolales > Cyclonatronaceae > Cyclonatronum. Next base: position 2,278 of record JAFIET010000033.1, read on the forward strand.
TCCGGGGGCGCCTATCATGCGCCAGCCGGGTGTGCTGCCGGAGTAGGGCGAACTCATGAACGGCATGGCAGCCAGGGAAAACTCCCCTGAAGGCAGCGGACCGCTGAAGCTGATGTCTCTTTCATTAAAGTTAATAGTCCACAGGCTGTCGGGCAGCAGGCTCCAGGCTTGGCCGGGGCCCTCCCGGAAGATAATGCCGGGGGAATCAATAAGGGGAGAGTCTGCCGCTAAGCTGCTATAATCAATACGCAGGGATGCAGCGGCGGAATCGGGGGCGCTTAATCCCCAAACCTGAGCCGACCGCGCGGTGATACCCAGTTCCTGAAGCTGCGGGTCGGAGAAGTTCTCTCCGGGGGTATCAGCGGTGCGCAGGGCGCGGTTCAGCCCGCCGAATGCATACAGCGTAACATCGCTGCCGGTCAGATTTTCTATACTTATGGCGCTGCCGGAATTACCGGAGCTTCCTGTCTGACCTGATGCTACAAAAGCCGATTGCTGACCGATGCCGGGCTGACTTGGCTCCCATTCTCCGCTGCCAAAAAGGCTGGCGTTAAAGCCATTGCGCAGATCGTAGGCTGTCGTGCCCGTGCCTTCATCAAAACGGTAATAGGCATTGAGGTTTTGGAAATCGGCCTCCAGCACAGAAATGGTGCGGTGCATGGTTTGGCGAATTTCCTCCGGACTGCGTGCCGTGTTCCAGATACGGAGTTCGTCTATGCGCCCATTCAGGAAATTTTCGTTATTCCATTGGCCGATATAGACATTTCCTTCACCCATAAAAGGCCCGGTGGCAAAGTCGGTTCCATCGGCTACCCCGTTCAGATATACGGTACGCGCGTTGGTGTTCACATCATAGGTAAAGGCAACATGCGACCATAGCCCGGCCGGAACGTCGGTCTGCCCGGTTAAGTCATCGCCATAAAAGCCCATGTGTACCCTGCCGTTTCGCAGAATGAGGTGTATGGTGCGGGAATCGGGGTTACCACTAATATTCTGACCCAAAATGGTTCGGTCTCCGGAAACTGACGAAGGTTTCACCCAGGCCTCAACGGTGAAGCTGCTGTTCACCAGCCCGAGCGCACTGCCGCCAGTATTGGTAGCAAGCGCGCCCCCGAGGTTTAGGGCAGATCCGCCGCCGTAGGGGGGAGCACTTATGATAAAATTCTCTGTTAAATTGCCCGGATCCGATATCAATAAGTTTCCGGTTTGTTGAATTACGGCTGAAACAGAGAACGGAAGCGAATTTTCGTAATTAAAAGAGAATACAAAAGATTTAGAATCATTTGCATCAATATTACCGATACTGAGAATATTCGTAGTGCTGTCGAACTCCGGAATTTCTGAGCCAAAACCAGGAAGAGTAATATTTTCGTCCCATTCAAAAAGTAAAGCCATATTTTGGGCAACATCCGGGCCCTGATTTGTTAGCTGAATCTCAACCCGAATGTCATTTGGGTTTGGGTCATCCATACTCAGGAACGAATGGGTTATAATTGGCTCTATAACCCTAAATGAAGCTACACTGTATTCACCCCGATGAATAACTCCGGATCTGGTAAATACCCGCGCTGATGTGTCATTATTCCAGTTCAGGTCAGGTACCCAGCTGCTGTCAGGATGCGGGCGAAAGATTACATAAAGCGGGTCATTCAAAAGGTTTTCGCCAACGGCTGTACCATAGCTTAGGTCCAGCTGACCTGTTATCTCTATATCTCCTCTGGGAACAAGCCCGAATGTGGTGTTGAGCCGGTTGTTTACAATCGTTTGAAATCCGTTTACAGTGCTGAACTGCTCACCCGGAGCATTAATACTGCGAAGCGGCTTAGAACCTTCACCTTTCTTGTAAAGGTGAATTGCATTGGTTGTGAGTCCGGATACGACCAACTCATCTCCGACAGAACCAACGTTAGCATCATTTCCGACAGTTGCAAATGCACTTACATTTCCGGCAGGTACCCCGCTAAAGGATACCCAATCCGGCGATCCATAAAGGGTAGCGTTAACCCCTTTGAAATTGAAAAGGATATCACCTTGATTAGCATCAAACCTGTAGTAACTGCTCAGGTCATGGAAAACATCTGAATCAGGGTTGATGGTCTGATGTAACAGCCAGGAAGAAGTTGTGGTCCACAAGCGCAGTTCATCCATCTGACCACTGAAGTATCCGTCGCTCCCACGTCCTATGTATAGCTCCGAAGTCCCGCTGAAATGATTGGCTGCGGTCCGGCTGCCATCTTCAATGCCATTCAGAAAAATCTTTTGCTCCATCGTATCGGCATCATATACAAAAGCCAGATGATACCAGATATTTGATGCAAGGGCTGTATTGCCTGTAAGCACGTCTCCGGAAAAACTCATGAATGCATTTCCATCATGAAGTCCAATCTGTAATCTTTCACCTGAATCACCGGAAAGCTGGCCTAAAATTACGGATGTACCGTTTAAATTATCGGGCTTGACCCACACATCCACAGCAAAACTGCTATTTGTAAATCCAGCATCTTCAGCAGATATATTTGTGGATGCATACTGATTTGACCCGTTAAACTGCATCGCAGAAGCCATTCCGTAGGGAGGTGGTGCAATCTTGACGGTATAATCTTGCGTGACAACGGTATCGTTTTGATCCAGATAACTTACCAAAGCCGACAAAAAGCCCACTTCTGAATCTGTTTTTTGTACCGTAACTGTTATAGACGCCGATTGCCCACTTGAAAGCGGTCCGATAGTCCAGGTAGAGTCGGTAACCGTACCCGAGCTGAAGCTCAGATCACTCAAATTCTGCTTGCTAAAAACTACTTCTGCATCGCTCATTAAATCATCAAATCCGTCATTGCGCACTGTAAGCTGAATGGATGCAGTTTCTCCATCATTCAATATCTCTATGTTGGAAGAAAACTCACTAACCACATCAAAATCAAATATATATCCCGGCGGAAAATCGAGCGGTATAGCCTTCAGATATGGGAATGACTTGCCCTCAATAATGGCCCAGGGACCTGATTCCGAAAAGTCAAATCCTGAAAAACTTGAAGCCTGATAAAATTGCGAGAGGGATAAGCCCGTGCCAAGCGTGGAGTTGACCGCACCACTTGAGTTCGTATTCCAATATCCATTAGCCTGTAAACCTGTGTTCACAATCGCATTAATTGAATCCATAAAAATATTTGGATTAAATACACCTCTATTGCCAGTTACATATACATTACTTACAGCACCAGTTTGTACATAAGCTATGCCTGAGCCTTCAAAGTTTGAATATATGTTTCCTGTTGCATAGGCATTAGTAATTGTACTGTTATCAGATAGATATCCGGTTATTCCGCCTACATATTGCTTCCCACTTACGGTTCCTGTAGTAAAAACTTCTGTCAATATCCCACCCCTAGTTGTACCAACAAGTCCACCAATGTGTGTATAGTCTTCAAAAACATTATCAATTAATGCTGTATTTGCAAAAACACGGCCTGTTGCAAAACTTTGGTGCATAGTCACCATATTTGATGAATTAGAAATAATACCACCAATCAAACCGCCTAATAGGGCTCTTCCTCCTACAACCATTGTAGAATTACTTTGAGCAACACTCCCTCTTCTTTTTCGTCCAACTAATCCCCCAGCTAGTGCATCGGAATTAATTGTGCCCTGAGTCGAAGATCCTACAATAGTTCCAAAACTTTCTCCTATCAATCCTCCCACATATACTCTACCATAAATAGTTCCGCTAAAACTAGAGTTGGAAATCGTGAGGTCATTATTGCCATTTCCGATAAAACCACCTACATGATCTGATAAGGAAGCGTTTATAATAGCATTATAAATATGCACATTATCAATTAATGTCGTTACATTATTTTCAAAAATACCACCCGCAATGATTCCTGCTTGTGATGAATTTGTTGTTATTTCAGGAGAATCGATATTTATATCCCGAATAACTGTGTTTTCATTAATACGACCAAAAATACCCGTAAAACCTGAATTTCTGTTTATATACAGTCCCTTTATAGTAAACCTGCCGCCGTTGCCATCCGAGCCGGATATATTCACATTACTAAACATAAATATCGGATTCCAACCTTCTCCTCCATTTGCGCTTTCACTCGCATAGGTGTGATATCCTGCAGTAGTTTCATCTAAGTCGTTTATTAACTGAAAGTAAACACCGTTCGTATTACGAATGTTATGAAGATGTTCCCATGTTGATATTTGAAAAGCTGTTTGAGGTGTCAGGCCATCACCACCGGCAAAGCCACTATTCAGCAAAAAATCGTTTTCTTCAGAGTTGGTAAATATCTGGTTTTTCGCGTCTAAATCAATGCGCTCTGTTGATTGTGCAAGTATTTCAATAAATAAAGTGCTAAAGCACAGAACCATTATGGTTAAGATTGAATATTTTATCATAAACTTGTTGAAGTACTTCATAATTGCTGCAATATTATTTCTGATTTATTTTTAGCTCTGAACACACTTATTCATGTATTCAATTAAGAGACAAGCTAAAATAATTTAGTTTTGGGGTGTTAGTACGCATTTCCCAAACTATAGTACGGATAGCCCAAAAAACGGGGTTGAACGTACTCCAGGCCCCTTTTCAGACCTGTATGGGGTAGTTTGGGTCAGATTAGTTGCCAGGAGAGGGGCTTTGAGTTTCGGGGTAAAAAAAGGTTCAGGGGCTAAGCACACATTTCTGAATTTAAACATCCAACCCGCTCCCGGCTGTAAAAACGGCCTTGATTTCACAACGTAATTCCGAAAAGGGCAGCGGGCTACTCCCCGAATCAAACCCCTTCTATAAATTGTTTTGGCGTTACCCCTTTGAGCTGCCTGAACACCCGGCAAAAGTAGCTCAGGCTGTTGAATCCCACCGCGTAGGCGATCTCACTAATGGTTCCTTCCTGCTGCTTCATGGATGCACAGGCCAGCTCTATGCGTCTTCTTCTGATATATTCCTGCGGGCTGCACCCGGCTTCTTTTTTGATGAACCGATTTAAACTTGAACTGCTCATTGCAAGTGTTGCGCCCATATCCTGAACGGAGTAATCCGGGTTGTGAAGATCGGCATCAATTTTTTGCTGCCAATCCGGCATCGAATCAGGCTGATGTGCGCTCGTATCTTTTGTTGTGACTGCACCTGCCGCTGCTTCTGTTCCGGATGCTGATGGCACCGGTTTCAGCCTGAGTTTCTGCCTGTAATAATTTCTCAGGCGCATCAGCAGGGTGAGCTGCCCGAATACCCGGGCGCGCAGTATTTCCGGGGAGAATGGTTTGGTGATGTAATCATTCGCGCCCGATTCCAGGCCGGTCAGCTCATTATGGTTTCCGCCTTTTGCGGTAATCATGATGATGGGGATGTGCGCGGTCTCCGGGTCTTCTTTAATGATGCGGCTCGCTGAAATGCCGTCGAGCCCGGGCATCATCACATCGGATAGGATGATGTCGGGCTGCAGCGATTTGGATATGGCTACCAGCTCAAGCCCGTTTGCGCACTCGGCATAGCGGTACTCATTGCCAAGGACCGAGCGGATAAACGCACGGATATCATGGTTGTCGTCGGCGAGCAGCAGCAGGGGGATGTCTTCGGACTCGTCAATTGTTGCTACGGCTGACAGATTCGCCTCCGGTAAGGACTCTGTGCCGCTGAACGGAAGGTGCCTGTGCTCGAAAGGCGGTGTATTTTGCGGATGCATTTGGATGCTGTCGTCATCTTCCAGAACGGTATAGTCGGCCTTGATGTGGGCAAGACCTGTTTTACAGCCAATCGCTACTTCGGTTCCGGCCTGCTCTTCTGATGTGAGGGCAATCTCCATGCCATGAAGCCCGGCCACATATTTTACCAGGTTCAGTCCGATACCGGAGCCGGAGGTGCTCAGTAGTCCGCTCTTGGCCCGGTAGTAGCGGTCGAAAATATGCTGCTGTTCACCGGCGGGAATCCCGATGCCGGTATCTTTCACCCGGATTTCAGCGGTTTCACCGGTGATGATGCAGCTCAGGGCTACACTTCCATCTTGTGTGTATTTCACCGCATTGGAAAGGATGTTGGAAAAAAGAAGTTCGGTCAGCTCCGTATCGGCGTATATCCAAAACGGCTCATCGTGCAGCTGTAAGTGAAACTCAAGGCCTTTTCGCCGGGCGAGCTCGCGGTACCATCCGGCAATTTTTCTGAGCAGGGCCGTAAGTTCAACCCGGCGCAGCTGTAAGGTGTAGGTTCCGCTTTCCATTTTGGACAGATTCAGGATCTGATCTATAAGCGAAAGCAGGCGGTTTGAATTTTCGAGGATGCGCTCATACTCGCTGATGCGCTTTTGCAGGGGGAGGGTTTTGTCGGCAATCAGCCGCTCGGTTGGTCCCTTAATCAGCGTAAGCGGAGTGCGAAACTCATGGCTAACATTGGAGAAAAAGGTGCTTTTGATTTTATCCAGCTTTTCAAGCTGTTCGCTTTTTTGCCGCACTTCTTCGGTGCGCAGGGCTACCTGCTCCTCGAGCTCGGCCTGACGCTCCAAAAGTTGCTGCGTTCGCCATTTCGAGAATCCGAAAACGATGCCGATGAAAAAGATGCCGTATCCCAGATATGCCCACAAACTCCGGTACCAGGGCGGAAGGATGGTGAAGGTGAAGCTCGCCGGCTCCGAGGGTACATAATACAGGTTACGCCCGCGCACGCGGAAGGTGTAGGTGCCCTCCCGCAGGTTTCGGTAATCGACATAAAGCTCGTTCGTCCAGTCTGACCAATCAGTGTCGGCACCTTCGAGTTTGTACTGATAGGCGTTCCGGTCGGCAGGCAGGAAGGATATCAGACCGAAGTTGAAGCGCAGGTTGTTGCTGTCGTATGCCATCACCGGACGGCTGCCGTTTTCTGACCTTCCCCAGCCCTGATACACCAGCGAATCGGATGCCGTTACATGGGTGATGTGCGTCCGAAACTGCGGCAGCGGCCTGTTCGGAATGTTCGGATCAAAATAGCCGATTCGGTTAAATGCCTGAAAATAAACCCTGCCGTTGGCTGATTCGTGGATGGCACTCACGTTGCGGTACACGGCCATGCGGGTGAATTCACTTTCGTGCCAATCGTAAAGGCCGGTCGCTTCATTGTAGGTCGATTTGCCGATTTTCAAGGCGGCCCGGGCAATCCAGGTGTTTCCGTCGCGGCCCGGTGTTACCGGCCATACCCGGAAACCGCCTTCCTCTCCAAAGAGTGCACCGAAGCGGGTGTCTTTTATGATGGCATCCCGCTCCCCGTTCAGCCGGTAGAAGCCGTCTTCGGTGATAAATCCCACATCATCGGGCGTCTGCTTGGTGTAGTTGTAGCTGTCCGCCGGAAGCCCGTCAGCCGCAGTGAACTGCCGGTGAGCTGTTACTTCAGGAAGGCCGGCTTGGTCTCTCCTTACTTTCAGCTGAATGACGCCGTTTCTGCCCGTACCCAGCCAGATATCCCCGTAGCGGTCTTCATTTATGGTAAAAATGGTGTTTTCGTAGGGGAAGATTCGGGTAAAAGAAAAGGTTTTGTCTGCGTTGAGGGAAGCTGCCCAAAGCCCGTCTCCCAGCGCATTGAAATAAAAAAGAGATGCTGATTTCCGGCTTCCTGCCAAACTAAAAACCCGGCCTTCATCAAAAAGCATGGTGATGTTTCCGGACGCATCATATACATACAATCCGCGGGAAGTGGCAATCAGCAGTCCGGCAGGCGTTTCATGGAAAGCGTAGATTACCTGATCTTCAATTATTCTGGAAAAACGATTGGCCTCACCTTTGTAAAGACCGTTGTTTGTGCCTGCAAAAACAAGCTGATTGAACTCGGTTACTGTAACAAGGTCGCTTTCCGGCAAGCCCTGCGTTCCCAAAAACCTTCGCATGGGCCGCCCGATTTCAATAGCGGTAATTCCGTTAGCTCCTGAAACCCAAAGCGTTCCGTCCGCATCCTGATAGAGCCGGTGAGAAAGATTAGCTGTAAGCAGATTTTGATCTGAAAAGTGGTACGTCTGATTTCCTGCTGCATCAAACACGAATACGCCGGCGGATGTGGCAACAGCTATACTGCCATCATGCAGGACAAGTACGTCACCAATGCCAATAAAACGCTCGTTACCGAAATCCTGAAGCTGTGCCGAAAGGTGCCAGTCGTTACCGGTCAGTATCCAAAGGTCGCCATTTGGGGTAAGGGCTGCAGGTTTACCGCTCAGATTCAGCAAGTAAAGTGATGAGGTAATGAGGGGAAACCCGCCGTTGGTTAGCGTTCCATCTGCGTCATAATAATAGAGCCCGCGACCGGAATCGTGAATCCAGGTTTGGGAACCGATCTGCCGGACATCGGAAAAGTTCCCGGTCGGTAAAAAGGGTTTAATGGTTCCATTGTTGCGGTCGTATCTGAAGCCCGCATCCCCCGATAAAAAATAAACGAAGGCTCCGTTAACAGCCGTGAAGCGAAAATCCTGAATGGATGTGATGGAATCAGGTAATAAATGTGTGAGGGGCTCAAAGCTGTAATTGGCCGCTTCATCATAGATCAGCCTGCCGAAAGAAGTATTGGTGCCGGCATAGATGGTTCCGTTTTCATCTGTCGCAAAAGAAAGCGCGTGCGAGCTCGCGGGTGTCGGGATATTGCGCCAATGCGTACCGTCGAACTGCTGAATGCCAAAATTGGTGTTGCCGAAAAGCAGGATGCCGTTCGCATCGCGGGTGATGGCCCAGGTTTGCAGCGTCCCGAAATAATCTGCACCGCGGGTAAAGCTCACCGAAAAAGGATAGCCGTCAGGCGGGGTGTCGGACTGATTTGATTTGGCAAAAACAGGGTCGCAGAGCGCACAGCCGGCAATAAGCAGAAAAAAAGTGTAGAGAAACTTCACAGACTTAGGCGATAAACGTACTTTTACGGACTAAGCCAACAAAGTAGCATTTATCTGATGTTCCTGAAAAATAAAAAATAGTAATAAATACGCAGGTTAAAGATGGTACAGTTCGCTGTGTGCACGTGATATGGCACGCGGATTTGGCGGATCGTGCCGGATTTTCGCGGATAATTTTCGGGATGTTGCTTTCTGGCGATATGAAAAAACCTTCTGTGGTTCAAAACTCCGGAGGTTTTTTTATGCCTCCCGGCTCCGGTAAGAGCCGAAGGTTTGTAGCAGATGCGCCCCACTGACTCCCGAAATCGGAAGTCATCCGGAAAGAAAAAGCCCCTCTCCTGAGCACCCGACCCAATATAGCATCGTGATCTTTTCAGGAGAGGGGAGGGGTGAGCTCGACACGTAAAGCCGCCCCGGGTGCTTTACCACCCCAAGACCCTCATCCCGATAACCGTGCGGCACCCCAACGGTTAGAACAATTTTCAGGCACGAATTCCCGGATAACGCCCCAAAATTCTTTGGCCGTTTAAAGACACCAAGACGGCGTTTCCGTGATGGCGGTGGGAGGAATCCAAGCTCCCCAATGGCACGCAGATTTGCGCAGATATTTATTTTTTGCCCGAAGGCATGAGAAAGGCGGGATGGCCGCCCGGCGCGAAGCTGGCGGAATTGCGGCCTATGGTGCGCAGATGTTTAGGTAAGTGTAATATTTGCAATGCTTATAAGACTTGCTTTTTTGGATCTTCCTGTATCCGGCTATTCAGGTACCTGCTACCGCAGAACACATTTCGGAGCATGTTTCGGATTTTTCAGGAAATTGCAGCATCCGTTAAATGGATGTTTTCAGATGCGGTGATACATTCAGCAGCAGGAGGAGAGGGGCTCAGTAGGTCACCGGACTTTCGGGGTCGTTACCCATATCCCAGTATTTGAGGCAGTTACAGTACTGTGCGAGTTCGCAGCCGGGTGCGTAACCGGTGCAAAAATCATAAACGAAGGAGCCTGTTCGGATCGGACTTATTTTTCTGTCCAGTAATCCGATTATCAGCACATATCTCATCCGCAGGGGTAGCTGTTCGGGTAATGATACACTGATATTCCAGCTTTCGAGCATTTCTGTGAAGGCATCCGTTAAAAGTATGAGTTCTGCGTCGCTGAGTTGATTCTCAGGCGGGAAGTCATTTTTGCTAAGACCGCAGTGATCGTGCAGTGGTTTTGATGCATGCCCGCTAAGCCATCTTTCAATATCTTCAAAATGCATTTCCAAGTTTTCGCTTTCGGAAGCAGCCTCGCCTGCTGAAACGGATGAATCTCTTTTATGTGCTGCCCTGATATCGGCAAGAAGGTGTTGGATATATGCTTTCATAAGAATAAGCTGAAATTTTAAGGATGGAAAATGTGATAAACCGCCTGTTTGCTTTGCAGAAAACGGATTATGCAAGGCTTGGGTGTTTAGAGTGCGTAATCACAAAATCCTTACATCTTGATTGAAAATAAACGCTTTAAATACTTTTCGCTGAAATTGCAGGGTCGCAGCATTTAATCAGCCGAATCTTACATAATCCGGTAAATCGGGGAAGCTGACTTAAGCTGAGAAGCTGCGGGGAATTACATCCTGAATAGCAGGAGTGAGGAAGATTTCGGTGCTATGGGATGTATTCAGTTGCAAAAAAAGAAAGCTTTGCCGCCTTCCGGCGACAAAGCTTTTGGGAGATATCCAACTACCGGCCTTAGGTAACCGGTAGTTGGGTTAGCCTCATTATTGATAAAAGTTTCATGACTCACGTATTTACTTTTATCAATCTCCTTGGCCTTGCTTGTTATGCTTGTTATGTAGGGAATGCACCGTCTGAGAAATAATCATGCTTCGGCAGACCTGCCAATTAAACACTAACAGGTCTTTTAGTTCGAATAAATTCGCATTACATACCTGTCTGCACAGGAAGTATGTTTGCAGTACTTCCCCTGAATGCAGATGTTAGTCTCCATCACTACTGCTACGCAGCCTTCTGATGGCGTAGGCACCCCCGGCGGCGAGCAGCAGGCCCAAACCGCTGCCGATGGGGGTTTGTGTTGGAGCGCCCGGCAGCTGCGGCGGGGAGGGCTGATTCATCGGCTGCGCCGGCGCACTGCATCGCCACACCTGCCGGTCCCGCTATTTAAGCCTGTCGCGTTGGCCCCCTCATTTGAGTCTGCTTCCGATGCGAGACCAGCATCACTAATGCCGGTTTAATTGCAGTCGTTATTTTTGATAAAGACTTTCGCCTGCATCTGTAGCTTGCGATGCTAAATCGGAAGGTTGGCATTCTATGCATGTTCTCTTCATGCAGATACGACAACCTAAAGTCCGAAACATTGAAATTGATTAGTTTTTTGAGGGAGAAAAAATTATACACGAATTGATCTGTTATCAGCTTAGCGTTCATCATTAGGAATAAGATGCTGTTGTTACTTTGTGTTTGTACTTCAGCTAAGCTATGCGATCCTGCTCAATTTGTCGTCTCAATACTCATATTTGTTGTCTCAAAATCAAAAAAAAGAGGGCTAAAGGAATCTCAAACGCTAAATTTAGAATCTGAGACCCTTTAATCGCGACTGCGGAAAAGCTTCCCTGCAAAGAAGTTTCAGTTATCAGATATATCAGCTTCAAGACCGGCCGGCTGCTGATTTTTCAGGCGGGCAAATTCTGAAGGACTCATCCCCGTGAACTTTTTGAATGAACGGTAGAAGGAGGCCCTCGAATTAAAACCGCATGCTACGATTATATCATCTGTGCTTAGCTCACTATCGCTTTTCAGAATAAGCCTTCTCGCTTCAAGTACCCTGTGATAGTTAATAAAGTTGTTGAAGTTCATCTCGGAATAGGTAACAATAGCTCTTGAAACGTAGGTTGTGTTAGATGAAAGAATTTCGGCCAGCCGGCTCAGGCTCAGATCCGGTTGGGTATATATGTTGTGATTGTTCAGCTGTTCCAGAATTTGCGCATAAAGTGCTTCATAGGGGCTGTCATCATCGGTTTGTTCAAGCCGGGATATGCTGAAATTTCGGATGAATTTTTGGGAAGCCTCGAGCTCACGGCTTCTTTCGTATAGGCTTTTTAAGTTTTTGTGCCGGATGTGCGCAGAAAAGCCGGTGACTGAAAACAGCAGCAGTAAAGCCACTATCATAAACCATTGCATCCGCAGCTGATTTTGTTTATCGGCAATCTGAAGCTCCTGAAGCAGCAGCTCCGAATCTTTAAGGTCAATCTCGTATTTCACCTTCAGTTCTTCTGCCTCAACTTTATACTCAGCATTGAGGAGCTCACGGTCTAATTCGTGAAATTTATTAAAATAGGTGAATGCGGGTTCGAACTCATTCATAGCTTCATAAAGTCGGGACGTGTTGTATAAAAGCTGCCGGAATTCATAACGAAGCTGCATTTCTTCAATTAAGGGCGCGGCGGCCTGGTACGCTTCAAGGGCTTCGTTGTACATACCCTGTCTGTATTTTGAATAGCCAACATTGAGCTGTCCGATGGCAATTCCGTAATTAAAGCCGTGTTCCTGCGATATCCGGAAAGACTGCAAGTAACTTTCTCCTGCCTCATAAAACTGATCGAGATCGGTATATACGTTTCCCAGATTCATGAAATACTGTGCCTGCGAAAGAGGAGTTCCGGTTTCACGGATGTAGTCCACAAAGTTCAGATATATTTCCAGGGCCTGCTCGGGCTTATTGAGTAACCGGTAAATACTCGCAATGTTAGACGCAGCAGAGAAAATGCCCCTTTCATCGGCGTCATTGCTATACGCCTCTTTGGCACGTTCATAAAAACGCAGTGCCTGATCAAGATCATCGAGCATGTGGTAACAGTTTCCGATTTTGATGAGGTGAAGGGCATAGGGCGTGTGATGTATACTAACGGCCTGTAAATAATTATTCATTTGACCTTCGGGAGTAAGGTCAGACGCTTCCAAATAGTGCAGCGCTCTAAAATAGTGGTCGAGGGCCCGGTTACAGGCACCGTTAAAATAGTAGCTGTTAGCCAATGTACGGTAGTAGTTGCTTAAAACTGCTGGTGCAGAAGAACGTTTTTTTTGCGGATCAAGCGCCTCCAGTAAATCAATAGCTTCCTGAGATGATCTCGTTTTGTTTATAAGGGTTGCCAGATGCGTTCCTGAAATGAGTTGCGCATCTGAATGTATTTTGGGGCTGAACGTTTGGAAATATTGAATAAAGCGTGGGTAAGGGTTCTCTAAGGCATCATGTGCGAGCGTAAGGTCTCGTGCAATAAGTAGCACGTAGGGCAGTAAATCCGCGCGCTCCTCGCTAACCATCAGGTTTTCCAGCTCTTCAAAGTATAAAACAGCCAAATCAGGATTTTCAGCTACAATAGCCACATATCGCGAAATAATATCAGCATCAGAACCCTCCGATGTGGTGAAGATAGCGACCGGATCAACAGGGTCTGTGATTGATTGGGCTTCAGCTGTGCTGCCGGCTGCCGGCATAAAGGCATGAAAGATTGCAATGGCAATCAAAGCGAACTTTATTATTACAGACCACATAATTTCAGGAAAAAGCTAAAGGTTGAATTTTGTCCAATTCAGATCGGGCTTAAAGCATTTGATCACAAATGACCTACTGAGCGTTTAATAACAGATTACCTGATGCGTAAAGCTGTACCCATGTGCAGTTACCGGTTTGACGTGGTGCTGCGTTACGATTTATACAGGAAATATTATTTCATTGAAATTAAATCAGAAGAAAAATTAGTAAAATTGATTTTATAATAAATCAGTATTCACCCTGAGTAATATTATTTTTACGCATATTTTGATGTCAGAGGGTTAGTTTAAGCGGGATGCCCTGACGTTACATAAATAATGATATTTCCACCTTATTGGCATGCAATAGGTTTCAGCTGTTATGGCAGCATGACTTGTGACCGGGGTTTACGTAAATCGGATGTAAATCCGGGTGTGCTGTTCCTCCTAAAGGACCTGTTTGGATGCCTGAACTTACGGGAAGCTGCACATCAACAGGAAAGAAACAAGCAGCCGGTTCATGCTCTTTTTTTTTAAGCCGGCATTGGAATACATGCAAAGCTTTAGAGCTGAACCGGGCATCAAACAAGTTTATATCAGGCAGTAAAATTTACGGTGCACCTTGTCGGATACGGGAGATATAAACGGCCTGAATTAAACTGTTAAAGGTCGTTCGCTGTCTCTTTTTTTTACTATTTTTGGAAATAGGAATACGATTTCAAACCCATCATCAAGCTTAAGAGCATACAGGCAGCATACATGCAAGAGGCCGTAGCCTACGATAAACCCGCCGCCGCATTAGCCGGTTTTTATGAGGAGGAGCTTACCCGGGCCCTGCAGCGGTTCCATGAAGCGCTCACGGCGCCGGTTGCTGAAAAGCTGCGGGTTGCAAGGGTGCAGCTGCTGCGCATCAGGGGGGAGGAGTCCGGGCGAAGACGGCTGGTGCTCGAACAGCTTGAGGCGCTTCGCCGCGCGCTCGCAGCGCCGGAAATGGCAAAGCTGCTTGCCGGGGCAGCCGGTGCGTGGGAAAAAGAGACCTTAACCGCCCTTGAGACCCTGCCCGAAAAGCTGCTTTGTGTGCAGGGGGATGAACGCTTCCGCAGCGCACCCGGAAATTCCCTCTACATAAAAACCGGGAAGGCGTTCAAGCGGATCGGCTTTGGCGTTGGGAAAAAAATCCACGCCTTTAATACCAGGAATTCCGAAAAGCCTTCGCCCTACCATTTCACCCAAGAGCTCCCGCTAAGGGCCCTCAGTACTGCGCTGATTCTCGGGGATGAAACGGTATTTCGCGATACTGTCTCATTTGCATGCAGTAAAATCTCCGTGATTGTCGCTGCAATGCTGCTCGATGAGGGCGGGGTAGATCCGGTTTCCGAACCGGAAGAAGCACTGGCAAACGGAGCAGCCTCCGGCAGCAAAACGGAGCCCGCTTCCGCCCCGGCTTCCTTTGTTCTGCTTGCCGGTGCTGCACAGGCTGAGCGTATCACCAAAGCCATCAGCCGCCTTGAGGCGCTCAACGCACTTCCGGCAAAAGAGCACCCGGCGCTTGGTCCGCTTTTGGAGAAGAACGTCCGTTTTACGGAACTTACCGGCACCTTTGAGCTGCCGGTTAAGCGGTTTGGTGCGCACCGGGTGCAGCAGCTTCAGAAGGCAGCTATGAAACCGGCTGCTGCCGTTGCCCAAAAATGGCAGCGCTGTTTTAACAGCGTGATCACCGATTTCCGGGTTGAGCTGGAGCTTGTTGCGCTTGAAAGCAAGCTGAAGGGCCTCGAAGCGCAGCTGCTGACCCTTACCCACGATTTTTTCAGGGATGCCTGTTACGTGCCGGTCGAAAGGGCCATAAGCCTGCTTACCGAACAGCGGGAAATCCTGAAAGAGGGCGCTGCATCCGCGAAAGTAAAGGCGAAGATTGCTGCCGTTCAGAAAGCCATTCAGGAGGGGCTGCCTGCTGCCGGCAGTGAGGGTCAGGATGATGATGAAGATGCAGGCGCCGCCCGTGCGTTTACCGAGCAGATCCGGCAGCTGCTGAGCGACGCCAGCCTTTTTGTGCAGCGTTTTGAAGAAGAACTGACCCTGGCAGAAGCCCGGACCCTTCGCTTCCCCGATCCGGAAATCCGCACGGACAGCTTTAAATGGCGGAAACTGATTACCCGCTTTTTGCAGAGTAAAGCCTTTCGGCCGCTTGACCCGGCCGCGCACGGCTTTGATGTGTTTATCGAAAAGCAGCGGGCAGAACTCCCCGAAGCTGCCGGCATTGCGGATACCAACCTTCAGGCAGCGGTGTTCGCCATCACGGAGGACGGCGAAGCCGATCCGCTGGAAATTGCCGAAACCGGTCTGCAGCGGGCCATCAATACCCTGGAGGCCAATGTGGCCGAAATCCGCGAAAAGCAGGGCGCCTGGGTGAAGCTGGTCCGCACCGGTCCCGCCTCGGCTATGAAGCGGCTGCGCGAGGTGATGCGCGAACGAACCTATGATGCCTTCGAACTGCAGGATAAAGCCCTGCTCGTGCAGGAGGGTGCCCTCAACTGGAAGGAGCGCGGTCAGCGTTTGGCGGCCCTTGCCGGTGATAAGTTTTCTTTGGGTTTCCGCTACGGCCGCATGCGCTTTGTGGCTGCCTATGCGCCTCTTGCGCGCTTTCTGGGCCTTGAACCCCCGAAAACTGAAAGCACCCGCGAGCGCCTGAACCTCACAGAGTACCTCATTCAAAACAAAACCAACGATGAAAAACTGCCTTTTATTTATCAGCGGCTGTTCCGGCGCTCGCTGCAGATTGAGAAGCGGTTTTACCTCGACGGTCCCGGAAATCTGGGGCATCTGGTAACGGGGTATCAGCAGTGGTACAAGGGCATCCCGTGGACCATGGCCATTGTGGGGCAGAAAGGCAGCGGAAAGAGCACGCTCATTCATTTCTTTAAATCGCAGGAGGCCCTCAAAACCGGTTTGGTGCACATCGATCTGGCGGAAACCATTTTTGAGCCTGCACCCATGCTGCGGGTGATATCGAAAGCGGCCGGCTTTTCCGAAACCGACACCCTGGAAGCGTTGGTCGAAAAATTCGAACGCAGCCGCAAGAAACGCATCATCATTTTCGAAGGGCTGCAAAACCTGTACCTGCGAAACATCAACGGCTATGAAGCTATCCGTCAGTTTTGGGAGCTCATTTCGCAGACCTCCAAACAGGTGTTTTGGGTGGTGTGCTGCAGCCGGGATGCCTGGTATTTTTTTACGCGCATGTTCAGTGCCGATCAGTTCTTTTCGCAGGTCCTTCGGGTTGACAGCCTCACACCCTCACAGATTGAGCAGGGCATCATGATGCGGCACCGGGCGAGCGGCTTTGAAATCGAGTTTACGCCTTCCTCCGAAATCACCAAAAGCCGGGCTTTCCGTAAATTACTGGGCGATAAAAAAGCCCTGCAGCAGTACCTGCAGCGTGAGTACTTTGAACAGCTGGCTGAAATGGCCGACGGAAACTTCAGCATTGCCATGATTTTCTGGGTGAACTCGATCTCCAAAACCGATGCCAATACCATCACCATTTCCCCGATTGAAATAGCCGACATCGACGTGCTCGAATCGCCCTCCCGTGAGGTGCAGTTCACCCTCGCTTCGCTGGTGCGGCATGATGTGCTCACCGCCGAACAGCTGGCGCTTGCCCTGCATCAGCCGCTCTCTGAAGCCCGCCTGATGCTCGGGCGGCTCGCAGCCAAAGGCCTGATTGTGAAAGTAAACGAAGGCTACACCATCAATCACCTGGTGTACCGGCAGATTACGCGCTGCTGTCCGGTAAAAACATCCTGCACTAATTGAAAAGGAAAAGCATGAAAAGCGCCTGCTTCATCATTTTGTTTCTGACGGCTTCCCTTTTTGGTGAGCAAGCCCGGGCATGGTCCGTCTCGGAGGCTTCCGGAGCCGCCTTGGTGCAGCTTGCGGCTGAGGTGCCCGTGCAGGATGCCCCACCCGCTGTCCTGCCCGATACGCTCATTATCATTCAGGCCGAACCGGATGCTGCTCCCGAAGATGCAGCATCCGCACCGGAGGAGGAGTCAGGCGAAACCGAAACCGAAGCTGTAGCTGATGAACTCGAAGAAGAGGTGAGTCAGATCCGTGGGCTGGTTTCTTTCCCCAAAATATTGCTGTCGGTTTTGCTGCTGGTCTCGGCCTGGTTTGTGAACCGTTTCGTGATCCGCATCCTCGATAACCTTGCGGAGCGGGCCACCAATTACCGGCTGTTCATCAAACGCCTCACGCCCATAACCCGCATCAGCATCTGGACCTTCGTTATTTATGTGGTGATAGCCGGCATTATCAGTCCGCCGTTTGAAACCGTGCTTGCCATCACCGCATCTTTTGGTATCGCGGTCGGTTTTGCCTCTCAGGATATTTTGCGCAATATTTTCGGGGGGATTATGATCATCCTCGACCGCCCGTTTCAGGTGGGCGATAAAATTCAGGTGGGCGAGCATTATGGCGAAGTGAAAAGCATCGGCATCCGCAGCTGCCTCATTGAAACCCCGGACGACAACACCGTAGCCATCCCCAACGGGGAGCTCATGAACCGTGCCGTTTCCAACGCCAACTCAAGCGCGCTCGACTGTCAGGCGTGGCTGAAATCTTCATCCCGGCAACGGCTGACCTAATGCTTGCCAAGGACATCGCCCGGCGCGCCGTTTTTTCCTTTCCATATCTGTACCTCAACAAACCGGTCGCCATTATCGCGCTCAACGAAATCCACAATCGCGGTTTGTTTGTAAAACTTCGGGTGAAGGCCTACGTGCTCGACATCCGCTACGAGTTTCTCTTCAAAAGCGATATGACGGAGATGATTGTAACCGAGCTGAACCGCCTCGGCGTTTTGGCCCGGATGCCCGGGGAGGTATCACAAAAGGACGTTTCCTAAAATTCAGATGAATATGATTAAGGTGATGAGCTGGCCCTGCCTTGCAGGCTTATTGACGGGCCTTCAGCTGCTTGTGTTTTGCCTGCCGGCAGCGGGACAAGACGCGCAGCAAAGCGCGGATGAAATCAGAACCGAACTTCAGCAGCAGGAGCTGAGTGAAACGGCCCTGCTCGCGCTTGCGGAACGGATTGAGGCCCTGCCTTTTTCCGAGGCCGCTGCCGCCCTTGAACTTACGGGGCTTGCACAGCAGCAGGCCGAAAGCCGGGGCTACGCATCGGCAGCCCTTCCGCTGGTCCGCATCTGGTACCGGTTCAGCTTTGATGTGCCCGCGATTGAAACGGCCCTGGCGCAAACCGAAGTGCTGCTGCAGCGGTTTCCGGTGCTGCCCGATGCGAGAAGCCGGGAAACCATTGAAATTTTCCGGGCATTGTTTCTGATTGATTTGGGCCGGCAGCCGGAGGCGCTCAGCCTGCTGCGGGAGCTTGCCGAGCAGAGTGATAACCCGGCGACCGTTGCCGTGGCCCGCGCAAATATGGCGCGCGTGCTCTCCGGCCTCGGGCAATATCAGCTGGCCGTTGAGGCAGGGCTCGAAGCCATCACCCATTACCGCAACACCGGCGACACCCGCACCCTGTTTAACCTCTACAATAACCTGAGCGGCTACTACGCAGTGATGGAGCTAACGGAGCTCGCGCTTGATGCTGCCCAAACGGCCTATGCGTTTGCCCTGCAAACAGAAGACCCGCAGCTGCTTTCTGATGCATATCTCGGACTCGGGACATCCTGGCACCGGTCCGGAGATCCGGAGAAGGCGGTGGCGTTTCTGGAGCAAAGCCGTGAGCTCGCACAGGGTCCGGGCATGCAGCTGCGGCTGGCTCAGGTGCTCCTAAACCTGGGAAATGTGTACCAAAGCAGCGGAAATCACGAGGAAGCGATCCGGAATTACCGGCAGGCAGAGGCGCTTTCTCAAGATCTGGGTCAGCCGTACGGCATTGCCCTCAGCCGCTACAACCTGGCCGTGAGCCTGCAACAGCTGGGCAGGTACGCAGAGGCCGTACGGTATTATGAACTGGCCGCACCCTGGTTTGAGAGCAGTGGCAACATTAAAGAGCTGATGCTGCTCACCGAAGGGCTGGCCAACAGTCTGGCGCGTGCAGGCGATCTGGAACGGGCCTGGCCGCAGCTGCTGCGCTATAATCAGCTGTTCAGGCAGGTGTATGATGAGGAAAATCAGCGCACGCTGAACGAGGCACAGACCCGTTTCGAAACGAGTATACGCGAACAGCAGCTGGCTTTGAGCCTGTCGCTGAATGAACAGCAGGAAAAGCAAATCCGGCTGCAATGGGCTTTGATTGCCCTGCTCGTGCTCGGCGCCGGCGCCGGACTCGCATTTTTGAGGCTCAGGGACCAAAATCTGAATCAGCTGTATCAGCGAAGTGAGGAGCTGCTCGAGCAAAGCAGTATGCTGCACGCTGTTCAGCCGGCTGAGGCAGAGCTCTCAGAGGCACTTCCGGTTTTTGATGCTGATGAGGACACGGGCTCCGATTCTGAGCCCTCACAGCCGGAGCCGGTCGGGAACAGTGCTTACACAAAATTGTATCAGGCTTTCGTGCAGGCTCTCGAAAAAGACAAAATTTATCAGGATGAAAACCTTTCCCTGAAGGAAGCGGCCCGCTACCTGAAAACCAACGAAAAGTATCTCTCAACGGCTATTTCGCAGTATTCTAACACCAACTTCAGCGGGCTGGTAAATTTCTGGCGTATCCTTGAGGCACGGCGTCTGTTGAGGCTGCACGGCGATGACCTGCCGGTTCAGGAAATTATGCACAGCTGCGGCTACCGCTCATCAACTACCTTTTACAATGCCTTCAAAAAATACACAGGGATGACGCCCCGGCAGTTTGTGACGATCTCCATGAAGGAGCGGGTGAAATTTTAAAAAAATTTTATACGGGCTGGCAGCAAGCTGAGTATGACCGGATAAACTAATCCCTGATTTTGTATTCTTCCGGTGGATGAGGAATGGTACGGCTCAGGATATGCGGACTGTTTACAACCCTGCTCCAGGCCCTGCGAAAGCTGTTTTTGTATTTCCGGAAGGGGAAATTCCGTAAAACGGGAATACAATTACCGAAAACAGGAAAAGAGGAAAACCGGGGGTTTGCTATCATGCTGAAGTCAGCTGCAGCCGCGCTGCGTGCAAAAAAAGCTGCCTGACCTAAACGCCTGCTATTACCCCCTAAGCAGCTTGTCAGAACTCCTTCATGCTAATCCTCATCTCCACTATCATGTCAGATTCCGCTTTTTCTGCCTGCTATTTGTACGCCCTGTGCCGGGATACCGCCCAAACCGGGAACCGCTATCTGAACAAATCCGGGCTGATTTGCCTTACACTTCTTTTGGTACTGATCACCCTTCCGGCTGCGCAGCTGTCCGCAGCCGATCCGCTGTACGCCGGCGGAAGCGGAACGGCTGAAGATCCCTACCTGATCGAAACAGAGGCGCAGTTTCTGGATATTGCGGCAAACTCCGGCGCTCATTTCCTGCTGCTAAACAACATCACCGTAACCCAGCGGACGGGCGCTAACCTGACCGGCGTTTTCAACGGGGGCGGCCATAACATCCATGTAAGCGTGAATGCCGGTGATGTTACCAATTCAGGCCTGTTTTCCAGCCTGAGCGGCAGCGGTACGGTTCGCAACGTGACCTTTACCGGAACTTACAACACAGGATCTGGTGATAATTCCGGCCTTGTAGCCGGAAACATGAGCGGAAGCAGCCTGATTGAGGATGTGATTTCACGGGTGAATTTTACGAAGAGCGGATCAGGTGGTAATACGGGCGGGATTGTGGGCTCAATGAGCGGCGGGACGATCATTCGTACTGTAAGTACCGGAAACACTGTCGGCAATGTGACGGTTGGAGGAATTACGGGATTTGGTACCGGGGGGCTTATTGAGCAGTCATTAAACACGGGTAATGTACATGCTACGGGTGGTAACGGATCGGGTGGAATTACAGGAGGTTCACAGGCTGGTACAGTCCGTGATTCATACAGCACTGGTGCGGTAACCGGGAGTATTAGCTGCGGAGGTGCCTTTGGATATATAACCAATGCTGCTGTGATTGAGCGGGTGTATTCCGCTGGAGCAGCAAATTGTTCAGTGACTTCATCTGGTGGATTTGTGGGTCAGCGTACCGGTGGTACAGTTTCGCATGTTTTTTATGACCTGAACAGAAGCATTTTGTTCACTGACCCGGTTGCACAGGGCCTCTCCGGTGCCCGGATGCGAATGGCCTCCTTTTTTACAGGATTCGATTTTGATGATATCTGGCAAATGCATCCCGATTTTCCTTCCTATCCGCTACTGCGTTCGCTTTCCTACAATGAACCTTTTAGCAGCCCTGCGGTCCTCCCGATTCCGGGGCTTCTTGAAGAACCTATGTTCGCGTCAGGTACCGGTACCGCCGAAGATCCTTTCGTAATTACAAGCGGTGCGCACGTTCAGAACATTGGCCATAATTCATCTACCCATTATCTGTTGGCCAACGATGTGCTGGTCAGTCAGCGCACCAATATACCTTTCGCCGGGGTGCTGGAAGGTTCGGGCAATACGATTACGCTTAACTTTAACCTGGGCAATGTTAATGAAACGGGCTTGTTCAGACTAATACGGGGTAGTGGCACAGTCAGGAATCTCATTATTGATGGGAATATATCCCAAAGCGGCGGTTCAATTACCGGATCGGTTGCAGCAGATATGTTTAATACCAGCCTGCTCTACAGGGTGATTTCAAGGGTTGAAATTAACGCCGGTTCGACAAGTGTTATTGGAGGATTAGTTGCCAGGTTATATGAAGGGACCATCAGAGAATCAGCATTTATGGGCAGCATATCTGCTCCTTCGGGTGGGACTATCGGAGGCCTTGCTGCCCAAATAAATTGGTCAGGCAGTCTGATAGAGCGATCCTTTAATACCGGAACCCTCACGGCCCAGTCAAACGGGGGGTGGGTTGGCGGAATTGCCGCAACCATGAACGCTGGTACCGTCCTTGATTCATTCAGCACAGGAACAATAAGTGCATTTGCAAACTGTGGAGGTGCTTTTGCGGCTGTAACGAGCACAATATCTCCAATTACAGTCACACGGGTTTATGCAGCCGGTTTGGTAAATTGTGACGGATGGAATACTGGTGGTCTCGTGGGTCAAAGTAATGCAACTGTTTCGGCCAGTTTTTATGATGTAGATGCAACGGGCAAAACCAGCAGTGCCCGTGGTACCGGGCTCACAGGCGAAGAAATGCGTACCCGCACATTTTTCGAAGACGCGGGCTGGGTTTTTGAGGGCGAAAATGCGTCGTGGGCGATGTTGGAGGCTCCGCTTCAGTCGTATCCTTTTTTAGTTTGGTTCGATTACGACTCACAGACTGACCCGCCGGGTTATCTCTCTCCTTTTTCCGGCGGAAAGGGTACCTCCGCTGATCCTTACCGGATTGAAACCGAGGCGCATTTTTTAAACATAAGCCTGGCACCCGCTGCCCATTTTCTGCTGATGAACAACATCACCGTAACCGAACGGACAGGCACTGCCCTGACCGGCGTTTTCAACGGGGGCGGGCATACCATCCATGTAAGCGTGAATGCCGGTGATGTTACCGATTCCGGTTTGTTTTCCAGCCTGAGCGGCAGCGGTACGGTTCGCAACGTGACCTTTACCGGAACCTACACCACCGGAGCAGGAGACAACTCCGGACTTGTAGCCGGAAGCATGAGCGGAAGCAGCCTGATTGAGGATGTGATTTCGCGGGTGAATTTTACGAAGAGTGCATCAAACTTGAATACAGGTGGTTTGGTTGGGCGGATGACAGGAGGGACGATTAGTCGTAGTGCGGTTACTGGTAATATTACTGCAACTTTTCCTGTTGCTATGGGGGGAATTGCAGGACATGTCAGAGGTGGGTTAATTCAGCAATCTTTTGTATCCGGCACTTTGTCAACATCAAGTGCAAACGGGGTTGGCGGAATAGTCGGCGATGTGGGTGATGCCACCATAGAGGACGTTTACTTTAATGGAACCATATCTGCATTTGGTTCAATAAATTGTGCAGCAGGATTTGGTTTGTCCGTTTCAGGATCGGTAATCCGCCGGGTTTACATAGCAGCTTCTGTCAACTGTGGACCACATACATTTAATGGTGTATTTGTTGGGCAACTTGGAGGTGGCTCAATTACAAACAGCTATTACGATCTGAACTTAGCAGCGGAAGTTGATACTAAAGCAGGGACAGGTCTGAGTGCCGCGAGAATGAGAACAGAATCTTCTTTTTCAGGCTTTTCTTTTGGGGGCAGTAATCCTGTTTGGATGATGCACCCTGATTTCCCGTCATTTCCTTACCTGAAATTTTTTGATTATGACGAGCCTTTTCAAACACCACCGGTTTTCCCGATACCCGGGCTTTTGTCTGAGCCTATGTTTGCCGGCGGAGATGGTACGCCGGCAACTCCGTATCTGATTGAGACTGCTACTCACTTTAGCAACATTGGTAATTTCTCTCCAACCCATTACCTCTTGCTGAATGATGTGACTTTAAACCAAATGACTAACCTGTCTTTTGCCGGTATTTTGGAAGGCGGTGATAACACAATTACAATTGGCATATCACAGGGCGATGTAAGCAATGCAGGTTTGTTCCGCAGGTTAACAGGAAATGCTGTTGTTCGTAACCTCACGATGACGGGTACATTTACACAAACAGCAGGTCAAATTGCGGGTGGCTTTGCGGCTATAATGGACGGTAACAGCCTCATTGAACGGGTTGTCTCGTATGTGAATGTTAGCGCAGGGGGCACGTTTACTGTTGGTGCTGTTGTGGGTGAACAGAGAGGAGGTACGATCAGATATGCTGCTTCATTCGGAAATACCACTGCATCCACGGGGATTGGCGGGTTGGTTGGAAACCAGACAGGTGGGTTAATTGAGTTTGTTTTTAATGCAGGTGTGATCACCGCTACAGGTGGCAATTCGGCAGGCGGTATTGTAGGGTCGACCAGAAATAGCACAATCAGAGATTCATACAGCATTGGCAGAATAAATTCGCAACTTAATTGTGGCGGTGCCATAGGGATAGTTTCATCAGGATCAACCGTTACAAGGATTTATGCTGCCGGCTTGGTTAATTGTGATTTCCCCTCAAATGTTGGTGGTCTCGTTGGTCAGAATAACGGCAACGTCACTGACAGTTTTTATGATACTCAGGCAACCGGTAAAAGCAGCAGCGCGGGCGGTACCGGCCTCACAACTGCTCAAATGCGTACCCGTACGCCTTTCGTAAACGCGGGCTGGGTTTTTGAGGGAGAGAACGCACCGTGGAACACGCTCAGCGTTTTTCAGTCTTATCCGTTTCTGCGCGCCTTCACCTACGACAACGTGTTCGATCCGCCCGAAACACCCGTTTTCCCGGTTCCGGGTCTGTTTAATCCCTTTGCAGGTGGTTTCGGCAGCGAAGCATCACCCTTCCTCATTTCTGAAGAAGCGCACTTTATGAGTATTGTCGGTGATGCGGGTTTCTTTTATCTGCTTCAGAATGACATTACCGTTACACAGATGACAGGTCTGGCATTTAGGGGTGATTTTGATGGGGGAGGTAACAACATTCATGTGGATATTGATGCCGGTATCGGACAAAACGCGGGTCTTTTCAGAATACTCCATTCGGGTAAAGTTCGTAATCTCCGTTTAAGCGGGCATTTACGGGCTTTAAATCCCCAATTTACAGGTTTGATTGCTGCTGAAGCCTTTGGCAATGCACGTATTCAGAATGTACATTCGTCGGCTTGGGTTGAGGTAACGGGAACATTACAGGGTTACGCCACCGGCGGACTAACCGGACGGATGACCAATTCATGGATTCAAAACAGCAGCGTTACGGGCACAACAGAGGGCATTCAGAATGTAGGGGGGCTTGCGGGCCTTGTCGAAGCTTCGTCGCTTATAGAGCGTTCTTACAATACAGGAACCATTATTGCATCTTTGGAGATTGCAGGAGGGCTTACCGGCCGCCTTGCCGGAGGAACTGTTCGTGATTCCTACAGTACAGGAGCCATACAGTCAAGCTATTATTGCGGCGGTGCCATTGGCTTTTCTCAGTTTACAAATTTGGTTGAACGGATATTTGCAACCGGTTTTATTGACTGCATTCTCTTACCAATGGTACCTCCAAGCGGCGGACTCATTGCCATTGACAATAATAATTCCACGGTTGTGAACAGCAGCTATTTCGACGCAGATGCAGCCGGTATCGGCTGGAGTGTGGGTGGGGGAGAAGCCCGTACAAGCGCGCAGATGCGCAGCGGGGCGACCTTTGCCGGTTGGGATTTTGAGGATACCTGGCAGATCGAGAGCGGCGGCGTGCGCCTGAACTATCCCTATCTGAGAAATTTGTACTGGGAAGAGCAGCAGGCAATTCCCGGCCTTATATTTCACACCGATCTTGAGGCCCCGGCCGGCTGGCAGATGCTGGTTTCGCCGGCGGTAAACACCACCTACGGAGAGCTGCTCTCAGGCATCTGGACACAGGGCTATCCCGGCTCAAATCATCCCGAAAGCAATCAGCCGAATGTGTTCTGGTACAATGAGTCACAGGCCGGCGGACAGTGGCAGCTCCCGGGTGACAGCGGTCATCTGGCGGGAACCGGCTCTGCTTCGGGCAGCAACGCGGGCCGGGCAACCGTGGCGTGGGTCTTTGGTCCGCTGGAGCACAACGGTCCGGTAATCTGGCCGAAGCCGCTGTTGCTGGGCGGGACCGAGCAGCCGGGCGCGGTGAGCATAGCGCTCAGCCGAACCTCCGAAACCGGGGAGGCCTTCGCCGGCTGGCACCTGGTTGGCAATCCGTTTGCAGATCCGCTCACGTGGAATGCAGCCGCCGCTGCCGCGCAAAACGGCATAGAGCCGGTAATCTACAGCTGGGATAAAGCCGCTGAAGCACACCGTTTTGTGGACGGCCGAACGGGCGCAGGCACGAGAGGCACAGCCGTTAACCCGTTTGAAGGCTTCTGGGTGAGGGTCGCCGCCGGTGAAAACGGCGGCACCTTTAACGCAGCCCCGGCTCAGGGCGGCATGGCCGGGAGGGAAGCTGCCGACGCGGATAACGATCTGATGCAGCAGGAATCAGGGGAAGAAGCCGGGAAACTTGCCGTTTTGGAGACCGAACCCTTATTTATAAGACTCGAGACCGCACAGCAGGAACACTTTGAGGCCGTTGTGCTTGAGCTGCTGGATTTCGGGGATGATGTTTTTTACGGCAGTCCGGCGCCGCTTGGCGTTCCGGTAATGCAGTTCGCTTTTGCCGGTGCTGAGGGTTTCCCGCAGGCTTCGGTAGGCCGTGCAGTAATTACCGAGGGCCTTACAAGAAGCTTCCCGCTCGTTTTTGATGCGGCCCTGAGCGGCAGCTTCACGCTTGAGGTCAGCGGCTCAGACGGCTGGCACGACAAAATACAGGCGGCCGTGCTCGATCATCATACGGGAATGGTGCATCCGCTCAGCAACGGCGGCAGCCTGAGCTTTACCCATCAGGCATCAGCCGGCATACTTCAGCTGCGGGAACAAAGCCGGTCGATGAGCCCGGCCGAGCGGCTCGCGCTGGCACAGCAGCCTCAGCTTCTGACCGCCGACACCCGCTTTGAGCTGCAGCTCACCCGAAGCCTGCCTACAAATCTGGAGCCTGAAAACAGGCTTCCGTCAGTGATCACCCTGCATCAGAACTATCCCAACCCCTTCAATCCGACTACGACCATCCGCTACGCCCTGCCGGAAACGGCGGAGGTAAGGCTGGAAGTGTACAATGTGCTGGGTCAGCGGGTTGCGGTACTTGTAAACGGCACGCAGCAGGCGGGCTGGCACACGGCGAGCTTCGATGCCTCACGCTTGTCGAGCGGCTTATACCTGTACCGGCTTCAGGCGGGCAGCTATGTGGAAACGAGAAGTATGATCTTGGTGAAGTGATACAGTATTTCAGTATGTCAGTGTGTCAGTGTGTCGTTTTTTTTATTCATTCATTCATTCATTTATTCATTTATTCATTTTAAACAGGTTTATTTTATGAGAAAGTTAGTTTTTGCAGTGTGGGTTTTTGTTTTTGTTTTGGTGGGAGTTGTGGCTCCGGCGGATGGGTATGGGCAGGATCGGGATCAGCAGGTTTGGCGGGATAGTGCCCCGGTGCAGCCGATGAATCAGCCGGGTCCGCCGCAGCTTCCGGGTGCACCTACACAGACGCCCATCGGCAGCGGGCTTGCGCTGCTGCTTGCTGCGGGGGGCGCGTATGCGGTTAAGCGTTTGCGGCAGGAGTAACAGGGCATGCCGTGATCAGCAGGTTCAATACAAGTTGCAGAAGGATGATTGAAAGGAGTTGATTTGTGCGAATCCGGATATTCAGTAATTGAGGATTTCGATCCCGTCGATTATAGTGGTCATGATTGGACTTCTGTGCGCAGGTGAACTTACTTTGATGCTGTAGCTGAGTTCATAATTTTATATCCGGAAAATTACGATTACGTATTTGTATATACGTAATTACCATCACGTGTAATAGTGTTTGCTACCTATTTGTGCTTCATTGTGTAATCATGAAAACTTAAGAACACATATCGCTTTTAGTGTTTATTGGTATTATGTATAATTATTTGAGAATATGAATTATTGTTTGCTCCGAAGATTCTGAACCAATATTATTAAGTCCAGTTTAAAACATTTCAGAATCAAATAGTTACAACTAAAGTAGGCAGCAGGTTCAGCTAATCTGTTCACTGATACTGAATACAACGTTTAATCACGGTTTAATCACGCAAAGAACGTTGTCTAAATTATAATAGCAGTTTTATGCCCTATAAATTATTTTTTTATGTTGTTCTTACTTTATCCCTGCTAATAACTCAGCCATCAGAGAGCAAAGCTCAGTACAATGGTTTAACTGAGGGTTTCCCGCTTACGCGTTTTTTTCAAAATGGTATTGATTTTGAGGGCACGGATCTGACCTATGGTATTATTGAAGATGCCGATGGCACGATTCTGTTTGGCAATGATATGATTGGTGTACAGCAGATTACGGGTACACAGTCGCGGCAAATCCTGTATCCGAGGCAGTCCGTTGCATCATCCTTCGCAAAAGATATCAACGGCCGCATTTACAGTTCGGCTAACGGTGCTTTCGGCTACCTTAAGCATGATGATTCCGGAGCCTATGTTTTTCAGCCGCTTATGCACCTTATTCAGGAAAGCGACCATAGCGTGCCGTTTCTGCACAAGGTTACGCCATCCGGCGATTCCGGAGATATGTTGTTTGTCGGTCAGGATCAGGCCTATTTGTATCATGCAGCACATTCCGAGGTCAGTATCTTAACCCCAACCGGCCGTTTTTATGATGCACTTCAGGTGAATGGCAGAACATGGGTTACAGATACGGCATCCGGTCTTCATCTATTGGGAACTGACGGGCAGTTAACGCCGGTTTTAACGCCCTTTCCCGCAGCCGAAAACCGGATTCTTTCGGTAAACGGAGAACTGGCCGTTTACACCATCGATCACGAACTCTGGCTGCTTGATGAGGGGCGGTATTGGCTCAAATCAGGGGTTTTTGAATTTTACAAGGACAAGGACCGGCTTCATGTATTAAGCGCAACAACCCTTGCCGACAACACAATTATCATAACCTCAATGAGCGGCGTGCAGATCTTTGAGGCCGACGGCACACTACTTCACAATTTTAACAGCACAAACATTCTTCCGTTTGATATTGCCGGGCAGGCCTTTGAAGCTTCAGACGGTACTATATGGGTATCAAGCCCAACAGGGCTTGCTGCTATTATGTACAGCAGCCCGCACAGGCAATTCATAAGCGCTCAGGGAATACCGGACAACCGCATCTGGATTACAGCAGAATGGATGAACCGGATTATGGTAGGCACTGACCGGGGCCTTTGGATGGGTGATGAAAATGGCTTCACGCAGCTATTTTCAAATATTGCCGTATTTGACTTTGAAATTTCGTCAAGAGGTCTGATTGCGGGTACTACTTCGGGCTTAATTCTGATATCTGATGATTTTCAAATTCAAAAGCTTACTGAAGATTTGTTTGTGAGATCTGTTTTCAAAGATCCGCATCACCCTGAGACCTTTTATTTTTTTGATTCACCGAATCAGCTCAGCCGCCTGGTTTTTCGGGATGAAGACTCTGTTGCCGAAATTACGCCGCTTCATCCTTTTTCATTCATGCCGGAGGCCTTTGTGAAAGTTTCTGACACGGAGTTTTTGATAAGTACAGGTACGAACGGCATTTTCCGGTTTACCGGTACTGCTGATGCCTACGGGATGGCGGCCGTTACCGAAAAAAGCTTGGTCGGAGAACGGTACGGTTTACCAGATGACGGCAGAGCTTCACTAATGAGTTACAGGGGAGATGTCGCCTTTTTAACGGACTCGGGTGTACGGAGATTTAACGAAGCTCGAAGCGGGCTTGAACCGCATCCTGACTTTGATTTTTTCGACTTTAGCCGCTGGCCGCGGCTGAGGTTGATGCAGCCGGTTTCCGGCGGCTATATGAATCTTGCCGGCTATGGCAACCCATCCTTTTTTCCTTTTATTCAGCGTGAAGAAGAGGGGGGGACAGCCGTGCTTAAGAACCTGCCATTTTCCTGGGCAGAACATGATGAGCCGCGCGCCCTCAAACCCAGTGCATCGGGCAGGCTTTATAAAATATCGTCCGGCTCTGTTTCATATCTCGAAACGGGATGGCAGAGCCTTGTGCCGGCCGAAACGCCTCCCCCCCGATTGCTTCTCACGGGGATTAACGCCCATCCCGATTCCGTGCTTCATCATGGCTGGAAAACGGGAGCCATAGCAGATATGAACAGGATTTCCTGGAGCAATAACAGCCTTCGCTTTTCCTGGAGCCTTGTATCCTTTTCCCCAGCCGGGCTGAACCGCTATCAGTTCCGCCTTAGGGGCGCAGATACCGAATGGTCCGTCTGGACCTCTGAAACCATTGCGGATTACCGTAATCTGCGCGAAGGTAGCTATGAATTTCAGGTAAGGGGCCGAAATGAACACGGGCAGCTCTCCGATGTGGCTACCCTTTCCTTTGTCATAGCGCCCCCCTGGTTCAGAAGCAACATCGCGTATCTGCTGTATATGATTGGTTTGGCAGCTATAGCTTTCGGAGCCCTCAGCTGGAGAACACGTACACTTACTGCGCGGCAGGCTGAACTTGAAATACAGGTGAAAGAAAGAACCGAGCTTATTCAGAAAAAAAACGTGCAGCTTGAAAAACTTAATCAGGTAAAAACCCGCTTTTTTTCCGGTATCAGTCATGAGTTCCGGACCCCGCTCACGCTGATAAAAGGACCTGCAGAGCTGCTCAAGATATCAGGAAACAGGCTTACTGAAGAAGAAAAAATATACTCAGCAGATCTGATCATTACGAATGCAGACCGGCTGCTGTCAATGATTAATGAAATTCTGAACCTGTCCAAAATGGAGAGCGGTACCTTTAGATCAGAGGTAGAGGCAGCACTACTTGCGGATATTCTGCAGGAAACGGTGAATTGGTATAAACCCCTGGCAGCGCAAAAAAAGCTTCAGTTCACCCTTGAGACCGCTCCCGAATTGTTGCAGAAAGAGGGGTTTTTTGACAAACGGCAGATGGAGCTGCTCATTTCAAATCTCATCTCCAATGCCGTAAAATACACGCAGCGCGGCAGTGTACACATAAAGCTGAATGCAGGCACAGATGGGGATGGTTTTATGCTTGAAATATCAGATACAGGTATCGGAATTTCAAAGGAAGAGCTGCCGCTTATCTTCAACCGTTTTTTCCGCAGTTCAGCTGCATCATTATTTGAAGGCGGTACAGGTATCGGGCTGAGCCTTGTGCAGCATATTGCAGAAATACACGGCATACGGCTGGAAGTAGATTCCGAAACAGGGGCAGGTACACGCATAAAAGCCTTCATCCCGGGTTCACTTGAAGCATTTAAGGGCGATTATGTATTGGTGAAAAAAGACGTATCCGAAACGGAAGGGTTCAGGGGAGGGCACGTCCGCACCCCGCATGTTCCCCCCTCTGATCTGTCAGTACATGCTGATTCGCAAAAGCTGAATGCCCTGCCCGACCCGGATTCGGACGTGCCGGTTGTGATGATTGTAGATGATAATAGCGGTATCAGAAACTTTATTCGTCAGGTTTTATCTGATTCGTATCAGTTTGCGGAATGTGAAAATGGCCTTGAAGCCCTTGAAATGGCCCGTAAAGTGCTTCCGGATATCATTTTGTCTGATGTAATAATGCCCCTTATGGATGGGGTGTCTCTTACGCAGCAGCTCAGGCAGTTCTCAGAAACCCGCCATATCCCGGTCATCCTGATTACCGCCAAAGGCAGCGAAAACAGTGAGCTCGCTGGTCTTGAAGCCGGGGCAAACGATTACATCACCAAGCCGTTTTCCCCCGCGATTCTCAAGGCAAGGGTTGAAGGGCAGCTTGGACTTCAAAAAGAGTTGCGCAGGTTTATAAAAAAACAGCACACAGGGAGTAAGCCACCAACCGCAGCCGTAAAGGGCACGGGCCGGACTGACGTTGCGAACCTCTCCTTCGGAGACAAGGTCAGTGTAAAGCAGAACGGCTACCTGAAGGAAGCAGAAGATATTATTAAAGAAAATTTTGGGAATCCCGATTTTTCCGTCGAGTTTCTTGCGATGCGTATGAACATGAGCCGGTCGTCACTGAACCGTAAGTTCAAACACCATTCAAACGAGACCGCTCAGGATATAATAAAAAGAATGCGCCTCGAAGAGGCCCTAAGGATGTTTGAACAGGGGGAAGACTCCATCACACAGGTAGCGTATGCGGTAGGCTACAACAGCCTTTCATACTTCAGCAGGGCCTTTAAAGAACATTTCGGTGCGAACCCTTCAGAGTTCATAGTAAAAAAGTAAACCGAAGAAGATCCCCTTAGCTCTTGTTGGCCGATATTTCGGATGATTGCAGATAGCCCCTGCCTGCCTGCCTGCATACTTGGGCTCAAATGCTCCAAACAACAACTCGAAAAACAAAAACGAAAGACCGCCTTATCAGGACCCGGAAGCCGAAAAGCTCTCCGGGTTTTGTTGTTTTGGATTGGAGTTAATTCATTTACGTGAAAATGCTGTTTCACTGATTTTAACAGTGTTACTCTTATCATTTGAACGGAAAAGGCAAATATTTGAGTGCTGAAGGCAAGAAGAGGGGTTCATATAGGGCTATAATTCGCGAGTTGAAAATGAGTAAGTCAAACAAGTTTGGTTAATTGTTTTATGTACTCGCAACGCTAAATACTTTAGCTGTTTAGGTAGCAGTAATTCTCTACTGTAATGTGATATGATTAACAACAGATACGTTTTTATGAAAACAATATTTGAAAACATTGATTCAAAATACAAGAAACCGCAAGTAGTAGCGACAGTACTATATATCCTGCTCATATTGTTAGCATTGCCGCTATTGCTTAAGGCACAAACTTTTGATAACCCGAACTTTTATGTCGCAGATAATGGCATCACGATTATGTGCCCTAACGCTGCCGTTGGAGAAACCGGCACCCTTGATGGGGTAACCTACACCAAGCGCGACCGCGACGGCCTGCTCGTTCTAAAGAATGAGGATGATAATAATCCCGAATTTGCGACAAGCTGCACCAGCGGGGTTACGGATATGAATTTCCTGCACGGGAAGTATATCAAGAGCTCTGATTTTAACCGGGATATCAGTAGCTGGGATGTAAGTGATGTTACAAATATGTCCCAAATGTTTGGGTATGCTACAAGCTTTAATAAGGCAACGAATTGCACGCTCACAGCAAGAAGCGGGCGGGGTATGATCCTGCCTTTAACCAGTTATGTTTCAACCTGACAGGTAAAATTGCTGAAGGTCTTTTGAAACAAAACGGCCCGGCTGGCAGCTAATATGGCAATACCGGCTGAGACCATAAAAACGCAGTTCCGCGGGCGCATGTAAACACTACTAAGTGCGTGTGTGAACTGATATCTACAAGCTAACTACATGAAACTGATAATGAAAAAAGTGAATTATTTAAACTTACCCTTAAAGGTTCTGTTTGTATTTGCTGCACTGTTTGCGTTTGGTCCTGCTCTGATAGTAAATCCCGCAGCTGCCGGTACAGCATACGGAGGTACTTACCTGCTGACCAATGCAGAAAAGGGTGAAAAAATGTACGAAACCGGATTTATAGGAGACAGCGTTATCTCCTCCGGAATATTACAGGCAATGCCTGAAATAAGCTCTTTTACCCCTGCAGAGGCTGCTGAAGGTACAACGATCAGTATTACGGGTACCGGTTTTACTGATGTTGAGGACGTTAGTTTTAGAGAGGGCGAGGCCCTGCCTGCTCCACCTTTCGGCTCGCTAACCATCACCTCCGAACCGGGTTCACCAAATACCGACTGGCTTCTCGAAAACGGCGTACTCATGCCTTTGAAGAATAACCCTTCGGTAAATGTGAGTGTTGTAACTGATGCCCTCCAAAACGGTGATCTCACAATTCATGCCGGGGATAATCTGATTATCGATACGGAAATTCAGCTCAGCCTGTCCCAGCCGGCAAATCTCACCTTAAAAGCCGGAGGAAGTGTGTCAATGCTTCCGCAGAGCTCGCTAACAGCACAGGGGCACCCTCTGAATGTGCTGTTTTCTACAAGTATTGATAATGCATCTGTGGGATTAACCGTGAATGGCTTTGTAGATGCCAACGGGGGAGATATTGCGCTGATTACAAGAACTTTAACTATGGCTTCCAATGTGGAGGGTGCGGCGCTCATTTCTTCAGGGGGAGCACTCAGCATAACCCCCCGTCCTTCAAATATAGATATGGTAATCGGTGACGGGGCTGCCGACGGATTCGATTTCAGGCTGCCGGAGCGCTTTTTTGAAAATAACTTCGGTGATTCGTTTTCAGCCGTTACAATTGGCGGGGAAGGTTATGAGGGAGATATCAGGGTGTATTCTTTCCCGGGTGACCATGCCATTACCTTCAGCTCATCCGTCGCACTGCTTCCCCTGGAAGCAGTTGATCTGAGCGGGCGCACCTTTACACTCGGAGGCGATATTACCCTCGATGAAGCGGAAGGCTTTTTTACCGGCGAAACCGGCAGCCTGATTGTAAGCCGTGAACTTAACAGCCTCGATGCCGTCAATCCCGCAGGTATTGGCTTGCAGATAACATCAAATCAGTCCCCGGGATTTACGACCGTTACCCGCACACATACAGCACAGGCTCTGGGAGAGTACGGCACTTCTCTTACCCGGCAGTTTACGGTCAATGCGGCCAACAGCAGCGGGCTTAATGCAGACCTTTCTCTGTCACTGCCCGGGTCCCTGCTTGGGGAGAGAAACCCAAACCTCCTTCAGCTTT
Organism: Balneolales bacterium; assembly: GCA_020832405.1. GTDB lineage: Bacteria > Bacteroidota > Rhodothermia > Balneolales > Cyclonatronaceae > Cyclonatronum. The sequence goes on from JAFIET010000033.1 coordinate 37,006, forward strand.
TTTCCGGGGCTGAAATGACGGGATCATTTCAGCCAGCGGGCGGGATGCTTAGTGAAGACGGGCAGTTTCTCAGCATCTCCGGTGTGGATGATTTTTCAGAAAACATAATCTGGACCATCGGCGCCAATATTAAGGGGGAAGGTTCCGAAGCCTCTCCCTGTCTGATTGCAAACTGGCTGAACCTGCATAATATCCGTCATGATCTGAGCGCAACTTACCTGCTGGCGAATGATCTGAATGCAGAGGACGATGAGCACGGATACCAGCTGTTTGCCGGCTCTCAGGCCGATGGCGGCCGGGGATTCAAACCCATAGGCACTGAGTCCCAGCCGTTTACCGGCAAACTTGACGGGGATGACAAGCACATACACGGCTTGTATATCAACAGAGACACCCGCTTTGCAAGTTTGTTGGGCGTTACGCAGGGCGCTGACATAAAAAATCTTACCCTGGCTGAGGTAAGTATTCAGGGAGGCTTTCGCGATGTTGGGGCCCTGGCTGGGGAAATCCGTTCCACAACCATAGAAAACGTACATGTGGATGGTACGATAACTTTAATAAATAGCGGGGGGAGTGCTCCGGGTCTTGAACCTGATTGGAATGCGGGAGGCCTTGCAGGTCGCATTATGCAGGGTAGCACGGTTACCCGATCTTCCTCCCATGCCACAGTCAGTGGTTTAAAAGGTACCGGCGGATTAATCGGATGGGTTGAAGCATCAAGTACTGTTTCCCTTTCATACGCGCAGGCTGATGTGTTCGGAGATGAATATGCCGGAGGGCTGATTGGCTATATTTCCGGTACGGTAACCGACAGCTATGCGACCGGCAGCGTAGGGCCGAACCATGTGCCAGTCGCCAGGAGTATTGGGGGGCTTAGCGGGCATATTACAGGTACAGCTGTGGTAAGCAGAGCGTATGCTGCTGCAAGTATTGGTGAAGGACAGCAGCAGGGTGGGCTCTTCGGCGGTAACAGCAGTCAAACGGCTTCCGTTACGGATTCATATTGGGATGTTACGGTCTCGGGGCTTTCTGTTTCAGGGGGAGGTACGGGCCTGAACACGGATCAGATGCTGGGGAACAATGCCGGAAATTTCATGAACGGTTTTGATTTCAATACGGTATGGCAAACGATTGATGTGTTTCAGAATGGTGAATACACCACCTCATATCCCTTCCAGCTAAGCAACCCGCAGGATCCTGCACCGGGCCTGCAGCAGATGTTTGTACACACAAGCCCGAGGTTTGTGAATTTTCAGGGCGAACCGGAATCAACGGTTTATTTCCCGGAATCAGGCCGGGGCGTTCATCCGTTTGGCGGGGGACTAAACAACGGCGACTGGAGTTACCAGGAACACGATGTAACCTTTGCCATCGTACCCGAAAGCCCGTTTCTGGAGCTGCTGTCGGCATCCTTCATCCTCGCTTTTGATGCTGATAAGCTGGAACTGATCAGCATCAGCGATGGAAACCTTTTTTCTGCAACACCGGAGAACGGCGGCAGCTCTTTTCAGTATGTGGTTTGCCCCGCTGGTAGCCCGCTTCCGCCCGGCTGTGTGGCTTCAGACATGCAGACGACCCGCGTGCTGTTTGATACGGCAAGCCTTGAGGGCAACGTATCCCTGGCAGATAACTCCGGCAAATCGCTGGCTATGATAAGCCTGCAGCTGATCAAACCCGGCAAGGCAAACATCACCCTTGAAAACATGGACATGCGCCGTCAGGTTGAAAACAACGGTGTGATTGCTACGGTTAGCCTTGCAACGGAGGAAGAGCCAGCAATGGTGAACTTCCAGCTGGGTGATTTCGCCGGCACGCGCGGTGAAATCGGCTTTGCTGACCTGGTCACTTTTGGAGATGCTTATTTCAGCGAAGCCGGCGGACACAACAGTGAGAGCTACGGGTTTCGCTTTGATATCGGCTTCGAAGGCAATACCGAGTACGGCCTGCTGCCACAGGCAGACGGTAAAATAGACTTCGAAGACCTGAACATTTTTGCCATCAGCTATTTTCTGTCAGCGACGGATGGCCTGCCCCGCGGCCTGCAGCAGGGCCCCGCAGAAGTAGAAATCGGTGAACCTGTGCTGGCAGACGGACAAATCCGCTTTCCGGTTAGCCTGAGTGGTGATGTGCTGGATGTGCGCTCGCTGGGACTGCGTTTCAGCTACAGTGGTATGTACTTCATCGGAACCGAAACAGCAGGTGCACTGGCTACACCCATGACCTTCAGCGCTTCGCGCAGCGAGAACGGTGAACTGCAGTGGGACAGCGCGGTTATTGGCGGGGAGCACGGGTCAATTGGTGAGCCGGGTCTGATTGGGTATGTGATTTTTGAAGGTGATACTCCGGGCACGGTGCAGCTGAGTGAGGCACAACTACGCAACTCGCAGGGGCATCCCATAGACGGGCAGCCGGTGAATATTGATCCGGAGCCGGGCAGCGAGCTGCCAAAGGCCTTCGAGCTGAAGCAAAACTATCCCAACCCCTTCAACCCGACCACAACCATCCGCTACGCCCTTCCCGAAGCGGCAGAAGTGCGGCTGGAAGTGTACAACATGCTGGGTCAGCGGGTAGCAGTGCTGGTGAGCGGCGCGCAGCAGGCGGGCTGGCACACGGCGAGCTTCGACGCCTCACGCCTGTCGAGCGGAATGTACCTGTACCGGCTTCAGGCGGGCAGCTTTACCCAAAGCAGAAGCATGATGCTGGTGAAGTGATACAGTATGTCAGTATGTCAGTATGTCAAACCCCATGAATAGCGCCGCGGCTTCAGCCCGGCGCTTTATTGGAAATCC
>JAFIET010000034.1 GCA_020832405.1 Balneolales bacterium
TTTTCTTTTTGATGAACTTCAATTTTTTTCGCCGTTTTGTCTCCCTCCTCCCGCTATCAGAACCCTGCGCTTGTCGTCATCCGAAACAGCATCATGGCATCTTTCGCCCTGCTGTTTATGACCGTCGCGCTCGTAAGCTATGCTGATGTGCCGGCTGTGCGTTTTTTCAGCAGCATGGAGTACACGGTCTGGCATGAGGGGCTACGGCTGCTGGCGCTGTACATCAACCCCTACACGATTTTTGCCGGTACGGCCGGACTTCTGGGGATGCACGCCTACAGCCTTCAGCAGCAGGGGGAGCGCATCGAAACCGACCGCACGGTGATTTTGCTTGGGGGCGTGCTGGTGAGCCTGATCCTCACCCTGCTGCTGAAGGTTTCGATCGGGCGGGCGCGGCCGGTCGTTTTGTTCACGGAGGGCTATACGGGATTTTTCGGCTTTCAGACCGAACGCAGCTTCAACTCTTTCCCCTCGGGTCATGCAACGGCAGTAACGGCGGCCTGCGCCGCGGTTTTTGCCCTGCGGGAGGAGGTTTCATACCGGGTTATTGCTGTTATGCTCACGGTGCTGATTTTGAGCAGCCGCCTTGTGCTGGGCGAGCATTTCCCCGCTGATGTGCTGGCAGGTATCTGGCTGGGCGGACTCGTGATGTACTGGGCACAGCTTTTTGCAAACCTGGCGGAAGAGCGGCTATAACATAACTCCGTTTTTTCCGGAGTGACAGTGTATCGTGCGGTTCTGAGGCCAGCATAATCCTCGGGCCTTTAGTCTCATGCCCTGTAAACAAAACAAGGATTTCCCGGCACGGACCAGGAAATCCTTGTTCTTTTTGGGTTTAGCAATCAGGGGTTTAGAGCAAACTGCGGATCTTTTAGTCCATCAGATTACGCAGAAACGGAGGCTGATCGCCCCCTGCTTTTTTAATGTTAAAGCGCGACTGCCCGCTGTCGTCAGCCGGGCGGTCATCGTCGCGGGAAACGCCTTCTTCGTTCAGTTTACGAACAACGGCCTTGCGCCGGGTGAAAGCCGGCGTATCGAGCTTTTTGAGGTTATCTTCGCCTTTGTAGTATTTATCGTCAGCCGGCGTATCATCCTGCCGCTTAAAGCGCTGCGGTGAAGGCAGCGGCGCGGCATTCGTGGCTGCGGCATTCATTTTAAAACCGGGTGCTTTAGGAGCCATGCCCGGCAGCCCCGGCAAAGCGACTTTTTTCTTCTCGCCGTTTTCTGCTTTGGCAGTGTAGCCCGGCTCCGCTTTGCGACCCGGTACGAGATTGGTTTTGGCATCGCCGTTGCTGAGTTCAAAACCGGTAGCAATCACCGTAATACGAAGCTCCTCGCCGTATTCCTCATCGAGCACGGTACCCCAGATAATCTCGGCATCTTCTCCGACTTCATCCTGAATAATTTTGGTGGCAAGGTTAATTTCATTCATCTTCAGCTGACTGCTGGAGGAGATGTTCAGCAGCACGTTGCGGGAACCGCGGATGCTCAGGCCGTCGAGCAGCGGCGAGTTGATGGCCTGCCGCGTAGCCAGTTCGGCACGATCGGTACCGGAAGCGGAAGCCGAGCCCATAATGGCCGCGCCCCCGTCGAGCATGGTTGTGCGCACATCCGCAAAATCCACGTTCACAATACCCGGCATCAGAATCAGGTCGCAGATACCGCGGGTCGCGTTCAGCAGCACATCATCGGCCATTTTGAAAGCTTCAACCAGGGTTGTGTTTTCTTCGCTTACTTCAAACAGGCGCTGATTCGGTATCACGATAAGGGTATCGCAGTTTTTCTTCAGCTCTTTGATGCCTTCCATGGCGTAGCGCATGCGGGGTTTGCCTTCAAACTCGAAGGGTGTAGTTACCACGCCTACCGTAAGGATGCCTTTGCGCTTGGCAATGCCGGCTACTACAGGCGCTCCGCCTGTACCTGTACCGCCGCCCATGCCTGCTGTTACAAAAATCATGTCGGAGCCTTCGATGGCATCCTCAATTTCGTGGCGGTTTTCTTCTACCGCTTCCCGACCCACTTCGGGGCGGGCACCGGCACCAAGACCGCTGGTAAGGCTTGCACCAACCTGAATTACGCGGTCGGCCTTGCTTTTATTCAGAGCCTGACTGTCGGTATTCAGAGCAATATATTCCACGTTATTCAGGCCATTGGCAATCATTGTGTTGATGGCGTTACCGCCGCCGCCGCCTACACCAATAACCTTAATTCTCGCATTATCGACGCTTTCGCTGTCGAATACAAATCTTGAAGCTGTGTTTCCGTTTTGATTCGTTTCCATAACGTTTTCCCTGATTGGTTTCTCTGTTTGTTAAATCTCTCTGAACCAGATTTTCATCTGCTTCGTAATTTTCTGCATCAGACTTTCAGCCATTTGCTTTTCGCCTGCCTGCGAAGGATCCCCGGCTGCTGCGGGTGCTGTAGTGTCGTTTTGTGATAGGGTTTCGGGTTTGTTAGTTTCAGTTGTTCCTGCAGCATGGCCGTTACGCTGGCCGCTGTCTGCTGCTGCTGATCCGTGAGGCCTGGCTGCCGACATCGGATTCATCTGTGCCAGGTAGGCATTCTGCGCGCTCTCGAAAGCATGCATCACAAGCCCCACCCCTGTACTGTGGATCGGGCTGTTCACTTCTTCAATCAGGCCGCCGGTTAGCCCGCGGGGTATGCCCAGTTTGGTATCAAGCCCCAGGTATTCGGCAGCGAGCGGCACAATCCCCTTTATGAGAGAGCCGCCCCCGGTGAGCACCACGCCCGCACTCAGCTGATTGCCCAGCCCGCTGCGCTTGATTTCAATGCCAACGATCTCGAGAATTTCCTCAATTCTTGGCTGAATGATGCCCGACAGTATGGTTTTTCTGACTTCCTTTGGCGGCCGGCCGGCTATGCCGGGTACCGGTATCACCTGCTCTTCATCTATCAAATCCGCCCAGGCATGGCCGTGCTCGTGCTTAAGGCGGTGCGCCTGATCTTCCAGAATACTCAGGCCGTCTTTGATATCATCCGTAACTTTTTGTCCCGCAATGGCACATACCGCAGTATGGCGGATGGTATTGCCTTTAAAAATGGCGATATCCGTGGTGCCTCCGCCAATATCAACCAGCACAACGCCGGCTTCTTTTTCATCTTTTTCAAGCACCGCAAAAGAGGATGCCAGCGGCTCCAGGATCATGTCCTGCACTTTGTAGCCGGCTTTTTCCACACAGCGGTACATATTTTTGATGGCAGACACCATGCCCGTTATGATATGAACATTGGCCTCCAGCCGGATGCCGCACATCCCGATAGGGTCGGTGATGCCGTCCTGCCCGTCCACGATATATTCCTGCGGAATCACGTGTATGATTTGCTGACCCGCAGGCAGCATTACCTGCTGACAATCAATGAGCAGGCGCTCCACGTCTTTGGCTGTAATTTCAGAGTCCTGATTGGTGTTGGTAACCGCACCCCGGCTGCGCATGCTGCTTATATGATCGCCTGCAATACCCACGTTCACGGCCCGCACACGAATGCCCGAAGCCAGCTCAGCCTTCTCAATGGCCGTTCGGATGGCATTCACCGTTTTATCGATATTGACCACAACCCCCCGGTTCAGCCCGTCGCTCGGTGCCTTCCCCACACCAAGAATGTTGATGGTCCGGTCCTGATTAACCGAGGCCACGATCGCACACACTTTAGTTGTGCCGATATCAAGGCCAACCACAATTTGTTCTTCTTTTTGTTCAATATTCATTTCGTAAGAGTGTCGCTAAGGGTGATGGGTTTTTGGGTTTTGGTCATTCATTCATTCATTCAGATTCAGGACTGCAGGGCAACTACCTGATTGCGGAACCGGAAATCAAGCCGGGTGAAGGCCGCCATGCCTTTCACCGGGGCAAGCTGCCGGTAAAACTGTTCCCAGCGGTCCACTTTTTCCGGGAAATCGCCGGCGCCGAATACCAGCCGCACAGCGTTCTCCCGGCTCAGCGCAATCACGCCTTCTTCAGGGTGCCAGCCTACCTCACTGATTTTCATGCCTGCCACCGGCGCCTGCTGCAGCGCCTGCAGAAATTCAGACAGGGCCTCAAATTCCGGTGCCTGCAGCCTGTTGCCATGCTCCGGCAGGCTGAAACCGTACAGCAGGGGCAGGTCAGGCATGTAGCCGGCAGGGATGCGCAGCGCCATGCCTTCAGCATCCACAAGCATGGTTCGGCTGCCGGAAACCAACAGGGCGAGCGGGTTGCGCTCGCGCACATCCACGAGCACCCTGCCACCGGGCAGCAGGCGCACGCGGCTTTCAGCCACCCACGGCAGCGCATCGATACGCTCCTGAACTTCCAGCGGACGCACTCCATCGGCAGACATCCCCTGCGTGAGGCCGCTTTGCGCCAGTACCTGTTCCGCAGAGGTGAAACCGGGCGCATGCACCTCAATCTGCTGCACCACACTATGGCCCTGCAGCAGCCACGAAGCCGCGAGCGAAGCCGCAACGAGCAGCAGCAGCGCCGCCGGATACATCAACCCCTTCAGAAAATCACCTTTCCCTTTCCCTTTAGCTTTGCCCTTTCGGCTGCGCTTTTTGGGAGGTTCGGGGGAAGGCATCACGCCCTGAACGCCGCTTTCAGGCAGTTCCGGCTCCGGTGTATCATAAATAAACTTACTCATCCTGAACCTCCTTTGCGCCCGGTTTAAGCTTGAGCTTCAGAGACTGTACAAACAGCTCGCCGTATTTATAAATGTCGCCCGCGCCCATAGTTATCACAAGATCGCCCGGCTGTACAATGCCGCGCAAAGATGACGGCAGCTCGCGCTTATCGGCCACGAAATGTACATCGCGATGACCGTAGCGGGCGGCCACATCGGCCACAAGCTGCCCCGTTACGCCTTCGATCGGCTTTTCACGGGCAGGATAAATATCGGTGACCACCATCACATCGGCATCAAAAAACGACGAGCCGAACTCTTCACACATGTCGCGGGTGCGCGAGTACAGATGCGGCTGAAACACGGCCACAATCCGGCGGTCGGGCCAGCCTTTGCGGGCCGCGGAGAGCGTTGCGCTCACCTCTGTCGGGTGATGCGCGTAGTCATCAACCACCATGATATCGCCGTCATCGTATTTAGACTGGAAACGCCGGAAAACCCCGCTGTAGGTTTCGAGTCCGGCGGCGATATCCTCAAAATTCATATTCAGCTCAAGGCCCACCCCTACCGCGGCAAGCGCATTGCGCACATTGTGCTCACCGGGCGCATTGATGGTTACACGACCAAGCTTTTCACCGTCGAGTTTCACATCGAAACTTGTGATGAGGCCGGTAAGCTCGGTTTTGGACGGCCGCAGCCTTGCCTGAGGCGTATAGCCGTAGGTGAGCGTGCGGCGCTCAATACCCGGAAGGATGCTGCGCACTTCCTCATCATCAAGACACAAAATCACCGAGCCGTAAAACGGAACCTTGTTGGCAAACTCCAGAAAAGCGCGTTTGATGTCGTCCACATCTTCATAAATATCAAGATGCTCCGCTTCGATGTTGGTAATCACCGCCATAGAGGGCGAAAGCTTGAGGAAGGTGCGGTCGTACTCGTCGGCCTCTACAATAATGATGTCGCCTCCGCCTACTACGGCATTGGTTTTGTCGAAGCTGTGCACGCGCCCGCCCACAATAATGGTCGGGTCGAAGCCCCCGCGCTGTACCACATGGCCGGCCATGGTCGTCGTTGTCGTTTTGCCGTGCGTACCGGCAATACCGATACCGAATTTCATGCGCATCAGCTCGGCGAGCATCTCCGCCCGCTTGATAGTCGGGATGCGCTGTACAAGGGCCGCGCGGGTTTCCACGTTTTCGGTGGCCTGAACAGCGCTTGTGTAAACCACCACATCGGCACCTTCAATATTTGCGGCCTCATGCCCGATAAACACCTTGGCGCCAATACTTTCCAGGCGCTCGGTTGTTTCTGACTGTGCCCCGTCAGAGCCGCTCACTTTGTATCCCCGGCGAATCAGAATCTCGGCCATGCCGCTCATGCCAATGCCGCCAATGCCCACCATGTGTATGTGGCGGGTATTGCCAAAAATAGGCTGCGGAATAATTTTCTTGTTCACAGCAGATTCAGATTCAGTATTAGGATTCGTTTGAGCCATAAAGGAAATCATCGTTTCGGGGGGTACAGGGGGATGATGGTGTTCAGAATGTCGGTTGCCACGAGCTGAGCGGCTTTTGGTTTTGCAGCTTCACGGGCTGCGGCCTGCATTTTACCCATGCGGCCTTTTTCCACGAAAATATCGTTGAGAAAATCGGCCATCACCTGCGGGCCTTCATCATCTTCCATCATGATGGAAGCCCCGAGGCCTACCATATCGGCCGCGTTGTGGAACTGATGGTTGCCGGCCACGTGTGGTGAAGGCATCAGGATGGAAGGCTTTCCGGCAATCAGCAGCTCGGTACAGGTTCCGGCACCGGCGCGGGCAAAAACGACGTCGGCGGCTTTGTAGGCCGCAGCCATATCGTCGATAAAGGGCGTAAGGTGTACGCGGGGCCAGCGTTCAGGGTCGGTTTCAGCTTTTAGTTTTTCGTAGTAGGCCGGGCCGCACTGCCATAAAACCTGCAGCTGCATATCGTCGTGCATCCTTTTGAGGTGTGCAACCACCGTATCATTGATGGCTTTTGCCCCGCCGCTGCCACCAAGTACGAGCAGTGTCCGCCGGCCCTTTTCCATGCCGTAAGGCATTTCTGTAAGCTCCCCTTCAAACGAAGCCACAATATCCCGCCGGGTCGGGTTTCCGGTGAGGCGTAGCTTATCTTTAGATTTTTGCAGCCATTCATCGGCACCGGCAAAGGCGAGGTAAATTTTCCGGGCAAAGCGTGCGAGCAGCCTTGTCGTTACGCCGGGGTAGCCATTCTGCTCCTGCAGGAAAAGGGGCACGCCGAGCAGTCCTGCCATAAACCCTACCGGACCCGACACATAGCCGCCTGTGCAGATAACCGCATGCGGACGCAGCCGCCGGATGATGACCAGGCTCTGGAACAGGCTCACAAGCAGTTTTACCGGCACCAGCAGGTTCGAAAGGGTGAGCCGACGCTGTACGCCGCTGATCCAGATGGGCGAAATCCCGTAGCCCGCTTTGGGCACAGCTTTCCACTCGATGCGCTCAGGCGAGCCGGCAAAGCGGATCACCGCATCAGGAATGCGCTCACGAAGGGCGTCAGCAATGGCGATGGCCGGGTACACGTGTCCGCCGGTACCGCCGCCGCTCAGCAGAAAGGTCCATTTTTGCTCAGGCATCTTCATGCTCCTCCCGGCGGTGTTTGGAAATATTCATCAAAACGCCCATCATAAATCCGGCAGTGAGCATGCTCGTACCTCCGTAACTGATAAACGGCATCGGCAGCCCCGTAACCGGAAAAAGACCGGTCGCAACGGCCGCATTCACGAGCCCATACACCACAATGGTGATCGTGCAGGCCATGGCCATGTAGGCACCGAGGTCGTCGCGGGCACGGTTTGCAATAAAAATGACGCCGCGGATCAGAATCACCACGTAAATCAGCAGCAGTGCAAATGCACCGAGCAGGCCGTACTCTTCGGCTATAATGGCATAAATAAAATCGTTGTAAGGAGCCGGCAGAAAGTCGCGCTGTGTGCTTTTGCCCACACCAACACCCAAAAGGCCGCCACGCGCTATAGCAATGTGCGCCTGCTGCGCCTGATAGCCACCGGGATTGCCCACCAGCTGACTGCTCTGAATGTTGAGAACCTGATTCACATAGTTGTTGAGCCGCGATTGGCGCTCTTGTGTTTGTGAAACCAGCAGCCCGCCCAGCAGCGCACCGCTTAGCACCAGCAGCCCCAGATGCTTCACACTCATTCTGCCCACAAACATCATAATGAAGCTGAGCAGCAGTATAAGAGCCGCGCTCGAAAAATCTTCCAGACCCACAAAAAGGGCCGTACCGCAAATCCAGAACAGAGCCGGGAAAAAGGATTTGCCAAAATCTTCGATATAGGTCCTTTTTTGGAACATCATGTGGCACAGATACATCAGCAAAGCCACCATCGCCACCGACGACGGCTGAAACGCCACGCCGGCCAGGCTTAGCGAGCGCTTTGCACCGTGTACTTCCACCCCGTTATAGCTCACCCAGATCAGCAGCACCCAGCTCACAATCAACACCACCTTACTCCATTCGGCCACGATGCGATAGTTCACCTTGGCCGCTACAAACATGGTGATGAAAGCCAGGCTCAGCTTAAAGCCGTGCTTAAATAAAAAAGCACCGGCCGTCTCGCCCCTGTTCTCAGCGAAATAAGCGATGGATGAGTAAACAGCCAGACAGCCGAAAACCATCAGGGCAATCACGCAAAACAGCAGCACACCGTCACTGCCACTGCGCATGCCGGTATCCTCCGCCTCAGGGGAGGGGATGCTGCCAAAGCCGGTATGTGGGGTTGCAGTACTCATGAAACAGTTGTGATGGTGTTTTTCGGGGGAAGGCTTTCCGGGCCGGGTCTCAGCTTCTGGCTATTCCGGCAGCGCCATTACGGCCTGCTTGAAGACCCTTCCGCGATGTTCATAATTTTCAAACATATCAAAGGAAGCACAGGCCGGACTTAGCAGCACCACTTCGCCCTTACGGGCCTGACGGCTTGCAATCTGCACTGCTTCCTTCATGCTCTCTGCCTCAAAAAAGTAGAGCGCATCCCGCGAAACCTGCTCGCGGATGGCCGCCCGTGCCTCGCCGATGGCGATGAGGCTGTGCACTTTTTTCTTGAGCTGATCAGTGAGTTCGCGGTAGTTGTTGCCTTTATCCTGACCGCCGAGAATCAGCACAACCGGTGCCTTTATGCCCTGAAGCGCGTACCACACGGCATTCACATTGGTTGCCTTACTGTCGTTGATGTAGCGCACCCCGTTGAGGATGCGTACCTGCTCAAGGCGGTGCTCCACGCCTTCAAAAGTTTTCAGGCTCTGCCGGATGTGCTCCGAAGCAATGCCGTTGAGGCGCCCGGCGAGGGCAACGGCCATGCTGTTGGCCAGGTTATGGCGGCCGCGCAGGCTCACCTCATCCTTATGCAGCAGCACCTCTTCCTGCCCGTCGAATCGCAGCACAATATGATCATCGCGCAGGAAAGCGCCGGTTTCGGGCTCTTCTGTGAGCGAAAACGGAATCCGCGCCGGGCCGTCGGGCCTTACACCGATCACGCCGATCTGCTCTTTGAGTACGGGGTCGTCGTAATTGTAAATCAGGAAATCGGATGGCAGCTGATTCCGGATGATGCGCATCTTGGAAGCCACGTAGTACTTAAACTTGTTCTGATAGCGGTTCAGGTGATCCGGGGTGATGTTGAGAATCATGCTCACCCGCGGGCGAAAGCTCCGGATATGATCGAGCTGAAAACTGCTCACTTCCAGGATGAGGTCCTTATCGGCAGCCGTTTGATGTACCAGCTCGGAAACCGGTACGCCGATGTTTCCGCCAACCAGGGCCGGCCGCTGCGCGGTTTCCCACAAATGGCGCATCCAACTCGTTGTAGTGGTTTTACCGTTGCTTCCGGTCACTGCTGTAAGCGGACTCTTGCTGAACCAGCAGGCCACCTCCATTTCGCTGTACACCTTTATATCGTTGAAAAAGAAATACTGAATCAACGGAGCTTCATCGGGCACGCCGGGGCTCACTACCGCAAAATCAGCCACCTTAGCCCGGTCTGAGTGCCCCTTTTCTTCAAACGGAATACCTTTTTCGGTCAGCACCGCCCTCGACTGCTCCGAAAGAAAGCCGGCATCGGTCACGAACACAGTAGCGCCCATACCGTGCAGCAAAACAGCTGCCGCAACACCGCTGCGCGCGCCACCAACAATCACAATAGTTTTACCGCTGATCTCTTTCATCGCAATTTGAGGGTTATAATGGTGAATACGGCCAGCATGACGGCAATAATCCAGAAGCGGACCACGATTTTGGGTTCCTGCCAGCCTTGTTTTTCGAAATGATGATGGATGGGTGCCATCAGGAAAACCCGCCGCCCTTCGCCGTAGCGTTTTTTGGTGTATTTGAAGTAGGTAGTCTGAATAATTACTGAAACCGTCTCCATCAGAAATACGCCGCAAAGCACCGGCAGCAGCAGTTCCTTGTGTACCATCAGGGCAACAGCGCCGATGGTACCGCCCAGCGCAAGCGAGCCGGTATCGCCCATGAAAACCTGCGCGGGATAGGTGTTGTACCACAAAAATCCGAAACAGGCACCGACCAGTGCAGCGCAGAAAATGGCCAGTTCGCCCACACCGGGCAGAAACAGCAAATCGAGGTATCCCGAATAATCGACCCGGCCCGAAACGTAGGCCAGCACGCCAAGCGCCATACCCGCAATAGCGGTAGTGCCAGCCGCAAGCCCGTCGAGTCCGTCAGTGAGGTTCACCGCGTTGCTCAGGGCCGTAATGATGAAAATGACCACGGGGATGTAAATCAGCCATCCCAGCTCGTCGCCCAGAATGGCATAGTTCAGGTTCACATCCTTCAGAAAAGGAACCGTCGTGATGGTGTTATAATCGCTGAAAGCGGGGTAGAAATAAAGAAACGAACCCAGCACCAAGCCTACGGCAATCTGCCCGATCAGCTTAAAGCGCGCCATCAGTCCGTCTTTATTTTTTTTGATGATCTTGATGTAATCATCCAGAAACCCAACGGCCCCAAGGCCAATTACAACAAATAGTATCAGCCACTTGTACACGCTCGAGGGGTTCATCCACAGCAGGCTTGGCACTACGACTGCCAGAATAATGATGAGGCCGCCCATGCTCGGTGTTCCGGCTTTGGACTTATGGTTATCCAGGCCGATATCTTCGCGGATGGTTTCCCCGAGCTGCAGCCGCTGCAGCAGCCGGATGATGCGCTTGCCAAACACAATGCTGATAATCAGCGCCATACCCGCCGCCATTGCCGCGCGCACGGTAATAAATCCGAAGGCCCCGAAACCGGGCACCCCAAACTCCTGACGGAGGTATTCAAGCAGCAAATACAGCATCTTAAGCCTCCTCTTGGCGGGCGTTTTGGTGAGTGTTTCCGGTGCGGGCTGCGCGCGCCTTCAGGGCTTCCGCTGCGAGGGCGGCATCGTCCATCGGGTAGCGGACCCCCTTTATTTCCTGATAGGTTTCGTGCCCTTTGCCGGCGATAAGCACGATGGTGCCCGGCTGCGCCTGCGCGATGGCGGAGGCTATGGCCTTACGCCGGTCGGCCTCGGTAAGCACACCTGCCCTGCTGATGCCGGCTTCAATTTCGGCGATAATCTGCGCCGGATCTTCCGTGCGGGGGTTGTCGGAGGTGATCACAACCACATCGGCCAGTTCGGCGGCAATGCGGCCCATCACCGGGCGCTTGGTTTTGTCGCGGTCGCCTCCGCAGCCAAAAACGACGCTGAGCTCACGCGGACCGGCAATCGCCCGCAGGGTTTCGAGCACGTTGCGAAGGGCATCGGGCGTGTGCGCATAATCCACAAAAACTTCCGGGAGCTGCAGGGTGATGGGTCCTGTGCCCTCAGCCGGGCTTCCGGCTTGTTCAGGCTGCGGCTGCGGCACGCGCTCAAGACGGCCGCGGGCGCCGGGGCATGCCGAGAGTGCCGCTGCAGCGCTCTGAGGCGCACAGCCAAAGGCGCGCAAAATGAGCCAGGCCATGGCCACATTGTACACATTGAAATGCCCGCTCAGGGGCGATTCAATGCGGGTATCATCAATTTCAAGCACAATTCCGGCGGCGTCGCTGCGCAGCACCTTCAGGCTGCTGTCTTTCAGGCTGAGCTCCCAGACAGAGGCGCGGCAATCGCGCACCATCTCAGCGGTGTGCGCATCATCGGCATTCACCACAGCAACGGCATCTTCGCTGAGCCCGTCAAAAAGCCGCTTTTTGGCCTGCACATAGGCCGCCTCGGTTTTGTGATAGTCCAGGTGATCGTGGCTGAGGTTGGTGAAGGCCGCCACATCAAACGACAGGGCGTCGGTGCGCTTCTGATCGAGGGCATGGGAGGAGACTTCCATCACGAGATGGGTACAGCCGGCCTCCGCCATATCGGCCATGGCCGATGCAATCTGCTCCGGGTCGCCGGTCGTGAGCCGGCTTTCGGTACTGCGGCTGCCCACGGCAATCGAGATGGTGCCCATCAGTCCGGCGGTGTAGCCGAGCTGCGTAAGCGCCTGATGCACGAGCGTACTCACGGTCGTTTTGCCGTTGGTACCGGTAATGCCCGCAATTCTGAGCCGGCGCTGCGGGTTACCGGCAAAAGCGAAAGCAAGCTGCGCAACGGCAGCGCGGATGTCGGGCACCTGCATCACCCCAACATCATCACGGCCGGTTTCAGCGAGCACTTCAGCCGGATTGCGCTCGGTAAGGATGAGGCGCGCACCGGCGTCGAGGGCCGCCGGGATAAAACGGTGCCCGTCGGTACTGTAGCCCGAAACAGCCGCAAAAATGCCGTTTTCGCGCACTTTGGCGGAATTAACACTCACCCCGCTGTAAAACGCAAGAAGCTGCCCGGTTTCACGGTCAGCTTTGGAGAGGTCTCGGATGGTCTGTAAACTCAGTTTCCGCATCGGCTACCCTCCTCCCCTGTCGCTAATGAGTACATCCATTCCGGGGGCGCGGCCGCGGATGCTTACCGCTCTGCCGCGCTGCATAACTGCCCCGGCCTGCGGGAACTGTGCTGCAACCGTACCGGAACCGGTTTGCTGAATTTCATAACCGGCTTCACGCAGCACGGCAAAGGCCTCACGCATGCTCAGCCCGGTTACGTCGGGTACAAGCGGTCGCGCGCCTTCGGTAATTTCGGTGCGGGCTGCGTTATTCAGGGTGATGCGGATCGGCTCACCGGCAGCAAGCGGCTGCCCGGCAGCAGGTTGCTGTTCAGAAACCCGGGTGCCTTCCCCCTGCACCACAAGCCTGAAACCGAGACTTGCAGCAAGATTGCCGGCATTATCGGCCTGTAAGCCTGTAAGTTGAGGGGTGCGGCGCTCGTAAATATCACGAAGGTCGCGCTGCACAAGGTTGCGCACATTATGATCCACACCCATAATGCGGCGCGTAATTTCCCGGAAAACGATGCCGGCTGTTGTACCGCCAAAGATGCTGGTCTGCGGTTCGTCGAGCAGCACAATCATGGCATACTTGGGTGCTTCGGCCGGGAAGTAGCCAACAAATGAAGCCCGGTACCGCTGCTGATAGCGGCCGTCGATAAATTTTTGTGCCGTTCCTGTTTTGCCGGCAATGGAAAGCCCGGCAACGGAAGCAAGCCGGGCGGTGCCGTCTTCAGAAACCACGTTCTGAAATGCGGGTTGCAGGGCACGCACAGTTTCGGGCCGAACGGCCTGCCGGATAACGGTCGGGCGGTTTTGCTGCACCACACGGCCGGACTCATCCACTACGTGGTCCACTACGTAGGGTCGCATGAGCCGGCCGTCGTTGGCAATTGCAGCATATGACATCACCATTTGCAGTGCGGTTACCTGTACTTCATAGCCGATAGACATCCACGGCTGTGTTACGCCGCTCCAGTGCAGGGGGCGGCGCAGGCGCCCGCTTTCCTCACCGGGCAGGTCGATACTCGAAAGGGCTCCGAAGCCAAAATTGCGCACATACTGAAAAAACACATCGCGGTCGAGGCGCATGGCAGCTTCGGCCGTTGCGATATTCGAGGAGCGCTCAATCGCCTGCCTGAATGTGATATCCCCGAGCGGAATATGATCACGCATCAGCTGCCCGCGAATGAGGCGGGTTCCGCTTTCCGGGGTGTTAAACACTTCATCGAGCTGAACGGCGCCCTGCTCGAAAGCCGCAACAGCAGTCACGAGTTTGAAAGTAGAGCCCGGCTCAATCATATCCGAAATAGCGGCATTACGGCGGGTTTCGCGCCCGATGGTGCCTGGCCGGTTCGGGTTAAAGTCAGGATAGTTGGCCATAGCCACAACCTGCCCGTTTTCGGGGCGCACAATAATTACGGTGCCCTGCCTGGCACCTGTGCGGCGCAGGCCTGCCTGAAGCTCTTCCTCAGCTATGGCCTGAATGTGCGCATCAATGGTTGTGATGAGGCTGTGCCCCTGCTGCGGCCGGCGGCTGGGAGCGCCGACATACTGTCGGATTCTGCGCTGGCTGTCGAGGCGCACATGCTGCTGCCCGTCGCGGCCTCTAAGCAAATCGTTGTAGGCCCGCTCAAGACCATCCATCCCGCTGCTTTCATGGTTCACATAGCCCAGCACGTGCGATGCCATGTTATCATGGTTGAAGTGCCGCCTGAAGCGCTCTTCCAAAATAATACCACGGAAGCGGTGTGCGCGCAGACTGTCAAAAACGGCCCGGTCAAAATCACGCCCGAGCACAATGTATCGGGAACCCTGTGGGGCCTGCCGGATGGTGCGCAAAAACTCAGCCCGGCTTCGGCCGGTGAAGTATTCCAGAATAGCGGCAATGCGTTCCGTTTCATTCGGCTGCGGGTTCGTCACCAGCGGATCAACGGCAACCGAGTAGCTCACAGTGTTGGTAACGAGCAGCCGGCCGTTGATGTCGTAAATATTCCCGCGCTGTGCCGGGATGGCAATCTGATGCGTGCTTTGCAGGTTTCCGAGTTCGCGAAGGGCATCCCCCTCAGCAAACTGAATGCGGAGCATCTGCACCAGAATGGCAGCAGGCAGAATGAGCAGGGCGCCAAAAACCAATAAAAGTCGTGCCGCCAGCACGTTACGGTCAGATTTCATTCTACCGCCCCCTTTCGATTACAAAATCGGCCGGACCGATATGTTCAAAACCTTGTGCCCTTGCTCTCGAAAACACTTCTGAGGGGCCTGTAAGCTGCTGATACCGCAGCACACGGGCCTCATGAATCATCTGAACCCGATCCAGCTCACGCTGCGACTGCCCAACCTCATCAAGCAGCTGTTGCATGGCGTACTGATGGGTGATGTAAGCCATAGCGAGCAAACCGACGGCAAACAGAATACCGTAGATTTTTAAAACGCCTGATTTTTTTTCCTGCTTTTTCGCGGCCTGCTTCTTCGCCGCAGCTGCTGTAATAAATGTATCCTGCGGCTTGGCGGGTGTATCGGCAACCGGCATACGCTCTCCGAACACAGAGGCGGGGTTGCCTGCAAAAGGCTCATAAGCCTTGCCTGCCTGCGACGGGCTGAAAGGAGTCCGCTCAATATAGCTGCTCATTTTGGGACCTCCTCGGTGTTTTTTTCAGCGGCGCGAAGGCGCGCACTGCGGGCACGGGGGTTTAGCTGAATTTCAGCATCACCGGCCGTAACCGGCCTGTTGTGCAGCGGTTGGAGCGGACGGATGATATTTCCGTAAAAATCTTTTTCCTGCTTACCCCCGAAGTTTCCGGTACGGAAGAAGTTCTTCACAAGCCGGTCTTCAAGCGAGTGATAGGCGATGGTAACAATGCGACCGCCCGGTTTGAGCAGCTTCAGGCTTTGGTCGAGGCCGTTGCGGAGCATTTCGAGTTCACGGTTCACCTCAATACGAATCGCCTGAAATACGCGGGCGAGGCTTTTAACCAGGTGAGGGCCCCGAATAACGGCTTCTACACATTTGCGCAGGTCGGCTGTACTTTCGAGAGGGCGGCTTTCGGTAATTTGCCGGGCAATAGCCGAAGAGCGTCGTTCCTCGCCATACTCAAACAGCAGGTTCCGCAGCCTTTCGAAGGGATAGGTGTTTACTACATCACGGGCCGTGAGGCTGCTGAGGTTGCCCATGCGCATATCAAGGGGGCCGTCTTCCCGGAACGTAAAGCCGCGTTCCGGTGCATCGATCTGATGGCTCGATACGCCGTAATCGAATAAAATGCCCGAAATCTTCCCGTGAAGCCCGGGGTGCATAAGGGTAGCGATAAACCCAAAATTGCCCTTTACTGTTTTCAGGCGCTCATCATCAATACGGCGGGCTGTTTCGGCCAGAGCTTCATCATCCTGATCAATTCCAAAAACCTGAGCACCGCTGCCCAACTGCTGAAGCAGCAGTGCGGAATGCCCCCCTGCACCGAGCGTAGCGTCGATATACACGCCGTCGGAGTCAGTAACCAGCCATTCAATGGTTTCGGCCGGCATAACAGGTATGTGCCAGGTTTCACTTGTCATTGTTCGTCAGGTAAGAAAACATCAGCGCCAAGAATTTTTTCGAAGGTTTCGGCAAACATTTCGTCCGTAAACTCTTCATCCTCTTTAGCGAGATACTCAGGCGACCAGATTTCGATGTGGTCGTTACATCCTATAAAAATGGCTTTGTCGTTAAGGCCGGCGTGCGCCATCTGCTTAGGTGAGAGGGCAATCCGGTTTTGGTTGTCCAGCACGATATCAACAGAGTTTCGCATGATTCGCCGCTTGAGTTTTCCTGCAAATTTATTTGCAGGGTTGAGCCGGCTTATTCCTTTTTCAAAAATTTTCCAGTTGTCCTGCGGATACAGAGACAGGCAGGATTCTTTACCAATTAAGATGGTGTACTTATCCTGAAATTCGGGATTGACAATTTTACGCAGTCTGGCAGGCAGGCACACACGTCCTTTGTTGTCAATGGCATTCTCATATTCGCCTTTGAAACTCGCCACAACCTTAGAAACCTGCGTTTATGTGTCATTTTCAGTGATTTGGGATATTCTACCACTTTCTCCCACTTTCTACCCCAAAGTAGGTGTTTAAGGTTGATATAGTCAAATTAAAAAAAACACATCGGTCAGGTTTTACGAACAGGGCCTTTCTGTTAAGCCTCAAATAATTAACAGCTTGGTTTTCCCCACATCATCCACAAAACGATACACAAATTGCACATATATTTTTACCTGTGTTCGTAATCCATTTATTGCACTGCCTGATGCGTTACATGAAATTATGTTCGCTTAAAATACGGATTCCCGTATAAAATGCCTGCTTTTTAGTTTCAGGCGCCAACTTCCGGGTTGATACTGCCCAAAATTTCCGGACTGAATTGCGGTAATCTGATCCCTTCACAGCCTTAAGCAGCAGGCGCGATTACGTTTGGAAGCACCTTTTTAATTTCTTACTATTACCATTTAGACTTATGGCTGATTCCGGGCCGCCTAACTATTTGTTTTTTCTGATTCACCATTTTAATCCTATTCCCTCTTTCCCATGAAATTTACAGTTTCAAGCGGTGAGCTTGTCAAGAGTCTCTCAGCCGTTGCAGGAGCCGTACCGGCCAAAGCAACTATGCCCATCCTGGAGATGGTTTTGTTCGAAAGCGAAGGCGGTAAATTAAAGCTTTCAGCAACTGACCTTGAAGTTACTATAGTTGAATATGTAAGCGCTGAAATTGAAGAGGAAGGTTCTGTTGCCGTACCGGCCCGCCGCCTGCTCGATACCCTTCGGGCCCTGCCTGATATTCCGGTTTCATTTTCTATTGATGAGCGCTACAACGTCCTCTTTAAAACAGACAAAGGCTCTTACCGCCTCGCCGGCGAAGACGGAGATGAATTCCCCGCAACCCCAACGCTCGATGAGGCTACTATTATTGAAACCTCAACCGGCCTTATCCGCGATGCCATTGCGAAAACAAGCTTTGCCGTTTCTTCCGATGATTTACGCCCGGCTATGATGGGTGTGTATTTTCAGATCGGTACCGAGCAAAGCAAAGTTGTTGCGACCGATGGCCACCGGCTTGTTAAGCTTACCCTCAATGAGCTGAAAGCCGAATTCGACATCAATTTTATCGTGCCGGACAAAGCGCTCAACCTCACCAATAAATCGCTTGATTCGCTTGAGTGTCAGATCAGCGTTACCGATCAGCATGTGAGTTTCAAGAGCGGCAACACGCAGATTATCGCACGCCTTATTAATCAGCAGTACCCGAACTATGAAACCGTTATCCCGCGGGATAATGAAAAAACGCTGATTGTAACCAAAGATGAGCTTCTCGCAACCGTAAAACGGGTTGCCATTTTCTCCAGTTCGAGCACACGGCAGATTCGTCTGAGGCTTGAAGCCGACGAGCTCAACATCAAAGCTGAGGATATCGACCTGAGCAGCGAAGCCGAAGAAAGGCTCACTGCTGAATATTCAGATGAACCGATGGAAATCGGATTCAACGCGCGTTATCTCGCAGATGTAATCAGCAATGTGAACGACTCAGAAGTAAAGTTCGAGTTTTCCACTCCCAACCGTGCAGGCATCGTGAAACCTGCCGAACAGGAGCCGGGCAAAGAAATTCTGATGCTCGTTATGCCTGTAATGCTGAACACGTACTAATCCGGCCATCGGTCAGCGGCCTTTAGCCTTTTCACCAACCTCTCTTTCATGCGTGAAACCTCTGCTGTTATAACGCTCACGACCGACTTCGGCTACCAGGATTATTACACTGCCGCCATGAAAGCGGCTATTCTGCGCATCAGCCCGCGGGCAACTCTGATTGATATTTCTCACGCGCTCCCGCCTCAGGACATCATGGCGGGAGCCTGGGTTGTTAAAAATGTGGCTTTTGATTTCCCGCCGGGCAGCATACACCTTTGTGTTGTTGATCCCGGTGTCGGGAGTGCCCGCCGCCCTTTGATCTGCGAAATCGAAGGGCATTTTTTTGTGGGTCCGGATAACGGGCTGTTCCCCCTCATTGCCGACGGGAAACCGCTCATTGCACGCGAAATTATCAATCCGGATTTCATGCTGGCTGAGGTATCCAATACCTTTCACGGGCGCGATATTTTTGCCCCGGCAGCCGCGCATCTGAGCACAGGTATCGCCGCTGAGCGGTTTGGTCCGCTTGTGGAAACGCCCCTGTACTTTCGCTGGGCGCAGCCTATTTCTGATGATGAAGGCATTCAGGGCTGGGTGAACCACATCGATACCTACGGCAACCTCATCACCAACATTCCGCACAAACTGCTGCCTCAAAACGGCCAAACCGCACTAAAAATTTATGCCGGTACAACCATCCTCAAATCCGTTGACCGCTGCTACAGCTCGGTTACCGAAGGAGAGCCCGTAGCCCTGATCGGCAGTTCCGGTATGCTGGAAATTTCCGTGCGCAACGGCAATGCAGCCGAACTCCTGAATGTGCGCAAAGGGATGACCGTATCGGTAGTGTATCAGAAATGATGCGCGCCCTGCCGGTGTTCCCTTTCCCAACACATAAACCACATCTTTAAACTAAGCAAACTCCGGTGGATGTAAAACACGCAATTCTGCTTCTCGAAGACGAAAAAGAAGCCGCTGACATGCTGGCCAACTATCTTGAAATGCATAATTTCGAAGTACTGCAGGCCTACGACGGCAAGCAGGCGATGGAATACGTTACACAGCGGCCGGATAAAATAGATCTGGCCATTCTTGATATTATGGTGCCGGCTGTAAACGGCATGGAAATCTGCAAGCGGATGCGGGAGAACCCCATCCTCGCAAGTGTGCCCATCATTTTCCTCACGGCCAAAGACCGCGAAAGCGACGAAATTTCGGGTCTCGAAGCCGGCGCCGACGACTACATCGCCAAGCCTGCAAGCTTCAAGCTGATCGAAGCCCGGGTCAAAAGCCTGCTCCGCCGGCAGCCGGCCCGTACCTCCGGCTGGCTGCACTTCCGCAATATTTACCTCGATAACACCAACTTCGAGGTGCAGGTCGATAATCAGCGGGTTGACCTCACGCACACCGAGTTCCGGATTCTGGAGCTCTTCCTGCAGCAGCCCAACAAGGTTTACACGCGGCAGGAAATTCTGGAGCACATCTCCGACGATCAGAAATTCGTATTCGACCGCACCGTTGATGTGCACGTTAAGAACCTTCGTATCAAGCTCGGCTCAGCAGGGGAAGCCATCAAAACCTACCGCGGTACCGGCTACGGCATGAACCGGGAAATGGCGGGATAAAGCACCGCCATGAGAATTCAGTTCAAGCTCTCGATTACCTTCGTACTGCTGCTCGTTTTCGGCGTTACAGCCATCAGCAGTTATTCCATCGTATTCATCCGCGGTTATCTGGTGAATCAGGCCGAGCAGGATATGCGGGCCGATGCCAATCAGATTCTGGTAACGCTGCAGCTCACGAGCAAAACTGAGCGCGATCTTACGGAAGTACTGCCCGTAATCGGGCGCGAATCGATTTACGACATCCGCGTATTCGACGCCGAAGGGCAACTGTTTCTCCGGCCGGTTCGCACACAAAACTGGCAGTCTGATGTGTACACGAGCCTTTCCTCCGAACTTCAGCAATTGCTCAGCGAAATGCATGCAACCTCCCTTGCTGTGCACTACCGCGATCAGCACGAACGGGTTTTCGTGTACGGAAACCTGCACCTGCAGCTCGAAGACTCCCGTTATACCATAGAAGTAAGCCGCCTGAAATCTGAAATTTACCGCCCGGTACATACCATCCGCTGGATTATCTACTCGGGCATGTTTGTCTCCATCGCCATTATTTTATTTGTGAGCTTCATCTTCAGCAACTATCTGGCGAAGCCCATCACACAGCTCACAACAGCGGCCAAGCGCATCGCGGGTGGCGAAACCGAGCACCGCATCGAGCTGAACCGCTCCGACGAATTCGGCACCCTGGCAAGCTCCCTCAATCAGATGTCGGAACGGCTGCGCGAGGAAAACGAAAAGCTGCTGGCAGCAAGCAGGCGTCAGAAGCAGTTTTATGCCGATATCGCCCATGAAATCCGCAACCCGCTGCACACCATTTCGGGTGCGCTCGAAATGCTCGACATGAGCAACCTCCCTGCCGAAAAACGCGCCCGCTTCCTGCAAAGCGCCCGAAATCAGTCGGAGCGCATGAACCGGCTCTTTCAGGACCTGATGACCCTGCAGCGCTCCGATCTCGATCCCAATTTTGTTCATCCCCGCGTTTTTGTGCTAAGCAGGGTGATGCAGAATCTCGAGCAGGCATACAGCACCCTTGCCGATGAAAAAAAGCTGAAGCTCAGGTTCAGCGGATGCGCGGACTGCCGCGTGATGGCCGATCCCAACAAGATTGAGCAGGTACTCGATAACCTCATCAGCAACGCCATCAAGTACTCCTCCGAAGGGCAGATCGAGGTGAGCTGGCAGAATACGGCCGGCGGCAAGGTTGAAATCAGCGTGAAGGATTCCGGCATCGGCATACAGGCCGAACATATTCCGTATCTTTTTGATCGCTTTTACCGCACCGACAAAGCCCGCTCCCGCGACAGCGGCGGTACGGGTCTGGGTCTGGCCGTTGTGAAAAGCATCCTCGATGCGCATCAGACCCGCATTTCCGTTGAAAGCGAGCCTGGCAAAGGTACCATCATGAAATTCACCCTGCCCGCCGCAGGCTGAGTGGCTTCGTTTTCACACTTTCCCTTCCCAACATTAATCTCACCCGGAAAACTTCCGCAGGTCCGGAAGCCCATCACCCGGAAAAACCTTCTTTTTTATTGACGCTATGTATCAGCATGTTTTAGTTGCTTTCGGGGGCGTATCGCCCGAGCACGAAGTTTCGGTCATAACCGCGGTTCAGGCGGCAAGCGCCCTGAAGGACAGCGGACTAAGCCTCACGCCGCTGTACGTGAGCAAAAGCGGCCGCTTCCTCACGGGTCCGCAGCTGCTTGAGCTTGAATCGTACAAAGACCTCAAAACGCTTGAGCAGCAGGCCGTGCCCTGCGCGTTTCAGACCGATGCCCTCGGGCGAACGGTACTCAGCGAAACCCGCAAGGGCGGACTTTTCAGCAAACCCAAAGTATGGCCGGTGGATGTGGTGCTTGTGGCCTTTCACGGCTCGGAAGGTGAAAACGGCGCCTTTCAGGGGCTATGCGAGCAGTACAACCTGCCTTACACGGGCAGCGGGGTGATGGCCTCCTCGGTGGGGATGGACAAACGCGCGGCCAAGGTTCACGCGGCGGCCTGCGGGGTGCCCGTAGTTGAAGGCCTCGACTTTACCGAAGCAGAATGGGCTGCCGGGAGCGAAGCACTGCTCGAAAAAATCCTCGCCCTCGACACGACTGTTGTGGTGAAGCCGCTCCGGCTCGGCAGCAGTATCGGCGTGGAAGTGGTGAGCGGGCGCGACGCCATCGTGCGCGCTGTGGAAACCGGCTTCCGCTACGATGCACATCTGCTCATCGAGAAAGCGGTGCGTCCGCTGCGGGAGGTAAACTGCTCGGTTCTGGGCAATGCCGCCGACGCGCAGGCGAGCGTGTGCGAGCAGCCCAAAGGCTCGGCCGAACTGCTCTCCTTTCAGGACAAATACATGGGCGACTCCGGCAAGGGCATGGCTTCGGCCAGCCGCATCATCCCCGCTCCGATTCCGGAGGCGCTCACCGAAGCCATTCAGCAGGCGTCGCTGCGGCTGTTCCGCGAACTCGACGCCTCCGGCGTGGCCCGGTTCGACTTTCTGGTGAACGACGAAACCGGCCAGTTCTATTTCAATGAAATCAACACCATACCCGGCTCCTTTTCTTTTTACCTGTGGGATAAAACCGGAATCAGCTTTCCGCAACTCATGAAAAAACTGCTGGATATCGCCGTTGCCCGGCACCGTGAGAAAAACGGCCGCGTTCGCAGCTACGAAACGAACCTGCTGAGCACAAAGGCGGTTAAAGGTATCAAAGGTCTGAAAGGCAAAGGCTGATTTATTTCTCATACAAACCCAACACATCCCAAAGCTATGCGCAAAATTTTATCTCTGTCCGCCATTTTGGCCGCCATCCTGCTGCTGCAGGCCTGCGGTTCTACTCCGGAAACCGTTCAGGTAAGGGATCAGGCCCGTACAATTGAGCCTTCCGGGGTAGTGCCGGCACAGGAAGAACAATCAGACCCCTTCACCCTGCGCATAGGCGATACGCACAAACCCGGCAGCATGGACCCCCTGTTTGCACACAACACAAGCGCACAGCGGCTCATCCGCTTCGTGTACGACGGCCTCACCGGCCTTGATGCCGATGGCCGGGCGGTTCCGCTGCTGGCCGAAAGCTGGGAAGTGAGCGCCGATTCGCTACAGTACACCTTCACCCTGCGCGATGACGCCTTCTTCCACGACGACCCGGCCTTCGCAGCCGGCCGGGGCCGCAGCGTGCTCGCCTCGGATGTTGAGTTTGTTTTTGCGCGTATGGCGCTGTACAACGTACCCGTTTATGCCGGAGCTTTTTTCAGCAACTATATTAAAGGGATGGAGGCTTTCCTGCTGGAAGAACGCCATACCTTTTTTGACCGTGATATTTTATTCGGAGAAATCAGCGGCATCGAAGCTCTTGACGAGAGTCGGGTGCGCTTCACCCTGAATCAGCCTGAGCCGGACTTCCCGGCTTTTCTTGCCCACCCTTACGCCGTGATTTATCCGCGCGAAGTGTTTGACCACCGCAGCACAGGGCTGCATTCGCAGCCGGTGGGCACTGGCGCGTTTCAGTTTGCTTCTGCTTCGGGCGATACGCTGATTGTACTGGAGCGTAACTTCATCGACTTCAGCCCTGCACGGGCGGGTGAGCGCCTCACCGCTGTGGAATGGAAATATTTTGAAAGCGAAGCCGCGCTGTTCACCGCAATGGGCTCCGCCCGTGTGGACCTCATCCCGCAGATTGGCCCTCAGACCGCAAAAACGCTGCTGGCTGAAACCCTGCACGGGCTCGCGCCGGGTTATGCTGCACAATACGAGCTGCTCCCCGCCTTTACATCCCGCTTTGGGCTTTACTTTATGGAAAACAACTTTGCGGGAACACAGGCCGGAACTGCGGCAGGCATCCTCAGGCCCATGCTGCAGGATGATTTTGCCGCCGAACTGCCTCCAAACCTCTCTTTCGAGCTGCACCCCCACTGGGCAGATCTGGCAGCCGGCACAGACGATGCAGCCTTTAACGATGGCTTTGAAGTGCTCACCGGTGCCTGGCCCGCGGGCTATGCCACCTACGCAGCCGCATATTGGCTGAATCAGATTTCAGACACGCATGATGTCAGCCTGCTGATTGTGAACCGCCCGAACCGCGATATGCTGTTCTACATGGCCGCCGACACCCACAGCCGAAGCCTCGGCCTCGGCACGAGCAACCCGCCCGCCGTACAATTCACCCAGCAAAACTTCGGCCTGCACCGAACAGGCATCAGCGGCATCACCTTAAATGAGGTACCCTGGTGGATTTCGCTCTCGGAATTTGAAGTTGAATAAGTGGGAAGGACTGCGCAGTTTTTTGCAGGACAGACAGATTTCTCAAACCTGACCTAAAGCACGGTTGGGTATTGAGGTTAGCCTATGGCTGACTGAGTTATTCTGAATTAGCGCTAAACGTCATTTTTTTCATGGATTACCCCTTCAATAATTTCGAACCAGGGAATTCTTTCAGCAATTGAATCCTCAATTTTGAGTATCTCCGCTTCTGTCAAAGCCCGACCGATAGCTTCGCGCGCTACTGTCTGAAGATCTTCGGTTTTGATTGAATAAATTATTCTGTCACTCATCACTTTTTATTTTAAAACGTGGTTTCTGTGCCATTCCAATGCACTTTCATCGGGCCATAAATTGGGGTTGAGCGGCAAGGTTATCTCCTTTTCTTTCAGCTGGGCCAGCACATTATTACCAAACATCTGAGCTGATTCATCCGGCAAATCAGCTATTTTCTCAGAAACAATGATTTTCCGGTTATTAGCCACACTAAACCAGCCAACATCAAATGTCCAGTGATGTAATCTGCAAAGTGACAGACCATTCCATATATCATCCTTTCCTTTAGCACTATGAGGAATGATGTGGGCCGCCTCAGCTTCCCATATTTCAGAGTCAGGCGCCCTGAGCTTTAGACCGCAGACCGCACAAGAACAGTTGTAAGCCTGCATAACAGCTCTCCTGAAACTTCTGAGTCTTACGCTTTGAAGTGATGGCTTAACGGATGCTTCATGGATACTAAAAGGCTTGTAGTTTGCCGGCTTACGCTTACTTATCAGCCTTTGCGAATATCGCTCAACTTCAAATGATTTAATGGGAAGGACTTCTTTTTCAGATTCAGGTAATCCTCTCAGTTTCAATGCTTCATCAAAGCCATTCTCAGTGAGCATCCACTCTTTTTGACCTGTAATTTTGAATGTTTGCGATGGCAGTGAAACGAAACTCTGCTTTGAAAGACTGTGCGCGGCCCGGTACAGCAGCCGATTCCACAAATTAGATTTTTTGATGCGGTTTTCTTTCCTGTAAACGGTTTGCAGTTCGAACGACCGCTGCTCGCTGTTAAGCATAAAAAAGTCAGCTATTTGGGTAACGACTTCATCTCCCTTCGCAAACTCCTTCACAACGCCCCCATTTTTGAAAAGCGCAATCAGCAGCTGCTCTTCAACCTCCTCCCTTGAAGGCATACGCATTTTCGCAAACATCTCCGCCTCATAGCTCATGCGATGCAGCCTCTACAAAAATAGATTAATGTTCCGTTTTCATCACCTAAATTAGCATAAATCAACTAAAGAACAACAGACCCGGCCGCTTCTGTTACCCCCTCCCTTGCGGTGATGTTTCACGGCTTAACCCCGCAAAGCACAGCTAACCCACATTTGGGTGCCCTATTTTTTGGGGATGGGGTTTGGCCTGTACCCTGCAGCCCAACAGCACCCGAATTACCGGAGTTTTGATTTTTTGGGTTGAACCCCGTGCGCATCAGGAGCAGCGGTGTAAAAGAGCACGCACGCCCCTACGGCTAATCCCGTGCTTTTGGGGATGCCAAAACAATTTTCATCACAGGGATAATACCGCAGGCATGACTGTAAAATAGACCCGATTTCACTGACGCTTTACTTGGATCCTGTTTGGTTAGCTCGGAGGCCAGACCAAATCTGCTTAATGGACTAAGCAACACCAGCCTTTTTTGGCACTAACCGACACGCGGAACAAAAAGCAAGGCGTTTTCCGCAGGGCCCGTCGTTCAGTATCCGCAAAGCTGACAGTGATGCGCACGGAGTCGCCCTAAAAAAAAGAAAACGAAAACTGCCGTGTAAGCGGGTCCAAAAATGACCCTCTTTTCACGCTTTCCGGTTTCGGGCGCTTGGAGTACTTGGGTCAGGATTGGTTCACGCTTTCGTAAACGGCTTCGAAGGCTTCTTCGAAGTGATCCATTTCGGCATCGAGGCCGACGGTTACGCGTACGCAGTTCGGGAGTCCGAAGCCGGGGAGCCTGCGCAGGATGACGCCCTTCTTGAGCATTTCTTCGGTGAAATGCGCGGCCTGCTCTTCGGTCTCAAACACCATCATCACAGAGTTGGAAGCCGAGGGCACGAAGGTCACTTCCTTTTCCGTGAGGAAGCGGTACAGGCGGTTGCGGCCGCTTTCGACCATGTGCTGGGTTTTGCGCAGGAAATCATCATCCTCGAGCGCGCCCATCGCGGCATACTGAGCGGGCAGGCTTGGCTCGAAAGGCAGCTTCACCTTCATCAGGGTTTTGATGATTTCCGGATGCGCAAGCCCGTAGCCGATGCGGTAACCGGCGAGTCCGTAGGCTTTCGAGAACGTGCGCAGGGTGATGAGGTTGTCGAAATCGTAGCGGGTCGCATCGGGGTAATCATCGAGTCCGGCGGCAAATTCGTAGTAGGCTTCATCCATAATCACCATCACATGCTCCGGCACGCGTGCCATAAAGGCTTCGAATTCGGTTTTGGTGATGTAGGTGCCGGTCGGGTTGTTCGGGTTGGCGATGTACACCATGCGGGTATCCGGGGTGATGGCATCGGCGAGGGCAGCGGTATCGAAGCGGTACCCGGCGGTGAGCGGAAGCTGCCGCAGGCCAACGCCCCGGCTGTTAATAAGCACCGTGAAGCCGATGAAAGTGGCGGAAGCCGTGAGGGCGTGCTCGTGCGGCTCGAAAAAGGTTTTGATGATGAGCTGCATCACGCCTTCCGAACCGCTGCCGGGCATGATGCGCTCAGCCGGGATGCCGGTCTTTTCCGAGATTTTCTGCCGGAGCAGGGTGCAGGCCGGGTCCGGATAGTTCATGATCACCGGCAGGGCTTTGAGGGCGGCTTCGTTGGCTTTTTGGCTGCAGCCGAGGCGGTTTTCGTTGGAAGCCAGTTTGGAAATACGCGGGGGGTTGTACTGCGCTACGACTTCTTCGATGGTTTTGCCGGCTACGTAGGGTTTGAGCTGCTGAATATGTTTCGGAACGGGAATCACAGTGAATCAGATAGGTTAGATAAATAGTTGCAATTTGTGCGGGATTGCGGGTTTGCCGGGTCAGTTTCCGGATTCAGCCCTTCCCTTTTCTGAAAGTAAAAAAATACAGCTTTCAGGCTTGTAATTTGCGTCACGTACCGCCCTGAAAGGCTGCCTTAAATCTTTATTACAAATGATGGCGCACAGGGCAGCCATACATCTGATATATTGAAGGGAATTAACAAGATAAATATTAAATCCGTGCGTGTTCTGCGTATTTTTGGCCTGTGTAATTCAAAAAAGCGCTTTTATTCAAACTTAATCATCTCAAGCAATGGAACTAACCCAAGATCAGGTTATCGCATCAATTCCGTCGTACCTGCGGCAGTTCGTGGTGAAACAGCACTACAGCGAGTACACGCCCGAGCATCACGCTACCTGGCGGTACATCATGCGCCGCAATGTGGATTATCTCAAGAATGTGGCACACGAAGCCTATCTCGAAGGGCTCAAAAAAACGGGGATCAGCATCGATACGGTGCCGCACATCAACGAGATGAACGACCGGCTGGGGCAGATCGGCTGGCGGGCTGTTGTCGTGGATGGCTTTGTGCCTCCGGCCGCCTTCATGGAGTTTTCGGAGCACAAAATTCTGGTAATCTCCGCCGACCTGCGCAATATCGGCAACATTCTGTACACCCCCGCACCCGATATCGTGCACGAAGCGGCGGGTCATGCCCCCATCATCGCTGATCCCCTTTACGCGGAATACCTGCAAAAATTCGGGCAGTACGGCGCCAAGGCCGTCTTCTCCAAGCTCGATTACGACATTTATGAGGCCATCCGCTACCTCTCCATCATCAAAGAATACCCCAACGCTACGGAAGAGCAGATTGCCGAAGCCGAGCGCGTGCTCGAAGAGAAAACCGCGGCCAATACCGAACCTTCTGAGGCCGCGCTGCTTTCGCGCATGCACTGGTGGACGGTAGAGTACGGGCTGGTAGGCACCCCGGAAGACTTCAAACTTTACGGCGCCGGACTTCTTTCCTCCGTAGGGGAAAGCAAGGCCTGTATGAGCCCTGAGGTGAAGAAAATCCCGCTTACCGTTGACTGCGTAAACACCAACTACGACATCACCAAAATGCAGCCGCAGCTGTTCGTGGCCCGCGATTTCCAGCACCTGCTGGATGTGCTTGAGGAGTTTGCCGATCAGATGTGTTTCCGCACGGGCGGGGCGAAATCAATTCAGCGCGTAATCGGCAGCGAAAATGTAGGCACCTGCGTGTACAGCTCCGGCATTCAGGTTTCAGGGACCTTCACCGAGCTGATGACCGACGAAGCCGGCCACGAAATCTACCTCAAAACCAGCGGTCCTACGCAGCTTTCGTACACCGATACCGAGCTTGAGGGTCACGGCACTGACTATCACGCCGACGGCTACAGCTCCGTAGTCGGAAAGCTTTCCGGAACCGGCAAAGCCCCCGAGGACCACAGCGACGGCGATCTCGAAGCCCTGGGCATCGTTGCCGGCAAACACAGCCGCCTGGCTTTTGCTTCGGGGATCGTGGTGGAAGGCATCCTCAACCACAGCATCCGCCGCGACGGCAAACTGCTGCTGATGCAATTCAGCGACTGCACGGTTACCGGGCCCAAAGGCGAAACCCTGTTTGCGCCCGACTGGGGCGTTTACGACATGTGCGTTGGCGAACGGATTGCTTCCGTGTACAGCGGCAGCGCCGATAAGGAGAAGTTCAACGTGTATCCGCCGAAGTCCACCAAAACGACGATTAAGGATGAGTACACCCCGCAGCAGCTTCGCCTGTTCGAGATCTATCAGGAAATCCGGGACCTGCGCGATTCAGGCAAGGTGAATGTGGCGGCGCTATCCTCGCTGCATGCCGAGCTGAACATCGCCTACCCGCTTGCCTGGCTGCCGCGCCTTGAGATTCTGGAGCTGGTAAACAAAAACCTGAACGGCTCGGGTGAAATGCTCCGCACGGCCCTCACCGCCGAGCTGGAAGCGCTCAAATCGCATTCTGATCAGCTGGAAAACGTGATATCAGCCGGTCTGGAGCGGCTCGTATAAGTCCGCCTCCGGTCTGAGCGGATTCCGGAAATTTCAGAAGTCTTTGAAATGCCGTAAGTTCTAAGGGTGTTTGCCTTCGCAGACACCCTTTTTTTATGCTATGACCTTTTTACCGTCACGAAACACATCACCCTAATAAAAAAACATTCATCATGAAAACGATACTTGTAACCGGAGCAAGCCGGGGGATCGGCCGCGAAACCGCGAAATGGCTGCTTGAAGCGGGGCATCGCGTAATCGCGCTGGCGCGCAGCGAAGACAAACTACAGCAGCTCAAAAATCAGTGGCCCGAAACCGCCGACATTCTGGCGGGCGACTTGTGTGAAACCCAAACGTATGAAGCCCTGAGCAGCATGCTCGAATCCGCTGACCTCAGCCTGGACGGCATCATCCACAATGCGGGGGCGCTGCTCAACAAGCCCTTTGGCGAAACCACCGATGCCGACTGGCAGTACCTGCTCGATGCCAACCTGATGTCGGCCGTGCGGCTGGTACAAAGCTGCAGCGGCCGGCTAAGCCCGGGTTCGCACGTCGTATTTATCGGCAGCATGGGCGGCTTTCAGGGCAGCAGCAAGTTCCCGGGCCTTGCTGCCTACTCGGTCTCCAAAGGCGCGCTGAGCATCCTCACAGAGTGCCTGGCGGCCGAACTCGCTGCCGGCAAAATATGCGTGAACTGTTTGTGCCTCGGCGCAGTACAAACCGAAATGCTGGATGCGGCCTTTCCCGGATTTAAAGCCCCTGTGGAAGCGCACCAAATGGGTGCGTATATTGGGCACTTTGCTTCGGAAGCCCATCAGTTTTTTAACGGCCGGGTTCTACCCGTTTCCCTGGCAGACCCAACCTAAACCTATTCCATTGTTCACAAAGATGAGACTTTTTTCATACAGCGTACCTGCCCTGATCATTTTGCTGCTGCTGGGCTTTCAGCCGGCACAGCCGGCACAGCAGGCACAGGCACAATCCCTGAACGTTGTAGCCGGTAACACCCTGATGGGTGCAGCAACGGGGGCAGCTCTTGGCGGCGCAGGCATGGCCCTGGCAAACAGCAACAGTCACCGCCCGATTATGGTAGGCGTTGGTTTCGGAACCCTGTTCGGTTTCGGGGTCGGTATCTACGATGCGGCAACTATCGCGCAGGGCAACAGCCTGAACGGCTTTTTTAATGCAGCACCATTTTCCGGCGCCATCATTTTTATCGACACGATTTACGGAGCCGGCACAGGCGCGCTGCTTGGGATTGCCATCGCGCTGATCGGCGATACGCGCATCCTTAAGGGGGTGCAGTACGGCGCGGGTGTTGGTGCATTTGGCGGCTTCGCTTTCGGGCTTTATGATGCGTTTTACCACGCCGCGCCGGGTTCCGGTGCAAATGGTGAGTTCTTTGATTACGCGCATCAGGGCGCCTCAGCGCAGGGTCAGGCGTCTACCGGCCTGATATCGCTCG
Organism: Balneolales bacterium; assembly: GCA_020832405.1. GTDB lineage: Bacteria > Bacteroidota > Rhodothermia > Balneolales > Cyclonatronaceae > Cyclonatronum. The sequence goes on from JAFIET010000034.1 coordinate 30,544, forward strand.
GCCGCATCGGGAACAGCAGTTTCAGCGCCCTTCAGCCCACGGTGTACGGGCAGACAGCCATCACCCCAAACGGAAACCTGGCCACTATAAACCAGACCGCCGGACTTGAGATGATCCGGTTTTCAGCACGATTCTGAACCGGGCAGGTAAAGCAGCCGTCAGTACCGTAGATTTGGGGGGGGCGATGATCGGTTTTCATTCTTTCCTTCAGTTATCTCAGGCTGATAGCCGGCACAAAAGGCGTGATTTGTTTTTTTATGATGCCATATTGTAAGCCTCCGGCAGCCGCAGGTGTAGCCTGTTCTTTAGGTACTCTTCGGGATTGCTTCTCTGAAAACCGGATTTTTACCCGCTAATCAGTTTCAAAACAAAAAGGCTGCTCCCGGAAAGAAGCAGCCTTTTTGCATAAAACTGATTGAAAGGTGAATCAGTCAGCCTGCACCAGAACAAGCTGCGCCTGATCATTTCGTGCCACAACGGCAGTGAAATCAATAAAAAGCTCATATTTTTCAGCCGGCAATACGGCAGGCTCAAAACGTAACTCGCGGGTATAAATCAGGCTGTGGGTTTCATCATCATACCTGTACGTTACCTCATACCGGCCAAATGAGGTTTCATGAGAAACGGATGCCGGTAAGGCTTCAATCACGAAATTATCCGGCAGCTTATAAACGAGCTCGTCTCTATCGGAATAGTTCATGTTCAGGTGCACCGCCTGCTGCCTGTTCTGTACAGCAGGGGCAACCCTCATGTGGTTTTCGAACATATTCGGAACTATAAAAATCCGGTTTCCCATGCGTCTGCCGAATGAGGGCACTTCCAGTTCAGCAAATACTCCGGCGAACGCAGCAAGCGGGTCTGCTTCAACCTGAAACTCCCTGATCTCAGCTCTGTTAAGGGCCAGCAGCCTTTCAACCCTTGTTGCCTGCGCACCGCGCTGCAATCCGGCTATGTAGCGGATGCTTTCATGCTGATGGCCGCCGTATCGGGTGTTAATACGGGCGCTGGCCGTTCCGTTTGGCAGGATGCTGATATCCGCCTTACGCTGCTGAAAGTTTTGCTCGGGACCTAAAAACGGCGTACGCACGAGGGTACCTCCGTTATCATTAAAAACCAGCGTGTAACGGTCGTGATTTGCCCTGCCGATGTAACCCGGCGGGAAAATATTACTGGTTGATTCAATCCAGAGTGTATCGCTCTCCAGCGGTACCATCAGAATAGCATGGTTGAAAGAGTTGAACGGAAACGCGGGATCAATTTCCCTGTGCGCATCACCTGACGCAATCAGGGCAGGGTAAGAGGGGATTCCGGCTACATCGAGCATGGCCTTGAGCATGTTTGTAAGCGCCTTACAATCCCCATACCGGTTTTGATCCGTGAATAAGGCTGTTTCGGTCTGCCAGCCTCCGATTCCGAGCTGAATGCTCACATAGCGGGTGTTTCGCTGCAAATAGGAATACAGCGCCATGATAATTTCTTCCTGAGACTGATGGGAAGCTGCGATTTGTTCGATTCGTGAAATGGTTTCGGGTGTGAGCCCCTGCCTGCCGCTCCAGAGTCCGTTAACCCAGGCACCAAAGTCGTTCCAGCTTTGCAGAGAGCCATTTTCACCGTTCATGCTGAACTCATCGCTTTTGATCAGTATCAGCGGTATCAAATCACGTACCCGGGGGCCGTAGGCTTCACGCCTGATTACGGGCAGATTATTCAGCTCCCAGCTTAGCTTGCGGTTACCTCCCCGAAGCTCTTCCGCCGGTTCCGCATTTTCAATATTAAACGTGCGGAACTCAACCGGCTGTAGTACGGGCAGCGTTACTTCAAAACTTGCGTTTTGTACCGACAAGCGCTCGTTTGCCTGAGGTACAAAACCCGGCAGATTAATAAACCCTCTAAACCGAATAGTATATTCGAGCTCGATGGTGTAGGGGTACTGATTGTGAAACAGTTCGAAAGATTTCAGCCGTGCATCATCCACGAAATTAATGTTGCTGAAGGCCGGGCGGTCGTCAATATCACGGTTCCTGATTCGCCTTATGCGGTTTCCGTCTGAATCATACAATGCAGCGCTGATATTGTGTACCGACGTGAACGAGTCATATCTGAGTGAGACCTCCCCGTGTGTGCGCGCCTCCCGGTTCAGCACGGTAATTACCCTGCGCACGTGCAACTCCCCCCTGCCGGGCTGCTCGTACACAAACCTCATGCTGTGCTCGCGTACAACAGCATCTGCATCGGTCAGCAGTTCAGCCGGCACCTGGCTTACGGGCAAATCGTTGCTTCCGGCATATACTGTGCTGTGGGCGAAGAGGCCCTGAATAAATAAGGCTGCGATATAAAGCGCGAAAAGTTTCCTGCTCATACCCGGCACCTTAGTTGTTTTCACCGGCACTCTCAGGAGCATCTGAAGCCGGAGCTTCAGCAACTTTTCTAAGGATTATCTGCTCGTTGTTCAAATCCACAATATCAGCATAAAAATTACGAATATCGTCGTATTTGCCGGCATCAAAGAAAACGTCATTACGAATCAGGCGCGAGTTTAGCTGAATGATGTTCCCCAATTGCTCAATCTGAAGCAGGTAGGCGGTTTGGTCGCCAAGCCTTATAATCTGAGATTCCGGCATATACTCTAATTCATAGCCATCAGGCAGATTAAGGGTAACGCTGTAGTTGTTTTCGATTCCATAAGGAAACTCAACCGGAAAATTACGAACCCTGTTTCGGAAAGGGTTACTTGTCCGCTGTGAAATCATAAACGGGTTTATATACATCATATCACCTGCGACCGACACAAAACTGCCGGATTTAATCTCGAGGCGGTGCCTAAGTGTCTCATCCGGATTATCCAGATTCCGTATATCGTGCGAAATCAATTCAACATCAGGATTATTTCCGAGAATATGCTCCCTAAAATAGGCCTCTTCTTCTTCATTCTTAATACGCATACGCTGTGCTATTGCAGCATAGCCTGAATAGCGCATCTGCATCTGAAGGCTAATCATACCGTCGGTATCAATGTTTCCGACAGCAATTGTTTGAATAACACTACCCTGCTCCGCACTTATACCAATTTTTCTCGCACTTTTGTTATCGATAACAAGACCGTCATAATTCAGCGACGCAATATTAAGCAAGCCGAACGGAACTGCATCAACTAGCGGGTCGAGCAGGAAGCTGCCTTCTTCCAGGTTGGTTTTAATAAGCACATGGCTAAAATTATTAAGGGAAGGATTATTCCAGTTTACATAGCCCCTGTTTCTTGTATTTATGAGCACCGGGTTAGCCTCAATTCCGGCGTCGCGCAGCAAAACAAGCAGCGTGAGCGCTTTTTCTGCCGAGTTACCGCTGAGGTTTTTCATGGCATCGCGCACACCGTTACGGTCGGTAGCATAAATACTGTATCTGTTATTCCAGGTGATTTCGCCGGCCACATAATTATACAGCGCCCTCGCTTTCTCCAAATCAGTGCTGCTTCCGGCAGTAAGCCTTTCAGCAAGTTCTCTGGTTTCTCTTGTGGAGCGGATTTGCCCGTCAAATACGGGGATATCACCAAGCCGCTCTGCAATGTCATCCCAGGTTTGGGCAAGGTCTCTCCGGTAGAGGCCGCGTTCGAGATAAGCGGTTAACGTAAACGTAACCCGGTTGAGGTAATTTGCCCTCGACGACATGTTGGGCTCGTTGCGAATGGCCGGCGCATCTTTCAAAACCATACGATGAAGCGTGTACGACTCGCTTCTGAAGGTATTTACGCCAAAGTCCCTGCCCGAATTCACCTGTGAGGTTTCATCGGTATCGAAGAGTTCAAAGCCCATAAGGTGCCTTTGGAAAATGAGCTCCTCAGGAATCAGAATCCGGTATTCGCTGTGCAGCGTAGGCTCATTTCTTTGGAAATGCCAGCCCTGAATAATGAACCGGCCTCTGGTCGTTAACTCATAGGAATACTCGATTACAGAACCTTCCCGTACATTTGGTAACGAGAACCGGGTTATTTCATACCTCCCGTCGGGCTCACTGTCAAAGTCTCTGCGGCGCAGCCGGTCGCGGCTAACGCTGCCGTTTTCATCACGGTTAAATGTTTGTGCCCTCAGGTTACTGAGGCTCTGCCGGCGGTCTTCCCGTATTGTAGAAAGTACAACATCGGTAAACTCTGACTCATCCGGGTTTAGGATTTTGATGCGCACATGCCTTCTGAATATAGAATTACCATTTTCATCGATATAGTTTTCACCGTAATCAGCAAGAATAATGGCCTTAGCCTCATCATCGTCCCGGAAAGACATTACTTCCCATTCCTGATCTGAAATATCGCCCCATGATATCGGGCTGTCAGCAAACAATTTTGAGGTTAATATAAAGAGGACTACAAAAATCAGAAACGATAATCGGATTGGCATAGCATAATTAGTTTTGCCGCGTAGCTTAAGCCAGAGCTGCACGACTATGATTTAAGTGGATTAAGTAGAGATTGAGCTGATAATCCGGCAAACAATACCCGACTCATAGCAGATATTTTATTCATAAACCTGCGAAATCAGTAGCTGTAGGGAGATTCAGAGAAGTTATTGGTCTGTTAATCAGGTTTTCGGGAATCTGTGAATACCCGGGCAGAACCGAAGAGTGGCTTTACCTGAGCTTTAATTCCGGTTCAAAATAAACGGCTTAATACCGGTACATACTCATTCTTTTATATGTTTATTTACACCAAAATAACTTATAAATTTATTTAAGCACATTCAATATAAAATTAATATTTTAATTTATAACCCAATCCATTTAGTAAATCACTTTTGGGCCGTTATAATTTACGGCATTTAATATACGGCGCCATTAAACACCCTGCCTGTAAAAGGTTCACGAATAAACGCTCGACAACTTTTTCCTTCCAAATCAACAGATACCGGGCGGGTTGTAATCAAATTCATGAAGATTAGTTAGCTTTTTCAAATGTCAGTTATGAAGTTTCGGTTCCACGCAGCTGTTTTTTGGCTATACATTTCAATCGCATTAACCCTTGCTAAGGGGGCTATTATCCGGGATTATTCCCGATTGCCGTGAACCTGCGATTTATATTCACCGGCATTTCGATACAAAAAAGCCGGACTGCAACTTTTAGCGTGCAGGCCGGCTTTTTTTTATTCGGGGGAAGTGTTTCCGGGCAGATCAGTTCTCCTCATCTACAAAGAAAGCATCGTTGATGCCAAAATCGAGGGGGGAGCTTTTGACGGACTTTCTTTCGTAAAGGGTTTTGAGCACACTCTTCACCGTGAGGGAATGCCCTGCAACGGAGGGATGAAGACCGTCAGCGAGATAATTCCATACATCAGGAGGGGTGCCGAAGCGTCGGCCCTGCGGGTCAACAATAAAGCCTTTGCGCCCGGCAAAAACTTCCCTGAACTGATTGAGGTCGGTATTTTCGATGATGCCTTCAAAAATGGCGAACTTCTCCATCTCTGCCGTCAGAACCGGCGTTGGCGTAACCCACACTGCCGGATTTCCGGTTACGTCATCACAAACCTGCCCGATGGAGTTCAGGTTCTCCCAGAAATCTGTAAGGGAAACCAGGGTACGCTCCGGAGTAGCCCCAAGCCGCATGGCGTCGTTTGCACCAAGGCTTACGAAAACCCAGGAGGCCTTTGCATCCACAACGGCGCGGTTAAGCCGCCGGAGCACATCGTAAGACGTATCTCCGCGAACGGCTGCATTCCGGAACCGGAGCTCAAGCCCGGGGCGGCTGATTTCCAGCACATGCCGCAAAATTTCGAACCAGCCCTGAAGGTCACCCGTAGCAGCATCTCCCAAAGCAACCAGCAAATCGCCTTTTTTAAACGGCAGGCGCGTGGTTAGCTCAGCGAAGGCTTCGTCTTTCAGGAGCTCCTCCGCAGCAAGCTCGGCCTGCTCATCGCAGCCGGCCCGTGCATCGGCAAGGTCTTTGGGGCTGATGCCTATAAAACCGGCAACGCCTTCCGCAGTTTGGGCACCCGGCAGCAGCGGGAATTCCTTTTCAAGGTTGAGGTAAGGCAGCAGGTATTCCCTGATGACCTGCTGTTCCTGTTCTTTTTTGGTAAGTTCAGACATAATTTTGGATCAAATGTGATACAAGCTCCGGAACACCTTCCGAAGCCCGTTTTTCAATAAAAGTAATTTCGCGGTCGAAAATAAATTCCGCAGGTTTGGAGGGGTCAACTACAAAAACCGGGGCCTGCACCGGAACATCGTAAACCAGCGCGGCGGCCGGGTACACTACAAGAGACGTGCCAACAATCAGGCAGATGTCGGCTTTGGCCATAATACGCTGTGCATTCGGAATTTCCGGAACCTGCTCGCCAAACCACACCACATTAGGTCGCAGCTGAGAACCTTTCGGGCACTTATCCCCAAGGTGAACGGGCTTATCGCCCACATCGAAAATGAGGCTGTCGTCAACGGAGCTTTTCACTTCCGACAGTTTGCCGTGCAGGTGCAGAACCTGAGAAGAACCTGCCCGCTCGTGAAGAGAGTCCACATTTTGGGTAACGATATGCACGTTAAAATGCTCTTCCAACTCCCGAAGGGCCAAATGTGCCGCATTTGGTTCTACAGAAGCGGCCTGTGCCCTGCGCTGATTATAGAATTCCAGCATTTTTTCTTTGTTCCAGCGCCAGGCATCAGCAGTTGCTACTTCATCAACGTTGAAGCCTTCCCAAAGGCCGTCAGAGTCCCTAAAGGTTTTGATGCCGCTTTCAGCACTTACACCGGCGCCGGTAAGTACGACTATGGTCTTTTTTTTATGGGCCATAAATTGCTTATTTTCTGAGTCAGATATTCAAATAATTAAGTACTAATATAAACAATAACCATCAGGAAACTGCCTCAATGAGCGCTTCCGGAGGTTGTTTCTAAGTATTCAAGAATACAAATGGCACAAAATAAAATTATTTCAGTTCTCGAATCTGAGAAAGGCTTTTATACCGAAATCAAGGCAGGATCACATACTTCAATCGCTGATGAACCCATCGAGGCCGGCGGCACCGATAAAGCAGCTGATCCGGTATCCATAGCGCTGGGTGGTCTTGGCGCCTGTACGGCAATGACCCTCAAAATCTACTTTGCCCACAAAAAGCTGGACTGGGAAAAGATTGAAGTGCACATCAACCATGAGCTGATGGCTATCGATAAAGATACAGCCTCTGAAGAGCTCAAAGCCATGGCCAACAATGGCAAAGTGCGCAAGATTTTTAAGAAAATCTACATCAAATCAGACATGGAAGATAAGCTCCTGAGCCGTGCTGCAATTATTGCCGAAAAATGCCCGGTAAATCTGATGATGAAACGAAGCTGCCCAATGGAAAGCATTGTGGAACGTCTTTAAATAAAAAAAAGCCATTTTGCCGCAAAAAGAAACCGGCAAAATGGCTTTTTAATATCGCACAGTGAAAGCTTAGAGCTTAGACTTTATAAGTAATTCGCCCAGTTACTTTCATCGTGATAATCTGCTACGACGCTCAGTTCTTTTTTATTCTGAAATGCATTCACAAACTGACTGATTTCCTGAGATAAATGATCGATGCTGTTTTGAATAAGATCGCTGCGGAAACCTTTTTCACCGAGCGTTATCACAAAATTCATTGAAAATACGCGTGCCAGCGCACGTCCAAGGTCAACGAGCTTACGCTGACTCAGGTTAGCATAATCAATATTAATATCGAGCACTTTAGTAAGCCGGTCAGAAGACTTAAGACTAAGTTCGTGCTGCTTAAGGAAGCTAAGCAGGTTTGTTTCCTTCATTTTGCGCATCGATTTAACCACAGACTCCGTGATTTGCTGATAGAGGATGTCGTTTGATCCTTCAAAAATCTGAAACGGGCGGCTGTCAATCGTGCCTTTTCCGGCTACGTGCTCCTGCCGGTACCCGATGGCACCTACAAGCTGAAGCAGTGATTGTGCAGATTCCTGCATGTAATCTGTAACAAGTGTTTTGATCGTATTAGCCTGAAGATCAGCTCTTGCAAGATCCATGTTCATTTTGGCGTTTTCAGAAGTGTAAGCGCACATTGCCGAACAAGTTGTAAAGAACGATTGAAGCTTGGAAATACGCTCTTGCACCTGATCGTAACTGAAAAGAGGCTTATTCCCGACCATCCGTTCAGAGCAATGCTTAATTGCCTCATCCATATTCCGTTTGATAAAGCCCATGGCCATACCAGGGAACTGCAAACGTGAACGATGAAGAATATCGAGCATCATCTTTACGCCGGTCGTTCTGGGTTCAAGTTTAGATTCTGGACTGAGTGAGGTATTAATCTTATTTCGGCCATACGGAAGCATATATAGCCCCAGATTATTAAATACCTCGGTAACTTCAATGCCCCCAGCCTCCTTATTGTGTACAAAGAATTCAATATCCCGGCTAAGGTTACCATTCTTATCCTCTCTGCGTGCGGTTAGCAACCAGTAATCAGCCCAGCCTGTAAGACCGGCCCAATGCTTGGTACCTTCAATATGGAAACCCTTGTCACTTTCAGAAAATTTGGTCTGCATGTGAAGGGCATCAGAACCGTATTTTGGCTCGGTAATCATCAAACCGCCCATTTTGCGGTTATGAATAAAATCGTAGTAAACCTTTTTCTTTAAGGATTCCTGTCCATAAAGAGATAAAGGCTGCAGAAAAAGAGCGCCGTTGATACCGATCATCAAACTGAGCGGCAAACTGTGATAAGAGGCAACTTCAAGAACTTTAAGACACTCAGCCGTGTCTGTGCCTCTTCCTTCATATTCTTGCGGGATGAAAACCGACAATGGTTTACAGTCCAAAACATCTCGCATTACCATACCGGGAACACCCCGGTTGATACTCGTATCCTTAACATTCTTTTCTTCACTAAAAACAGAAGAAAGTGTTTCCTGAAATTTTTGAATAAAAGCGGAAAAAGCTTCCACAGAATAGGTACCTGTATTTGTTTCCTGTTGATTCACACTATTATGGGTTGATTTAGAGTAAGGACGAAAGATAAATATGCAATACTTAAATCAAAGTAGTGATGATTAAATTTTACATATGAATAGTGTTATTTCTTGAACACTCTTATCCAATAATACGACAAAAGAATACTCATTATCGTTCTGTTCAACATATTGAAAACAAAAAAAGCTCTGTACCGGATATTAGGGACAGAGCTTTTTGTTGTATAGAGAA
>JAFIET010000035.1 GCA_020832405.1 Balneolales bacterium
ATTTCATTGAGGAGAAAATAAATGTATTTGTTCATGCAATTTATAAAGTTAGGGGAAATAAAGGATTTCAAGTTAAGCTGACTTTCACCAAAAAGCTGAAAGCCCGACTAATAAATTTAGCGGTGCACCTCAGCACGGCCCGCAGTTGTGCGGGCAAAAACAGACGCGTCGTTCAGGCCGCTCACCTGCACCGCGGGCAGGATGAAGTCGCCGGCATAGGTCGCGGTGAGCCTCACCCGAAACACCTTGCTTTCCCCGGCGGATAGACTAAAGTAGGTGAGGATGCGGTCGTCGCGCACATCCTGATAATCGGGCCGGGATGCCGCCTGCGTGAAGATGTCGTCATCGGCGCGAGTGCTGATGATTTCCCAGCCTGAGGGAAAAATTTGTGTGAGAGCCAGATCGCGCAGCGCGCCCCTGCTGCCGGGGTTGTTCACGCGCACTTCCGCGATGAAATCGGTGCCCATGCGCAGGCGCGCCGGGTCGGCTTTATCGCCGTTCGGGAAAAGGTAGCGGACCTCAAGGCCCAGGTCGGAGGAGGCCGCCGGGCTCCGGTCTTCGGCGGGGATGCCTTCCTGAAGCAGTCGCGCAAACACCACACCGCCGCCCTCGTTGCGCAGGCGCAGGCTGTGCGGGCCGGTTTCGGTGATTTCAAACGGCACCTGCCAGAGCGGCTGCGTGCCGCTGATCTGACCTGCACCGATGCTCATGCCTTCGAAGCGAACAGCAGTCTGCTCCGATACGGGATATGCCTCCGCGAAGCGGGCCGCGGCAATCAGGGCAAAAGCCACCGTTTGCGGCGGAAACCAGTCATCGCGGTTAATTTCGGCAGAAATTTCCATCATAAGCCGGGATGCCTGATCAGCCAGGCCGAGACGCACGAGGCTTTCGAGCATCATTGCGCGGTCGCGCAGCTCGCTGCCGTAGGTGCCGCCGGTTTCACGGTAGGAGGAAATCTGCGTACCGGCCTGACGCACCAGCTGTGAAGCGGCCTCGGGCATGCCCGCTACCTGATAGGCGGCAGCGAGGCGCCAGCGGGCCTGAGCCGATAGCGCGTTCACCTCCCGCAGGCGGTTCATCGAACCCAGCGGGGCTTCGCCGCTGAGGGCGAGGGTATAGAGGCGGTAGGCCTGCATAAGGTCCGCATTGCGGGGCGCATCGGGCACTTCGCGCCAGTTGCCGGCAGCCTGCTGCTGAAAGCGGCGCAGGGGTGCCTTGATGCTGCCCGGCACAAAATATCCGGCCCGCTCCGCTTCTGTGAGAAAATGCAGTGCGAAACTGCTCAGCCACTCCTGCGCCACGGCCTGACCCGGCCACTGTGCGAGTCCGCCGTTCGGCAGCTGATAGCGGCTGAGCGATGCGATGGCTTCTTCCACGCGGCGGTGGCTCTCGGCCTGCTGCGCGGCACCGGCATCCGGGCCGGTGAACACGTTCAGGTACAGGTGCGGGAATGCCCGCGTAAGCTGCGCTTCGAGGCTGCTGTGCGGGTAGCGGTTCAGAAAGCGGATGTGCCGGGCCAAATCTACCGGCGGCACCGACGAAATTTCGAGCAGTCCGGCAGCGGTGCCCGCCGCACCGGCAGGCTCATAGCTCAAATCCCAGCTTTCGCCCGGCTGAAGTGTTTGTGCAAACAGCTGCATCACGGGCGGGTTGGGATTGCGGATGCTCAGCTCAATTTCATCGCGCCCCTGCTCATTGCCGCTTTGGGCATGCAGGGTGATGCGTGCCGTGCCCGTAAGCGGCCCCGTGCGGAGTTCGAAGCGCTCGAGGCGGTCGCCCATGCCCGTAAAACGAAGCCGGCGACTTTCGCTGCCCTGCCCTTCAAACATCTCGTTCGCCTGAATGCTCAGATCCACCTCGCGGATGCGGTCATCCATCGCAAAAACGGTCGCAGCCAGCTCTACCCGCTCGCCGGGGCCGAGTACCCGCGGCAGGGTTCCGAGCACCATCACCGGCTGACGCACCGGCACAGCGGCCGATGTGCTGCCAAAGGCATCATCCTGCGCGGCCACCACCATTACCCGAACCGAACCCACGTAGTTCGGAATTTCGACCTGATGCACGGCTGTCGCGCCGGCACCCAGGGTGAAGGGGCCCATAAACCGGACCATCGGCCGGAAACGGACTACTTCACCCGCTTCCTCCCGCTCCAGCTCAAGGTCGCCCCCGATGGCCAAAATCCGGCTGAGGGCGCCGGTATAAGCACCGGCCACATCATTATATAAATCCCAGGTGCGCACGCCCAGCGCCTCGCGGGCATAAAAATGCGCATGCGGGTCGGGCGTGCGGAAGTTGGTGAGGTCGAGCAGGCCTTCATCCACCAGCGCAAGGGTGTAGGTCATGGCGCGGCCGCTTTGCTCGCTGATGCGCAGCTCCGCAACCGACTCCGGCCTGATTTCCGAGGGCAGCCCGAGTACCGGGCGCAGGCGCGTTTGCGGGTCGTTTACCGTGAGCGGCACCACTCCGTACATGCGGATGGGCAGGTCGTTGTGCTGCTGCGCGTGCGGCTGAATCACGTGCACACTTGCGTACACGGTCGGGCTCATGCCGGCTTCGGCCGGAATGCGGATTTCATTCATGCCGGGCGCGGTTTCGGTCCAGAAGGTGCGCAGCACTTCCGAGCCGGTTTCGAGGCTCACCAGCGCCCGTGCCTGATGCGCGCCGGGAAAGCGCAGGGTGATGGTCTCCCCGACCTCATACTGCTCCCGGTCGGTTTCCACCGTGAGGCGCACAGGCGCGCCACCGGGCGATTCGCCTCCGCTCCAGCCCACGAAAAATACTTTGCCGGCTGTATGTCCGCCGGGCGCCTCCAGCTGCACGAGGTAGCGGCCCCAGTCCAGCATTTCAGCGGGCAGGATCACTTCGGCTTCGCCCCGGGCGTTGGTTCGCACCGTAGTGCTGAGCAGCGGACTCCGGCTGCGGCTGCCAAAAAACTGACTCAGGTTTTCGTTACGCCGCTGCCACCACCAGCGCCAGTCGAGCTCATACACGGTTGCGGTAAGGTTCTGCCCCGCGAGACGGCCGCCGCCGGCATCGAGCAGCACCGCCTGAACACGGACGGGCTCGTCGTACTGAAACGTATCGCGCTCGTCGGCGCCTTCAAGCCGGATGCCGGCCATGCTGCTGTACGGCAGATAGCTGAAGCCCGTGCTTCGGGCACTGAAATTGCCGGATTCTTCGAAAACGCGGGTTGCAAGGGTGCCCTCAATCAGACCGGGGGCACCTTCGGGGCGCTGCAGCTGATGCGAGAATCGGGTTTGGCCCTCCGCATTGAGCCGGCCGCGGAAAACCTGGGCAGGCTGCGATTCAATCGTCCGGCTCGGATCGTTGAAGGTAAACTGCGGGAAATCGGAAAAACGAAGCTGCCCTGTGCGCAGGCTCAGGCTCACATCGGTGAGCAGCTCACCGGCCACGGCCCCGTGCAGCCATTCTGCGGAGATGCTGCCGCTCAGCGTTGCCAGCTGGCCGCTCAGCCTTGTTTCGTCGGGCTCCGTGAGGATGCGCAGCCGGTTGGGCTGTATGGTTTCGATGTTGATGCTTCGGGTGAAGGTATTGCCGCCCACCCGCGCACGCAGCAGCCAGCGGCCTGTTTCGGCGCGGGCCTCGGTGCGGGCCGTGAAGGCATACATGCGGTTTACGGGCTGCACCGTGCGGCGGACCGTAACGCGCCCGGCAGGATCAATCAGCTCAAAATTCGCGGGATGCGCAGCGGGCAGCATGGCTTCACCGGCCTGCACAATCAGGTTCACAAAAAGCGAATCGCCGGGCCGCCACACATCGCGCTCGCTGTAGAGGAAGCCCTTCACCCCGCCGCTCACGCTTGCGCCGGAAACATCAAACTCGCTCAGGGAGAGGGCGCTTCCTTCGGTAAGCCGCAGGTAGGCACGCTCGGAACCCCGGCGGGCGAGCAACAAAAAAGGATCGCGTTGGGGCGCATCCATCACCCAAAAACCGTCGGAATCCGTACTGCCGCTGCCCAGGCTTTGCTGCTGAAAATCAAGCACTTCGAGGGCCACGCCGGAAAGCGGGCGCGCGCTGCTGAGGCTTGCGGCGCTCACGTGCAGACGGCCGGTTTCGCCCCGTTTGGCGATCAGGCCGATATCCGAGGCCAGCACATTGCGGCTCACCCGCTGATTTGAGGTGTAGTAGGAGGAATGACAGGGGTTATCGCGCTCGCGCCAGTCGTAAGGGCCGAAGGTCCACAGGTTTTCGAACTGTTCCCAGTAGCGGGCTTCCTCATCCTCATTTTCGTACTGCCAACTGCTTGAGGCGGGGGCCGGCGGAGTGACGCCCTCGCAGGGATACAGCGACTGATGCTGCCTGAAACCCAGCGTTACTTTGTAGAGGGCGCCGGGCTCGGGTTCGATCAGCGGGCTGAGATCGATGGCGTAGCTGTTGCGCTTGCCGGCTTCGCTGATGCCTGTACCGAGGCTGTGCAGCGGCACGACCTCACCGGCAACGGGCCGACCGACTTCCCGAAGCGACCAGCCCGGATCGCCCAGCCCCTGATTTTGCAGAAACTGCGGGATGTTGTTTTCGAAAATGCGGATGACCTGCACATCAACGGCACCGAGATTAACGGCCTCGAAAGGCAGGAGGAGTCCGGTGCTGCCGGGCAGGATTACGCCGCTGCCGAGCAGGCGCAGCTGCGGCGGCTCGTGTGCCAGGGTGAGGCTGCGGCTGAGCTCTTCGCCCAGGCGCTGCCCCTGCGCACTGCGGATGCCGGAAGAAAGGGTGAGGCGGGTTTCGCCGGGCTGTGCCGCGCGGGGATAAACCAGCAGGCGGTTGTTCCGGATGATGACACCCGGCTCGGACAGGCCTTCGAGCTGCACCAGGCCTGTAAGGTTTTGCGAGGCATCGAGCGGGTCGGAGAAGGAGATTTCGATAAAGGGCTGCTGCTCGTATATCACCCGCACATCGGTGAGGGTGAAGCTGTCGCGGGAGGGCACCGTAAGCCGGGCCGAGCCGCGGGTGCGGGCGCCGAGCGGGCGGGCATCCCAGCTGAGTTCAAGGTCCTGCGGCTGCGCATCGCGGCCGATACCGGCAAGCACGAAGCTGAAACTGCGGTCGGTTTCGCGGGTAATCTGCGGCTCCAGGGTCTGCCCTTTGAGCTCGGCGCGCAGCACGTGGCTGATTTCGGCAAGCCCGGCGGCATCAGCCGTGAGGATACGGCCGCTGAGCAGCTGCGCGCCGCTCTGCGAATCCGGATCGGGCTCGAGTGCGGCAAGGCGCACATCGAGATCCTGCGGGATGATGCCGACCTCAAAACCAAACACCCGGCCGGCTTCACTGCCGCCTAAAATTTTACCCGCCCCGAAGCGCACCTGATAGCGGGCACCATTTTGGAGGCGGTCAGCCGGTTTAAACACAACCGTGCGCTCATCGGCCCAGCGCTGCTGCCCCCGCACTGAAGGCTGAAGCGAAAACAGGGGCGCGTTGGCAGCACGCACGGCTTCGTCAACGGGATTCACAAAACGAACTACAATCTCAGCATCACTGCTGATGAGACCGCTCGTGTAGGAAGCAAGCTGCCCGCTGAACTGCTCCGGGCTCGTAAAAATTTCGTCTGAAGATTTGCCGCAGCCTGCTGCAACCAGCAGAAGAAGCATGAAAAAAAATACTTTATTGAAGGATGCCATCATAAATAAGCCCTGAAATTTCATCTGTTTATATAATCGAATACCGCTATCGGATAAGATACTGAGAAAGTTGCCGAATGCTTAACCTCAAATCCGTTAATCATGAAAAACCGCTTTCAGCTCATACAGCTTTAAAAGCCCGAAACCGGATGGGGCGGAATGATTTTAAGCTTTCAAAGCTTTTCAGAGGCATAATTCCAAAACACAAATACTATTCAAAATTCCAAAATCTGAATTTAATGACACGCATACATATTCTCAGTTCAACAGACCGGCCGGGTTCAATGGCACTCAAAATCTCCGAATTTGTCAAAAAGCAGTACGACGATCTCGGTGTTGAAGCGGAAGTAATTTCCCTGGAAGATTTCCCGATTCAGGACGTTGCCGGCGGCAAATACGGTGCTGATATCCCCAGTGTGAAAGCTTTCAACGAGCAGGTACTCGACTGCGACGGCCTGCTGATGGTCATCCCGGAATACAATGGTTCCTACCCCGGTATTCTCAAATTATTTATTGACTACCTGCCTTTCCCGGCCGCTTTTGACAAACTCCCGATTGCATTTATAGGTGAAGCGGCCGGTGCCTTTGGCTCCCTTCGTGCCGTAGAGCAAATGCAGATGGTCTGCAACTACCGCAACGCTTATCTGTTTCCGGAGCGGGTATTTTTGCAGCGGGTTCACAAAATCTTCAGCCCGGAAAACGGGATTTCCGATGAGCTGCAGGCCAAACTGCTCGACAGCCTTATCAAAAACTTTGCCTCCTTCACCGAACGCAACAAAGGTGAACGGGAGCGTAAAGCCGGCGTAACGGCTTAGAAACTGCAAAAAAAATCCCCTGTCATCGCGAAAAGACAGGGGATTTTTTTTGGAATTAATACGAATTCAGGATCCGGTCAGGGTTAAACTATCCTGCTGTTCCTTCATCATTTCTTTGGCACAACTGATGAGGGTTTGGTTAGTTACAGCCCCGCAATGCCGAAGAGTGCCAAAATTTTTGTGCTCTCTATAGTATTTCAAAAATGCATCCGGACCGGTGATACCGTTCAGGTGCAACACATTTTTCGGGCGCATCGGCATAGTATGGTAAGTCTTGAGTGCGCTGTCGCAGAGTTCACTCTGAAACGTATCTGATGCTGAAAAACGAACCTTTTCATTTTGGACAGGGCGATGATCCTGTTCAGCTGTTTTTTCAATTAAAGCTGAGGCAAGAGCGATGAGTTCCTGATTTGTTTTTGCTCCGCAATGCCGGAGCTGTAAGAAATTTCCGAATTTCTTGTAATATGTAAGGAAACCGGGAACATTGTCAAGGCGGCTAATTGACAGAGCATTGAATGCCCGTTCGCTTAAACTGCCAAAAGCACTGGAAGCAGAAAGGGCCTCCAAGTTATGTCTATATACCATAGAAGTATTTGTTAAGATTTGAGCTGATTTACACGCAATGCTTTCACAACCGGATTGTAGTCCTGTACTTATATTAATTCGAGTCCTGTAAGTCCCATAATTATGAAGCAATTTTAATATTTGAGCACCTGTCCTGACTTAAGATTCCCAAATCTCATGAAATCGGGCAAAATGCGCAAATTTGGTTGTGCTTATGATAATAATTATTCCTCGTCATGCAAAGACAATCGATTATATTTTACAAATCATGTTTTCCGAATTCATCCGGCCTTTATTGCACTATCTTAACAAGAAGCATCCCCAACCTCTGATATGTGCTTAGTTTTCTGAAATTATTGATTTATGACTAACCTTTTTCTGTTGGTTTTCTGTCTGGTGCTGGGCGCTTTTTTGAGGCGTATTAAGGATTTTCCCGAAAATTCGCCTATGGTCCTGAATCAGTTTCTGATTTACATTTCGCTTCCTGCCCTTGCACTCATTTACATACCGCAGATCACACTCAGCCGAGAGCTGCTGTTCCCGGTTGCTACCTCATGGCTGGTTTTAGGTTTTGCACTTATAATTATACCGTTGCTGGGCAGGCTTTTCGGCTGGTCGCGGGAAACGGTTGGTTGCCTGCTGCTCACGGCAGGGCTCGGGAACACTTCGTTCGTAGGATTTCCGGTAATTGAAGCGGTTTATGGCCCTGAAGCCCTCAGAATTGCACTCATGGTTGATCAGCCCGGCTCTTTCGTAGCTGTATCAACGGCAGGAATCATTATCGCGTGCACCTACTCCGACAACGAACTTCGCAAGCGGGATATCTTCCGGAAAGTGCTGTTGTTTCCTCCCTTCATCACATTTGTGTTTGCGATCGGCATGAATTTAGCCGGAATTGAAGCCCGCGGCATTCCGCTTGAAGTACTCGAACGCCTGGGTGCCACACTTGCTCCGATTGCCTTAACCTCGGTAGGCATGCAGCTTTCTTTCAGCCTTCAAAAAGAATCTGTCGCGCCTTTGATCTGGGGGCTTTCCTATAAGCTGCTGCTGGCACCGCTGCTGCTTAGCGTGCTTTTTATTTTTGTACTGCAAGGCAGCGGAGAAGTAGTTAAAGTAAGTATCATGGAAGCTGCAATGGCCCCCATGATTACAGGTTCCATACTTGCGATTATGTACGGCCTTAACCCAAAGCTTGCCTCGCAAATGGTCGGTATCGGGGTTCCGTTGTCTTTTCTGACCCTCTTCGGGTGGTATTATATTCTTGAATGGCTGGGGTGATGCACTACGGGTTTGTACAGCCATCAATCCATAGGTGACCGTGAAATGACAATATCATGCTCAAGTAAAATCAGCTTGAAGTTCTGCTCCCAGAATGCCTTGCGAAGCACATTATCGAGAATCAGCTTCCTCAGCTGCGCTTCATCTCCGGCTTTCATGCGAAGCAGCTCTTTATGATACCTGCTCAGGTCTGTAATTTTGCGCTTAATCTCTTTGCGCACGGGTTCCCCGGAGAAAGAATCGAACGCGACCGACATCAGAGGCCGGCGGTAACTTGCCTGATATAAGTAATGGTACTCCATCCCTGAAAATTCGAATTCTCCGGATAGCTTTAACCCGAGGATCTGTTCCGCTTCCTCTATTACCTGCGTAAGTGGCTTTCCTGAAAGATCGATCAGGCAAATGTGCCTGAAGCCAACTTTAAGCGATTCTATTTCCGTTTGCTCCAGGTATTTCATGGCCTGCACAACCTGCATGGGGTTGCCGCCTGAGGCCGCATGAATCTGAAGCTTCTCTACAGGTACAGGCTGCCGCAGCTTCTCAGAAAGTTTCGCAGCTTCAGCTATATCCTGCCTGAACCCTCCCCGGATAAATACATTAACAGCCTGCTGAAACTGTAAATCGACACCATAGCGACGAAAGCGAAATTTTTCGCGGTAAACGATTCCTATAAAAAACAGCAGAACGGAAATTAAGAGCAATAAAGGCGTAAACAGCACGCTGATACAGGTTTTTGGTGAAATAAAAGGTGTTTCAGGCAGGAACAAAGCCATCTGATGGATCTGTTTCCGCCATTCATGTATTCCGGCAAGATACGCCTCTGAACGGACATGCTCTCATAAACTTCATCAGGGCCTGCTTAGTTGTTTTCAATTTGACTACATTTTACCGGCAACTTTGTCCGGTCTGATTCCGGAAAACATGCGAATCTGTTTCGCAACCGCTTAATCAGGAATAAAAAACTAAAACCATGGCAAAACTAAAACTTGACCTGCACGAAATCTATAACAAAGGGAATCTTATTGATCAGGCCCTGAGCGATATTATCGAAGAAGCCGTATATAAAAAAATCAGGCTTGTGGAAATCATTCCCGGCAAAGGCAGCGGTCAGCTCAAAAAAAAAGTGCTTCGGTTCCTGCAACAGAAGCATATCAAGCCCTACTATCACCGCATAGAAAAAGACAGCAAAAACTTCGGGCGCTTGTTTGTACATTTCCGCTTTTAGTGCGGCACTGTCCGTTTTTCCCTCCTATATTTCTGATTCGACCAAAATAATCTGCTTATGTCTGTTTCCAAATCTCTTACTTACACCCGTTACCTAAAGATCGATGAGCTGCTGTCGCTACAGCAGTGTAAATCGGACCCTGAGGAACACGATGAAACCCTTTTCATTATTATTCACCAAACCTATGAACTTTGGTTCAGGCAAATTCTCCACGAGTTTAAGCTGCTCAGGCAGGAGCTGAGTGCAGGCCGCACCTGGACGAGCATCAGAACCCTGCGGCGCATCCTCACCATCATGAAAACACTTGTAGGGCAGATCGACATCCTCGAAACCATGACGCCCCTCTCCTTCAATATGTTCCGGAAATTTCTCGATAGCTCCAGCGGGTTTCAGTCTGTTCAGTTTCGCGAAATGGAAATCATCTGCGGGCTGCGCTACCCGCTCATGACCGAAGCGCACCACGACAACGAGCCTGCCCTCAAAATTATCAGAAGCCGGATGGAAGAGCAGACCCTTTGGGAGGCTTTCATTGCCTATCTGCAACGGCAGGGCCACCCGGCAATAACACCGAAAAGAGTGAACGAACATGGCCTGCTGTTCGAAGCCAGCCCGCATAATCAGCAGGTGTTAATTGAGGTGATGCACAACGATCCGGAATCATCTCTGCTGAGTGAGCTTTTTGTTGATTTTGATGAAGGCCTTCAGGAATGGCGTTACCGGCATGTTAAAATGGTTGAGCGAACCATAGGCACCAAAAAAGGAACGGGCGGTTCAGACGGTGTTACTTACCTGCGAAAAACAACCAACAACGCGATTTTTCCCGATTTATGGGCCATTAGAGCCCATATCTGATTTTTTTTTGGGTGCAGTTGAAAGGTTTTTCACTTTTGTTACTCTGAAGAAGCATAAAAACCAAAGCTGCTGAAGCTTTCAATTCACATATTTTATACATATACTAAACAAAAATCCTAACTCTTCAGAATAATACGCGATATGGCAACTTCAGACAGACAAAAAGCGATTGAACTGGCCCTGGGTCAGATTGAAAAGCAACACGGCAAGGGCACGATAATGCGCCTTGGCGACAATCCCATTGTAAACATCCCTGTAATTTCATCAGGTTCTATGATGATCGACGCCGCTCTCGGAGTGGGCGGGTTTCCCCGTGGCCGGATCATTGAGATTTACGGGCCTGAATCCAGCGGTAAAACAACACTTGCGATGCACATAATCGCAGAAGCGCAAAAAAAAGGCGGCTATGCTGCATTTATTGATGCGGAGAACGCCTTCGATGCCAAATATGCCAAAGCGCTGGGCATCAAAACCGATGAGTTGCTGGTATCCCAGCCCGACAGCGGTGAGCAGGCGCTTGAAATTACCGAAACCCTGATTCGTTCAGCGGCACTTGATGTAGTGGTGGTTGACTCAGTAGCGGCTCTCGTGCCCCGTGCCGAGCTTGACGGTGAGATGGGAGATTCCCACATGGGCCTGCAGGCACGGCTGATGTCGCAGGCGCTGAGAAAACTCACCGGTATCGTGAATAAAACGCACACCTGCGTTATTTTTATCAATCAGATTCGCGAAAAAATCGGTGTCATGTTCGGAAACCCTGAAACCACAACCGGTGGGCGAGCCCTCAAGTTTTACTCATCTGTTCGGATCGATATCCGCCGGATCGGAACCATAAAAAAAGGCGATGAAGTAGTAGGGAACCGTACCAAAGTTAAGATCGTAAAAAACAAGGTTGCCCCGCCTTTCCGCGAAGTCGAGTTCAATATTGAGTACGGCAAAGGCATCTCCCGCATGGGCGAGCTGCTCGACCTGGCGGTGCAGTACGAAATCATTCAGAAGCGCGGCAGCTGGTACCGTTACGACGGCGAGCCGATCGGTCAGGGTGCTGATTCAGCCCTGCAGTTCCTCACGGAAGATCCGGAGCTCACCAACAGAATTGAAAAAATCGTACGCGCCAAACTGATGCCCGAAACCCTCACAGAAGAAGAAACCGCAGAGGCTGCGGCGGCGGGCGAAGCCCTCAGTGCCGCAGGCAGCAGCAACGGTGCAGGAAGCACCGGCGGCAAAAACAAGGCCTGAATGCAGGCAGGTCGTGCATACTTATGAGAAGAAAGGTAAGACAGCAACCGAAAGATGACGCCCCGGAGCCGGAGTTCAGCCCGGGGCGCATCACGGGCCTGAATACACAAACCCGCAACAGCTCGCGGGTTTCTGTGTTTATTGAAGGGGAGTTCAGTTTTGGCTGCTATAAAGCGGTCTTTCTGGAATCCGGCCTTGGTATTGGGAAAGAACTGGATTTGGACGGGTACGACCTGCTCATGAAACAGGAATCGCGTTTTTCCCTGCGCGAGTACTGGCTAAGCCTTCTGGCACGCCGGGCGCACACTTCTGTTGAACTGATTCGCAAAGCCCGGAAAAAAGAATTTACTGAAATGCATTTCGACAGCCTTTTGGATGAATTTCGGGACAAAGGATATCTTGACGAACGTGCCTATGCCAGGGCTTACATACGGGAGGTAAGCAGTCTCAAAAAATGGGGGGCTGCAAAAGTGAGGGCTGAACTCAAAAAACGCGGTGTACCTGAACCCGTGCTCGCCGAACTCATTCCCGAAATGCTGCCCGATAATGATATTGCTGCGCTGGAAGCTCTTGTGCTGAAAAACAGCAGGCGTTTCAGGCGCGAATCTGATATATTGAAACGCAAAAAAAAGGTGGCCGATCACCTCTTACGCAAAGGCCATGCGGCTGAACAGGTTTTCCGCAACCTTAACCGTCTGCTTGAACTGATTGATTCGCAACCCGACGGCTGATGTACTCCTGAACTCATCTTTGCTCCGGAAAAGCGCAGCCTTATCTTATTGATACATAACCTATGGTTAACATAACCCCTGAAAAAGTTATTCGCTTTTTAATTTACACCGCTATCGGTGCAGGGGTGCTTATGCTATTGTGGCGGTTTTCCGTTCTGCTGGCTTATCTGCTTATTTCCCTGGTGCTTAGCTACATGCTTAATCCGGTAGTTAACCGCATGCAGGCCAACGGCATGAACCGGACCCTTGCCACATTTCTGGTCGTGCTGTCGGTATTGCTGGTACTTACCTGGGCCTCAACAACCATTATTCCGAATATAGGCAATCAGCTGCTTCGGCTGGCCACACAACTAAATGTGGAAACCGTGGCCTTTATCGCCCGCTCTATCGAAGAGTACACCTTACAGATTATTCCGCAGCTGCCTCAGGGATACCTCACAAGTAACGTTGACGGCTTTTTTGAC
This sequence comes from Balneolales bacterium, assembly GCA_020832405.1. Taxonomy (GTDB): domain Bacteria; phylum Bacteroidota; class Rhodothermia; order Balneolales; family Cyclonatronaceae; genus Cyclonatronum. Next base: position 12,808 of record JAFIET010000035.1, read on the forward strand.
CGTTTTTTCGACCTTGAAAATGTTCAGTCTCTGTTCGGCAACATTATCGGTGTTTTCACAAATTTGTTCACGGCATTGCTGATTCTGCCTTTTACAACTTTCTTTCTGCTAAAAGACGGCAGTAACCTACGGCGGCAGCTGCTTCAGCTGGTACCCAACAAGTACTTCGAGACCACGCTAAACATCATCAGTAAAATAGAGATGCGGCTTGGCCGGCATTTTAAAGCCGTAGGCCTGCAAAGTACGCTGGTCGCTTTTTTTTCATGGATGCTTCTGAGTATTGCAGGGCTTAACAACGCCCTTTCGGTAGGTGTGGCAATCGGTCTTGCAAACACCATCCCTTATTTCGGACCTGTTTTGGGCTATTTGCTTTCCATTGTAATTGCCATCATCGAAACCGGTGATTTTTCTCTGGTTCTGAACTGTATCCTCGCGGTGATGATCGTGCAGATTATGGATAATGTGATCTTTTACCCGGCCATTTTTTCCCGCTCAGCCAACATACACCCGCTTTACGTACTGCTGATTATTCTGATTGGCGCCGAGCTCGCAGGCCTGATCGGCATGCTGATTGCCATCCCACTGTTCACCGTTATTCGGGTAATTTACAACGAAATTTCGTGGAGCATCCAAAATTATTATGTCTTTAAATCACGACAGACCTGACGCATACGTCCCCCTGCGCCCTTTGCCACAAAGAGGTACCATCGGGATATTTGCACCTTCAACACCGGCAGAGGCGGAAAAAATTGAGCAGGGCATCCGCTACCTCGAATCTCTGGGCTACCGCACGCTTACCACTCCAAGCTGCTCGATGCGGGATGAGTACCTGGCCGGTAGCGGTAAAGCCCGGGCCCGCGACCTCATGAATCTGGTAAATGATCCCCTGGTTGACGCTGTTTTTTGTACCCGTGGCGGTTTTGGCTGTTTAATGATGCTGCCCTACCTGGATTATGATGCCATCAAAAGCGCCCGAAAACTCATTCTTGGGTTTAGCGATGTTACGGCTTTGCACTGGGGTATTTACAGTCAGTGCGGGCTGCCCGCTATTTCTGCAGGCATGGTAGCTACTGATTTATCCTACCCGCAGCGCAACCCTCAGTTTGAAACCTATTTTTGGAAACTGCTTGAAACCGGAGAAACGGAAATCGCTTTTGAAAATGAACTTTGGGATCACTCACGGCCTCCGGCACAACTTAGCGGTGTTCTTATGCCCGGCACCATGTCGGTGGCTGCTATGCTTCTCGGTACCCGCTGGTTTCCGCGGCTAAAGGGCTGCATCCCTGTTTTGGAGGATGTGGATGAACCCCGGCACAAAGTCGAAGCTTACCTCACACAGCTTTGTATGGGCGGGCACTTCTCCGGCTGCGAGGCCCTGCTTTTCGGGCAGTTCACCGATGCAGCCGTTCAGGGATATCCGGAAGTGCCCGCGCTGGACAAAATCATTCGCAGAGCAACTGCAGGTCTTTCACTTCAGTTAGCCAAAGGGCTGGATTACGGACATGTGCCTGGTAAAATTTCTTTACCTTTAGGAGTGCCGATATCCGTATCTTGGGGGCCAACTACAATTTTGCGAACCCGGCAATCCATTTTCGAATCTTGACACCCAGCATTGTGGTCGCTGCATCGGGCGGCGGCACAAATTTTCAGGCACTTATCGACGCTGTAGTACAAAACCGGCTTCAGTCCCGAATTGCCGGGCTTATTGCTGGTTCGCCGGGAACAGGGGCCATAAAGCGTGCTGAAAAACACGGAATTCCGGTTTTTGTACAACCGCGCAGTTGCGATGAAAATACCGAAGCAGACACCATGCTGGATATTTTGCAGATATGGAAACCTGATTTGATTGTGCTGGCGGGATGGCTCCGTAAAGTTCCGCCAGCAGTACTTGAGCAGTTTCCTGATCGCTTCGTAAACATTCACCCATCACTGCTCCCAAAATTCGGTGGCAAAGGGTTCTATGGTATTCGTGTTCATGAAGCTGTTATACAGGCCGGAGAATCCGAGTCGGGCTGCACGGTTCACTTGGTGAATGAAGAATATGACAAGGGCCGGATAATCGGGCAGCGCCGCATTCCGGTACTTCCTGAAGACACCCCTCAAAGCTTAGCTGCCCGCGTTCTGGAGCAGGAGCATCAACTTTATCCGGAGTGCATTAACACATTATTGCACCATCCGACCAAAAAAGAGTGTATAACCTGATGATACAGTCATTCGCAGCTTTCGAGAAAAAGAATTTAAAGGTAAAAAGGGCTTTGTTGTCCGTTTTTGACAAAACCGGTATTGCCGAACTCGGTCAGTTTTTACATGAACAAGGGGTTGAACTGATCTCAACCGGAGGTACGGCAAAAACCCTCATCAAGGCAGGCCTGCCGGTAACAAGTGTTGACTCCCTAACCGGTTTTCCCGAAATGATGGATGGTCGGGTTAAAACCCTGCATCCTGCCATCCACGGGCCGCTGCTTTCCAGACCGGTTGTTAAATCTGACATGGCGTCTCTTCATGCGCTTGGCTATGCCCCGATCGAACTGCTTGTTGTTAATTTGTATCCGTTCAGCGAAACAGTTGCCGAGAGCCCGGGTTTTGAAACATGCATGGAAAACATCGACATTGGCGGCCCGGCCATGCTTCGGGCGGCTGCCAAAAATGTGGATCATGTTTGTGTACTTACCTCACCTGAGCAGTACAAAAAATTCCAGCAGGAAGTTACGGAACATAACGGAACCGTACGCTACAAGTACCGTCTCCGAATGGCGCAGCAGGCTTTTCAGCACACCTCCATCTACGATACTGCTGTAGCGATGTATTTATCGAAGGAAATCAAATCCGGATTTCCGGACGTGCTGAACCTTCAGCTTCGCAAATTCAGCCCGCTTCGTTATGGTGAAAACCCGCATCAGGCTGCAGCTGTTTACGGCGATCAGGGGGAAATCATTGAAGTGCTGCACGGCAAACAGCTTAGCTACAACAACCTGCTTGATGTGGATGCCGCGCTCAACCTGTTCGCTGATTTCAGGTATGACGACCCCACCTGCGCCATTATTAAGCATACACTACCCTGCGGTGTTGCAACGCGTGCGGATCTCACACAGGCCTGGCATGCTGCTTTCGCAACAGATACTATCAGCCCCTTTGGCGGTATAGTGCTGGTAAACGAATCCCTTGACCTGCCAACCGCTAAAGCCATTGATTCCATTTTTACTGAAATTGTGGTCGCACCCGATTTCGATAACGACGCACTCGAACTGCTCACTCAAAAAGCCAACCGGCGCCTCGTCAAAATTAAAAAAGCCGACCTGCTTACAACATCTTACAGTTACCGCAGTATTTTTGGCGGCCTTCTTTGTCAGCAACCCGATTCCGTTGAAATTGAGACCAAAAATTTCAAGGTTGTAACCCACCTCAAACCAACTGAGAAACAACTCTCGGATATGCTATTTGCATGGAAGGTTGTTAAACGGGTGAATTCTAATGCCATCGTATTCGGGCGCGATCAGCAAACCCTCGGCATAGGCAGCGGTCAGCCGAGCAGACTGGATTCATCTGAATTTGCTGTGCTGAAAGCGGCAAAATTTGACCACGATCTGAAAGGAGCTGCTGTTGCATCAGATGCGTTTTTTCCGTTTCGTGACGGCATAGACGCCATTGCCAAAGCCGGAGCCGGCTGTGTGATTCAGCCTGGTGGCAGCATTCGCGATCAGGAAGTGATTGATGCCGCTAATGAGCATGGCCTGTGCATGGTTTTTACCGGCAGAAGACATTTTAAACATTAAATCAGCCGCTGGGATTGCTTATTTTCCCGACTTATGAAACGGGTATCAGCTGAAGAAACAGCGCAATAGATGTCTCTTCATTTTCAGCCCGTGTTTTAAATCAGCCAAATTATTTATTTCTTAACCTTCTCGTAAATGCCCATGCGCTTCATGTTTCATTTTTGGGATCCCCTGAGATCTTTGCCGCTTACTCAGGTTTTTAACTCTCAGCGTACGGGCGTTTTCCGGTTTAAAACAAGCGCAGGCCAAACCGGCGGCCCCCAACAATGCTGACCCGCCAATTCTAACATATCAGCCCCAAATTTCTCTACTCAATTCTTATGCAATCCACTGCGAACCCTGACTCCAAGAACCGTCCGAAAAAACAATCTGCCTTCGACTGGCTTTATACAGATATAGCCATCGACTTAGGAACGGCCAACACCCTCATTTACGAAAGAAACAAAGGCATTGTGCTGAATGAGCCCTCCATCGTTGCCCTGGATGCCAAAGGCGGCGTTGTAGCTATTGGCCATGAAGCACGGCTGATGCACGAGAAAACGCACCAGAATATCCGCACCATCCGCCCATTGCGCGACGGCGTAATCGCCGATTTTGAAGTAGCCGAACACATGATTCGGGGCATGATAAAAAAAGTGAAGAAACGCTGGTACTCCTCAACACGGAAAATGGTGGTTTGTGTACCTTCCGGTATTACGGAGGTGGAAAAACGTGCCGTGCGCGACAGCGCCGAGCGGGCAGGCGCCAAAGAAGTTTTCCTGGTTGATGAACCCATGGCAGCGGCCATCGGTATCGGCCTTGACGTGCACGAGCCCGTCGGAAACATGATCGTAGATATCGGAGGCGGTACCACAGAAATCGCCGTTATTGCACTTTCAGGCATTGTTTACTCGCAGTCCGTCAGAATTGGCGGCGATAAACTCAACGAAGTTATTATCAACTATTTCCGCCGCAACCATAACCTGCTGATCGGTGAGCGTACCGGCGAAGAAGTTAAAATGACGCTTGGCTCTGCAACACCGCTCGATGAAGAAATCGAGATGTACGCCAAAGGCCGTGACCTCATCAACGGGGTACCCAAAACACGGGTAGTAACTTCCCGCGATGTTCGCGAAGCCTTGTCAGAAACCGTGAATACTATCGTGGAGTCAGTCACCAAATCGCTGGAGCAAACCCCTCCGGAGCTTTCGTCTGACCTGCTCGACCGTGGCATCATGCTAACCGGAGGAGGTGCGCTGCTCAAAAACCTGGACCGCCTCATCATGGAAACAACCGAACTGCCTGTACACATTGCCGAAGATCCCCTCACGGCAGTTGTTCGGGGCACAGGTGCCATCCTCGAAGATATTGAGTTTTACAAAAGCGTACTGACCTAATCAGCACCTCCATCCGATTGCCGGAGCCGGCCCTATGAGAATCAGATTTACCAAGATCGGAGATATCCGGGATCAGCTGATTTCCGCTGCGCTAATTTTGGTAGCCTTGTTTATGATGGTTGCCCGGCAGGACAACGCCTTCCAAAACGTGCGTAAAGCTTCCATTACCCTTGTAAGCTATGTTGAGGCACCGCTTTCGAATGTGCGTGTGTATCGCTCGGCCCTACGCACCAATGCTGCGCTTGAGCAGAATACCATCCTCCTGCAGGATGAAATCAGCCGGCTTCGGTCACTTCGGGATGAAAATGAAGTGCTGCGTGCCCTTCTCAACTTTCGTGATACCTCTGAATTTGACATGCAGCCCGTACGCATCGTGGCCAAAAATCTGACCGGCATTAACAATAACATTATTGTTAATGCCGGCTCAGATCAGGGTCTTGTTATTGGTATGCCGGTTGTGAATCATGAAGGCCTTATAGGCACCATCACCATTGTGGCAAGCGGGCATGCGCAGGTTTTACCGCTGTTTAACCGGCAGTTTCGGGCAAGCGTGCGGCTTGAAGAAAGCCGCGCATTTGGCATCATCTCCTGGGAGTCAGACAACCTTTCGGAGCTTGTTATCAACTTTGTTCCGCAAACCATCAGTGTGCAGGCTGGTATGCGGGTTTATACTTCAGGCCTGAGCAACAAGCTCCCCCCTAACATACCCGTTGGAATGGTAATCCGGGCTGAACCCGAACCCGGCCGTGAAACACAGCGGATCTACGTTGCCCCTTATGTTAATTTTTCAACCCTTGCTGAAGGGCATGTACTGCTCTATACAGTAGAAGAAGAAATTCTCGAACTTGAACAGGAATGGCAGGAAATTTTTGAATGAAGCAATCTCTGTTGGTTGATTTACTTGCCGGTATTGTGGCCATTTTGCTTCAGATCATGATATTCCGCCATCTGGAAATCTGGAGTATTACTGCCGATGTAACCCTGCTTTACATACTCGGACTTTGTGCTGTACGGCCGAGAACCTATGTACTGCTTGTTGGCGGCGTTACAGCACTCACCCTCGATATACTCCTGGATACCTGGGGCGTACACTTGTTCAGTGTAACCCTCATTGTGTTGTTTACACACCGTATTGTGGCAACCCAATGGGAAAACAAACTGCTCACCGGGCAGACTTTTTTGTTACTGCTTGTACTATCAGCGGTGTACAATCTGATTTTCTTACTCATTGCATCCTTTGCCGGTATTTACGATACCAATCTTTTATTTTTAAAGTTTTGGCTTGGCAGCAGTGTATATACCGCCCTTATAGGTATTATATTATACTTACTGCTCATAGACTAAGCCCTATTATCAGGCTTTAGCTGTATTTTGCGCCATTTCAACCTGTACTGATTTATTCCATGCCTGTTCCCGCCCAGGACCCCCGACACCACCGTATCGTAGTTGTTGTTATACAGCTTATTGTGGTTTCTGTATTTTTGCTTCTTTTCGGGCGTATTGTGTACCTGCAGATTTATCAGTACGATATTTACAGCCCGATCAGTGAACGCAACAGCGTTCGTCAGCAAATCGTAAACCCGGCCCGCGGCCTCATTTTTGACCGGCACGGGGAGCTGATAGTGGGTAATGAGCCATCCTTCACGATAACCATCACCCCTCTGAATTTTGATATGGCCAACATTCCGTTGCTGGCCGAGCTTACACACATATCAGAGGAAGAAATCCTGCAGCTGGTTCAGGAAGCCCGTACATTTTCAAGACATCGTGAAAGCCGCCTGCTTAGGGATGTTGATTTCCGGACCTTCTCCAATATTCAGGAAAATCTGTGGCGGCTGCCCGGTATAAACCATCAGGTTGAGGGTAAACGCAGCTACCCCTCTGAAGCACGGCTCTCACATGTGCTGGGTTACCTTGCAGAAGTAACAAGGGGAGAAATGACGGCCTCTGCTTTTTACCGGCTTGGTGACCTCGTTGGCAGAAGCGGTATAGAGCGGGTTTATGAAGAAGATCTCCGTGGCAACAAAGGTACCGAATTTGTAACCGTGAATGCCTTCGGCCGTTCTCTTGGCCCTTTTAATCAGGGGCAGCTGGATGTGAACCCCGTTCAGGGGCTGAACCTGCATACCACCATTGATGTGCAGCTGCAGCGTGTTGCTGAAGAGCTTCTGGAAGGAAAGGTAGGCGGCGTTGTAGCTCTTAACCCGCAAACAGGTGGTATCCTTGCAATTGCAAGCGCTCCTGATTACGACAACAGCCGCCTTGCCGGGCGTATGGACCGCTCGTACTGGCAAGCTGTAAATGCCGACTCGCTCACCCCTCTTTTTAACAGAGCCGTTGCAACGCTTCAGCCACCGGGTTCAACTACCAAGCCTATGATGGGCCTGATTGGCATGCGGCTGGGCCTTATTACCGAAAACACTACCATTCACTGCAACGGTGGCTACATGCGAGGCCGGTTTTACCGCTGTTTGCGCCGTCACGGTGATCAGACTATTGCACAGGCCATTGAAACTTCCTGCAACACCTTTTTTTATGCCCTGATGGATCAGATCGTAACCCGCCACGGGCTAAACGTCTGGACCCGTATGATGAATGATTTCGGAATGGGCGTTACAAGCGGAGCCGACCTGACCGGGGAGGTCCGCGGGCTTGTACCCGACAGCACCTACTTCAACCGCGTTTTCGGTGTACGGCAGTGGGGTTTGGGTGATATGATCAACCTTGGTATCGGGCAGGGCGCTATGGGTACTTCACCGCTTCAGATGGCTATTGCAACTGCGGCTATCGCCAACAACGGCAATCGGGTTAAACCCCATATCGTTGACCGCATCTCCTACCCCGGCGGTGATATGGAGCTGATTCGGCCGGAACCGGAACGTATTGAATGGATTAACCCCGTGCAGCTTCGTGCAGTACAAATGGGGATGCGTAAAGCCGTTACAGACGGCTCAGGCCGTTTCTATGCCAACCTTCGGGATGTGGCTGTAGCAGGAAAAACCGGCACTGCACAAAACCCGCATGGTCAGAATCACGGCTGGTTTATTGCTTATGCGCCCTTCGAGAATCCGGAAATTGTAATTGCGGTACTGCTCCAAAATGCCGGTTTCGGATCCATTTCAGCTGCACCGCTGGCCGGCATGATGTTCGAACAGTACTTTTATGGCGAAATACGCAGGCCACACGTGTACCGGATGATGCTCGAATTTGAACCGGCACCCTTTAACCCGGATCGCAATTAATGAAATGGTACAACCGATTTGACTGGGTTTTGCTCATCAGCTGGCTGGTGCTCAGCATTATTGGGCTGGTAGCCATTTACAGCGCAACACAGGGGCCCATGCATCAGGGCACCGCAATAAGCGGCAACTTCGACAGGCAGGTACTGCACCTGGGTATCGGGCTGATCATCATTGTGCTTATGCAGTTTCTAACCCCGCAAACCTTTATGCAGCTCAGCTGGCCGGGCTATGTGCTGTGCCTGATAATTGCCCTGCTCACTGTTTTTTTTGGCATTGAAGTAGGCGGCGAACGAAACTGGCTTAATATTTTCGGTTTCCGGCTGCAGATCAGCGAATTCATGAAGCTGGCAACTGTGATGGCCATCGCCTCTTTTTTATCTTCCCAGCGGCAGTATTCGATGGAAGACTTCAAAACACTCTTCATTTTTCTGCTGCTTATCGCACTGCCCGTTTTTTTAATTACGCTGCATGGTGATACAGGTACAAGCCTGGTTTACATTGGTATCATACCTTTTCTGCTTTTTTGGGCAGGCCTCTCCTTCGGATTATCCCTTATGCTGGTTATGCCAGCGGTTTTAGCCTACCTTACCGTCATTAATATTGTTGCAGCAGGGGTCGTTGCTGCTGTGCTCTGCGGTGTGGTGTTTCTGGTTGACCGCCGCCCTCTGGTTTCTGTAAGTGCCGTATTGCTGGCCATTGCCATCATTATTGGCGTACAGGTGGCGCTCACTGAAGTGCTGCAACCGCACCAGCGGGCACGGGTTGAGGCCTTCACAAACCCGGCTGTTGACCCTCATGGTGCCGGATGGAATGTAATTCAGGCTAAAACAGCCATCAGCTCCGGTGGTCTGTACGGCAAAGGCTTTATGCAGGGAACCCAAACACAGCTGCGCTTTCTGCCCGAGCAGCAAACCGACTTTATTTTTTGTGTTATCAGTGAAGAGTTTGGCCTCGTAGGGGCTGGTACAACCCTGTTGTTTTTCCTGGTTCTCCTATCCCGGCTTGTTTATATCGCAGGCACGCACAAACATGCCTATGCCCGGCTCACTATTATTGGCGTTGCCTCCGTGTTTCTCGTGCATATTATTGTAAATCTTGGGATGGCGACAGCTTTATTGCCGGTAATTGGCATTCCGCTGCCGCTCATCAGCTACGGAGGTTCATCTTTCCTAAGCTTCAGCATCATGATAGGGCTTTGCCTGAACCTGCACTTTTACGAGCGTAATTTCAGTATCTACGCTTCGTAGCCATTGCGGGGTGAAACCGTGAGCAGTTTTTCGGTGCGAAGCCGGAAAGTCCGGCGGTGCAGCGGGCTGATTCCGACCTCCTCCAACCCCCGGTAGTGCGCTTGAGTCGGGTACCCAACATTGGTATTCCAGCCATACCAGGGGTACAGCTGATGCAGGCTGTACATGAGTTCATCACGGTGTACTTTTGCCAGGATGGAGGCCGCAGCAATGCTCGCCGAGCGCGCGTCTCCCTTTACCAGGCACTCGTGCGGCACAAGCGAAGGCGGAAACCTATTGCCGTCGATCAGCAGATAGTCAGGGGCCGGATCTGCACTTTCCGCACATTTTTGCATCGCAAGAAAGGAAGCCTGCAAAATATTATGCTCGTCAATTTCCTGCGGGCTGCATTCTTTCACCACATAGAAGGCCGCCTCTTTTTTAATACGCTCAGCGAGCAGCCTGCGTGCGTCGTGTGTCGGAATCTGCTTGCTGTCGGTAACGCCTGTACAGTCGAAGTCGTCGGGTAAAATGACCCCGGCGGCAACAACAGGTCCGGCAAGGCACCCCCGGCCAACCTCATCGAGCCCCATCACCCGGCTGAAGCCCTGCTGCCACAGGCGTTTTTCGAAATGAAACATGTCGGGTGCAGCACTGTTTTTTTTCATGGACGAGGATAGCCTTGACGGGAATATTAGTTTGAACGCCGGAATTTACAAAAAGTCCTCAAAAGACGAGACCTCAACCGGAGGGCCGGCCGCATAAACATTTCCCGGCTCTTTTTTTTTGGGAGGAACTCCGTGCACATCACTGGGCGCACCGCTGCTCCTCACACCCCAAAGCGGCGGAGTGCTCCTTGCTTTTTTTGTTCAGCATTACAGCAGCGAAAACGCTGCACGCCGTCAATCAAGCCCCCTCAACTCCCTCACACAGCAATACCGACTGGCACAGTACAAAAAAGCACGGGCTTCTCCGCCGCTTTGGGATATCAGGAGGTACACCGCACCCAGTGATGTTATCGGAGTTCCCCCCCAAAAAAAGAGCGCCGCGGCCTGCTTTGGTGTTAGGTTCAGGGCAAATCGTTTAGCCGTTGGCCATTGCAGGGTTCAATGTGCCGGTGTGTTTGCAGAATGATTCAGGCGGTGGGGCTGTTACGGTGTAACTCTGTCATTCTTTAACAAACTGCGTGTATGCGTTTCCTTTATCAAAAATGGGACCCCCGTTTCGATCAATCCGGTTCAAAACCGGCTTTCGACCGGCTCAACGAAATCTTTCAGCAGCTGCTCTACATCAGCAGCGGAGATGTGGGTCAGGCCCTGAAGTGGCTCACCGATCTCGACAAGGAGTACAAGCTCACGGAGCAGTACGAAAATTACGGGATGGCCGATTTCATCAAAGAGCTGGAGGAGCGCGGCTACATCAAGTATGACGCGGAAGCGGTTGAGGTCGTAATTACCCGGAAAATGGAGCGCAGTCTGCGTACGAGGGCTTTGGAAGAGGTTTTCAGAAACCTGCGCAAAGGCGGGGCCGGTCAGCACAAAACCGCGCATCAGGGCAAGGGGCTGGAGCGGGAGCCGGAAACCCGCGCCTGGCAGTTTGGCGACGACGCCCATCAGTTCGACAGCACCGGCACCCTGCTCAATGCCCTTCGCAACAGCCCGATCGATCAGTTCAGCCTTACGGAAGACGACCTGCGCGTCTATGAAACCGACCACAACACCAGCATGGCTACCGTTCTGATGATTGACCTGAGCCATTCCATGATTTTGTACGGCGAGGACCGCATCACCCCGGCAAAAAAAGTGGCGATGGCCCTCGCTGAGCTCATTCTCAGCCGCTTCGCGAAAGACAGCCTCGAAATCATCGCCTTCGGCAACGATGTTTGGAAGGTATCCATAGATGAGCTTCCCTACCTGAGTGTAGGGCCGTATCACACCAACACCCTTGCGGGCCTCGAACTCGCCCGGCACCTGCTGCAGCGCAAAAAGCACGCAAATAAGCAAATTTTCATGATTACGGACGGCAAGCCCTCTGCCATGTACGAAAACGGAAAGCTCTACAAAAACAGCTTTGGCCTTGACCGCAAAATCGTGAATAAAGTGCTCAATGAAGCGACACAGTGCCGCAAGGAAAAAATCACGATCACCACGTTCATGATTGCTCAGGACCCCTATCTGCAAAACTTCGTGCGGGAAATGACCGAGGCGAACAAGGGTCGGGCCTATTTTTCAGGCCTGAACAGCCTCGGAGGTTTTGTGCTTGAAGATTATGTTAGGAACCGGAAGAAGAGCGTTTGAGAGGCGGCTTCTGCTGAGCGTTTTTGGACAGGGCAAAGTAAACATCACCCTGCTCACCGCCCCTTAATACAGCAGATAGGGCTTCCTTTTTTTGGTGAAAACTTCGACTTCTGCTTGCCAGAAGGTTACCGGCGGGGCATCGCTTTCGAGAAATTCCCTGATGCGCTGCGTGCCTGCAAGGTTGTAGAGGAAGCGGTTGGTGCGGGCGTCCGGAGCGTGGTGCAGCATTTCGCGGAAGAGCTCAAGGCCGAGTTCGAGGGGGCGGAGTGAACCGGCATCGAGCGTGAGCGGGCTCAGGCGAATACCGCTGACTTCCGTGCCGCGATATTTTGGGTTTGTCGCCATGCCGGGGATATCAACGGGGGTGAAAGTCACCGGTTCGAGCGATACGGGGTAACGCTGCATAAGGCTGAGCCGGGCCTCTTCGGGAAATTCGAGGCCGGGCGAGCCGACCATCATAAACGGATCGCGGGTGCCGCGGCCTTCTGACATAGTGCTGCCTTCGAAAAAGCAGGTGCCGGGATAAACGAGGGCGTTGGTAAAATGCGGCAGATTCGGGGAAGGCGGAATCCAGGTGAGGCCGGTTTCGATCCAGTTTTGTTCGCGCTGCCAGTTTTCCATCGGGATAACGCGCAGGCGGGGTTCGGTTTCGGTGTTCAGCCAGCCTTCGCCAATCATCATGAGGGCGAGTTCGCCTATGGTCATGCCGTGTACAATGGGGATGGGGAAAGCCCCGACGAAGGAGCGGAATTCGGGTTCCAGCATCCAGCCGGAAACGTAGGTGCCCCCCAGCGGATTAGGGCGGTCGAGCACCCAAACTTCGACATCGTGCGCGGCGGCGGCTTCGAGAACAAGCCCGAGGGTTGAAATATAAGTGTAGAAGCGCACGCCGGCATCCTGCAGGTCGAAAATGAGCAGGTCGATTTCGGCCAGCATTTCCGGCGTGGGGCGGCGGGTTTGCCCGTAGAGGGAGAAAACCGGCAGGCCGGTGAGCACATCGGTACCGTCTTTGATTTCTTCGCCGGCGGGCACATCACCGCGGAAGCCATGTTCAGCCGCAAAAAGGGCTGTTACGGGAACCTGACGGGTGAGCAGGGTATCGAGCAGGTGGGCAGAGCCGATACGTGAAGCGGGGTTGGCCAGCAGGCCGATCCGCCGGTCGCGCAGCTCGTCAAGATATTGGGAGAGAAGCTGCTGAGCCCCTAACTTTATTTCAGGGGCGGAATGCTGCGCGGCTGTTTGGTGTATAAAATGATGTTCCCGGTCCGCACAACTAACAGTACACCAAAACAATACTGAAAGTAAAAGCAAGCTACAGAAGCGGAAACCGGGAACATTTTTTTTATTCATAACTGAAAAAGATGCCCGCTATTATGCAAGGTTGGCGACTTCTTCAGATTTAGCAAAAAAGTAAGCTGATTCGATGGCGGCGTTCTCATCAGAGTCAGAACCGTGCACGATATTTTCGCCTTTGCTGTCGGCATAGAGTTTACGAATGGTGCCTTCAGCGGCTTCGGCCGGGTCAGTTGCCCCGATCAGGGTTCTGAAATCAGCAACCGCATTTTCTTTCTCAAGAATGATGGGCACGCAGGGGCCTGAGCTCATGAATGCGCACAATTCGCCGTAAAACGGACGCTCTTTGTGAACTTCATAAAACCCGCCGGCGGTATCAGGTGTGAGGCGTGTTAATTTCATGGCTACAATTTTGAAGCCGGCTTTTTGAATGTGGGCGATCACTTCGCCAACAAGATTTTTACGGACACAGTCCGGTTTGAGGATCGTCAGGGTTCTGTTGGTTGCCATTCTATACTACGTTGGTTTTATTAGTGTTTGATGAATTGTGCAATCGCTGAAAATCAGTTGAACAAAACAGCGGCCCTTGCCGGGGATCTTTTCACTACAGATCTGCAGAAAATAATGGTACCTGAATTAAAAACGGCAGCTCCTGATGGCGAAGGAATCCGGCACTTTACGGATTCATGTTTGCTTTGCTGATGCGTCTGAATGCATTTTTTGTGATTTTCATTTATAATTGAATATAAGCCTTAATCCCCAAATCCTTCAAAAGATTTGTACATTTTACCAGGCTTCTGAACTATTCCTGCAAGGATGAGTGGATTTCTGACGGCGAACACCTAATTTTAAGCAAGGCTTGCTTTTCCGGCCTTCCCTGTGCACTATCACTTGCTAATAAACCCAGTATGCCTCAGTCTAAAAATCCTGAAATTCAAATCCGCGTTGTGCGCGGCGAACAAATCGCACAATTTATCCCGGCCCTTGCATGGCTTCGAATTACCGTTTTTCATGAGTTTCCGTACCTCTACGACGGCTCTGACGAGTATGAGCGTGCATACCTGAAAACCTACCTCAATAGTGAAGAAAGCCTGTTTGTGCTCGCAACTGATTCAAACAAAGTAGTCGGGGCTTCATCCGGGATGCCCCTAAAACTGGAAACGGATGAAGTTAAGGCACCATTTATTCAAAAAGGAATCGATCCTGAGTGTGTTTTTTATTTCGGGGAATCGGTACTGCTGAAACAATACCGGGGACTTGGGATCGGCAAAAAGTTTTTTGAAGAACGTGAGAAGCATGCCCTCACTCTTGGTTACCGAATAACGGCCTTTTGCGGCGTTCAGAGGCCCGACGACCATGCCCGTAAACCAGCAGGCTACCGGAACCTGCATTCATTTTGGGAGATGATGGGTTACCGTATGCAGCCTGATATGCGGACTCAGTTCTCCTGGCAGGATTTGGACGAAAATACCGCATCAGAAAAAGAAATGATGTTCTGGATTAAGGAACATCCCCCGCAGGCTTAAGGCAGGCAGGCTTCCGGAAAAAGCAAAAGGCCCGCGACTTTATTCTGCCGCAGGCCTTTTTTTCTCTAAAGCTTGTTAGCTGCTACTTGTCAGTAAGGCTGGAAATACCGGGCAGATCTTTGCCTTCGAGGTATTCGAGAGAGGCACCGCCGCCGGTTGAAACATGGCTCACCTTGTCGGCAAGGCCGGCTTTCTTAATTGCTGAAGCAGAATCGCCGCCGCCGATAATGGTGATGGCGCCGCCGGCTGTTGCGTCGGCCATGGCCTGTGCCAGGGCAAAGGTGCCTTTGCTGAAGTTGGCCATTTCAAAAACGCCCATCGGCCCGTTCCAGATCACAGTTTTTGCAGCGCGCACTTCGTCGCTGTATAGCTTCGTGGTTTCAGCACCAATATCGAGGGCCATCCAGTCGTCTTCGATACCGTCTTCGGCTACCGTTTTGAAGGCTGCTTCGTTGCTGAATTCCTGAGAGACTACCGAATCGACCGGCAACATCAGCTTCACGCCCTGCTCTTCTGCTTCTTTGAGCAGCTCGCCGGCGAGCTCAACCTTGTCGGCTTCAAGCAGCGACTTGCCAATGGGCAGGCCTTTGGCTTTCATGAAGGTGTAGGCCATGCCACCGCCGATGATTATGGTGTTCACTTTTGGTAGCAGATTGCGGATTACGCCGATTTTGTCAGACACTTTGGCCCCGCCCAGCACTGCCACAAAGGGGCGCTCCGGACTGTTCACGCTGTCGCTGAGGAACTGAATTTCTTTCTGAAGGAGATAGCCGGCTGCGGCAGGCTGCAGGTGTTCGGTGATGCCGGCAACCGAGCAGTGCGCGCGGTGGCTGCTTCCGAAAGCATCATTCACAAAAACATCGCCAAGAGCGGCAAACTTTTTGGATAGTTCCGGGTCATTTTTGGTCTCTCCGGCGTGGAAACGCACGTTTTCGAGCAGTACAACATCGCCGGCTTTGGCTTTCGCAATTGCGGTTTCGGCTGCTTCACCCACACAGTCTTCACCAAAGAATACATTTCCGGGAAGTGCTTTTTCCAGATACTCAGCTACGGGCTTCAGGCTGAAATCGGGGTTGGGCTCGCCTTTGGGGCGCCCAAGATGGCTGAGCAGAATAACGGTCGCGCCTTTTTCGAGGGCGTATGTAATGGTGGGCAGCGCCTGTACGATTCGGTTGTCATCAGTGATGACGCCCCCTTTGAGGGGAACGTTGAAATCGACCCGCATCACAACTTTTTTGCCTGCGAGGCCGATGTCTTCAATGGTTAGTTTTGGCATGGTTTAACGGTTTGGATGGTGGGGCTGCACTCGGGGCTCAGGGCTCAGGCCTTCGGCTTTCATCTTGCTGAGATGTATAAATCGGGATGCTCATAAAGCCGGCTGAATCTGCACTGTTTAGGGCCCTGCGCCTGGCTGAGCTGCAGCACGGGGTGGTTTTAAAATCGAATACGAATATACGAAATATTCAGCTAAATCCGGACTTACTGCCCGTTTTCGGCCTTGTTTCAGGGCTCCTCTGATTCCAGAAACAGCTCCTGATCTTCGGGCATGCTCATTGCCCAGCTTGTTGCGTGCGGCTCCCGAAGTGGTAAAGGAGAGAAAAAAACATGATGGTTGGTTTCACTGCGACTGTCTTTGCGAAGAAAGAATATCACGGGGTCAAATTCGGGATGGCCGTCAATTTCGATAACATCCTGAATAAAAACCTTGCAGGGATGCAGCGTTGGCTGCGTTTTTAGCCATGATTTGATTTTTTTCCGAAACACCTTTTCCGCGCGGTTCAGGCTCTTTTCCTGCACAATCAGCTTAAACTGACCAGAATCGACTTCGGGTGCTGCAAATGTGAATGCACCGATATAGGTTTTGAGGGGCGATTTTACGCTCATTCCCGAATGTACTCCATAAATTTAGCCTCTGAAGATTTATCACCGATAATTACCAGTTCAGCATCTTTGGGGATTTCCATTTCGGGATTGGGGTTCACGATCATTTCATCGTTGTGGTTAATTGCAATTACGCTGCAGCCGGTAGTCTGCCGGATGTCAGATTCCATGAGCGTAACGCCGATCAGTTTTTTAGGAACGGGAAGTCTGAATATATCGAGGCCTTCTGCAAGAGTAATTATTTCAGAAGAATCGAGGGCATTATAAATGATGTTAGCGCCCATAGTGGCGTACGACATTACGAAATCGGCCCCGGCGCGGTGCAGGCTGTTCACGTTGCGGTCGTCGGTAGCACGGGCTGTAATCTGAATATCGGGCCGGAGTTTACGGCAGTACAGGGTGAGGTAGATATTCATCTCATCCAGATTGGTTGTAATAATTACGGTGTGAGCCGTATCGATTCCGGCTTTTTTGAGTGTTGCAAGATCAGCAGCATCCCCCTTAACAAACTTTGAAGGGTCAATAATCCGCGCCGGATCTCTTTCTACAATTACGTAATCCATTCGGCGGTCTTCCAGCGACCTGGCCGTTGCAAGCCCAACGCGGCCTCCTCCGATAATAATAACAGGATGGTCCTCTGAATGATAAATACCGAAAAGCTCATCGTAACTGCGCAGCTGATCAACTTTACCGGCCAGTACAAGTACTGTATGCCTGTTAATCACCGTGTTTGGCAGAGCGGGTTCAAACTTACCGCGCTCCCATACGCCAATAACGCTTACGCCGGTCATTTGCCTGAGCTTTGACTCCGCGAGTGATTTACCTACAAGCGGCGTATCAATGGCGGGGGCCTCACCAATTACAAGCTGATCTAACCTGCCAATTACATGTACGCGTGCACTTCCGCCAAGCGTACGGCGCGCCAGCGACTGCCCAAGCATACGGGCAAGCTGTACAACCGTATTGCTGCCGGCAAGTTTGAGGATATCCACAGAATCTTCAAAGCTCGCAAGACTGATAATCCGGACCTTATCCGTTATTTCCCGCACCGTAAAAGCGATGTTGGTGTTCAGCATATCGTTGCAGGTTGCCACAACCATAGCTGCGTTCTGAACCTGAATTTTCCGGTAGGTTTCGGGGTCATCAAGCTGACCTACTACAACTTTGTAGCCTTCGTTATAAAGATCAAGCGCCCGCTGAAATTCGGGTACCAGAATGAAATAAGGATGGTTGAAATGATTAAGCTTCTCAATTAAAGACCGGGCAACAGAATCGAAATTAGTTACGATAACGTGGTTTTTAATGCTGGGATGTAGCTCGGTCGGTGTTTTAACCTTATTGTAGGCTTCGAGCCAGGGCGCATAAAAAAATTGGATAAAGGTGAAAGGCAGCATCACCAGCAGTAAAATCACACCCGAAAGCAGCACAATAATCGAGAAGGTGCGGCCAATATCAGTTTCAAATGTGATGTCCCCAAAACCCAGCGTTGACATGACCGTTAGCGTCCAGTAAAAACCCGAAACCCAACTGTGCTCCTGCCCTTCCCGAATCATTAGCACATGAAAAAGCACACTATACAAAATAATAACTAAGCTTAGGAAAACCAAGAACTTGATCAAACCAGATATGTTTGACTTGGCTTCTTTTTCCTGCATAAAAGCCATTAAAATGGACGAAACAAACTTCATGCGGTGAACTCCCCGAAAGCAGTCATAAAAATGAATTAGCGGTTAAGCAGCTGAAAACCAGGCTCGGGAATTTCTTCGAGGGCAAGGCTGCGAACCAGACGAAGCGGCCCCGGGCACATTCGCTCATGACAGCTGATGCAGGTCTGAACCACGATGTTGTAATTTTCGGGCGTTGGCGCATCGAGGAAACGGACATAAAAAGAATCGAAGGCTTGCAACTGCCCCTGCACACCCGGCTCGCGCAGGGCGTCACGGGATGGGTCACCTTTGGCAAAAGGCGTAAAAACAGTGTTTTCGGCAGCTATCGGGGTACCCGCTTCTACGGCAGATTTAATTAGCTGCATCTGATTGGTACGCTCCCGCATCAGCTGCGAAAGGGTCTGATTTTCCTGCAACCCGGAGGTGCAGGAAAACAGAAGTGCAGCTGCAAAAAGGCTAAGGCAAAAAAAACTGAGAAAACAGCGGTTCATCATAACAGCACAACGCCGGCAGCCTCAAAATAATAGCTGATTTTCGGCTCAGTGATTGCTGAAATTTCCTCTGCAGAAGCGTTCGCATCTTCAAGGTAATGCCGCTGATGATCTACGGATGTTTCCTCCATCCATGTAATTCCTTCCATCATTACTTCACGCCCTGCAATATCCATTGGTACGAAAAACTCATAATCCTTGAAGGTAACGCGAACGGATTTCTCGTCAGAGGTCTGAAGGGTTAGCCAGCATCCTTTGGTTTGGCAAACCTGAATCACTTCACCCTTAACCTGTACAGGCTCACTTTCCTGAGCTGTAATAAGCGGGAAGAGTTCATCAACTGTAAAATATGAGGCCGGAGTAAAAGCGGCTCCAAAAACGGTCTGTTCGGCATCAGCGGTGCTTTCAGCGTGATTATCTGCGCTGCAGGCAGCTGCGATCAGCATCAGGGAAAACAGAGCGGGAAGTACAATGCGCATCATTTTGATTTAGCTTTAGGGTTAATTAAGACAAAATCTAATTTAAGTATAATTTTTGAGATTAGCTTTCAGGCTGCCTCCGTAAAGAAAGCGCTACCTTATAC
This sequence comes from Balneolales bacterium, assembly GCA_020832405.1. Lineage (GTDB taxonomy): Bacteria > Bacteroidota > Rhodothermia > Balneolales > Cyclonatronaceae > Cyclonatronum. The sequence continues at coordinate 32,163 of JAFIET010000035.1, forward strand.
TCCGATGAATGCAGGCTGTGGCGTAAGGGTATGGTTTTATTCTAAGTGGGTTTAATTATTTAGCTAAATAAACTATCTTATTTTTTTAGCCTCCAAAAGAACTATTCCTGAGTTGCTTACCTGTAGTATTTCTATCTAACGCATGAACTTTTCCAAAACCAGCTCAGGCTGGCTCAGCCAAATCTATCGCCCGCTTTGTACGTACAAGTCCGGCTGAAAGCTTTTTTCATTCCGGAACACGCCAACACAATTTTATGGGCAGCCGCTTTATCAGGGAACAGCTTTTTGAATACGGTCTGATTCTGCATGAAATTAAATTGCAGCTAAAGCCCTCCTCACACATCAACCCCACAGAACTACTTTAACAATCTATCTTAAATCTAATCTGTCAAAAACCGATACAATGAAGAATACCCCCCGCTTTAAACTACTACTGTTACTCGCATTGGTTTGGGCCGGCTTTTGGTCAACCGATGCTTTTGCTGATGAATTCACCGATGAAGTGCGTACGGTTCACGCCAATGTGCAGGGTTTCGGTGAAATCGAATTCGTTGAAAACCGCGTAATCGTAAAAATGGCTTCCGGCCTGATGAATGTTGAAGAGCAGGCCGAAATGCTTCGCACGCAAATGAACGCTGAAGTCGAATTTTCGCTCCCGTTTATTGGCGCCGAAGTATGGCAGCTCCGGGGCCGCTCAGTCGAAGACGTTGTTGCTGAATTTTCGGGCCACAGCGCTATCGAGTGGATTCAGCCCGATATCATCTACCACCTGCCCGATTTCGAAATCGAATCGCTGGATTCCGGAGGCACCATCCGAAACAATCAGGGTGAAACCGTGCCGGCCAATGATGGCATCATCCCCAATGATCCGCTCTACAGTACACTTTGGGGGATGGACCGCATTTCGGCACCACAGGCATGGGCGCTTGAAACCGGTAACCCGGAAGTAATTATTGCCGTGCTTGATTCCGGTGTTGACTACAACCACCCCGATCTCGCGGCCAATATGTGGCAGGATGAAAACGGCAACTTCGGAGCCAATTTTGCCGGCGGTAATGTAAACAACCCGATGGACTTTAACGGGCACGGCACGCACGTTGCCGGAACGGTTGCAGCTGTCGGGAACAACGGTATTGGCGTAGTTGGTGTAATGTGGGATGCTAAAATTATGGCCGTTCGTGTTTGCGGAACCAGCGGCTGTCCGCAGTCTGCAATAACCCAGGGCGTTGCTTTCGCAATTGCAAACGGTGCCATGATTTCCAACAACAGCTACGGCACCCAAACGCCTACGGAAAACCCCACTCCGCCGCCGGCTTACGTTACAATGATGGAAGCCGCTCAGGCCGCCGGGCACCTTTACATCACTTCTGCCGGTAACACAGGTACTAACAATGATGTACTCAACAACTGGCCTGCCAACATGATGCGCTTTTTCGATAACGTGATGTCTATCGGAAACTCAACCATCAATGATGTGCGTGCAGGCGGCTCAAGTTTCGGTCTGGAAACCGTCCACATGTTTGCACCGGGCACCGGCATTCGCTCAACGGTGCTTAACAACGGTTACGGCAACCTCTCGGGCACTTCCATGGCATCGCCTCACGTTGCGGGCGCAGCCGGTCTTATTCTCTCAGCAAACCCGAATGCCGATTATCAGTTCATTAAGGAAAGGCTGATGGAATCTGTAGATCAGCTTCCTGCCTATACCAATATCTCGATCTCCGGGGGCCGTCTTAATGCCGGAGAGGCCGTTCTGGTTGATGACGGCATCGCCCCGTCACCTATCACAGACCTAAGCGTTGCCTTTACCGACGCAAGCCTGGTGAAGCTCGAATGGACCGCAACCGGTGCAAGCGGCAGCGAAGGCCGTGCTTTTTCGTATGACGTGCGCGTAAGCACAAGCCCTATCAGCGAAGGCAACTTCGAAGATGCCGATCAGATAACCGGCGTTCAGCGCCCGTCCGATTCAGGTACAAGTGAAAGCTTTCTGGTACGTAACCTGAACCCCGGCACGACCTACTATTTTGCCGTACGCGCCCTCGATCCGTTCAACAATGCATCAGACCTCAGCAACGTGGTCAGCACTACTACGGAACAGCCCGCATCCATCGCTGTTTCCGCAGAAAGTATCAGCGGCGAAGTACAGGTAGAAACTACCGAGACCTTCACCTTCACCATATCAAACACAGGCAGCGGTCAGCTGCGGTATGTAATCCCGACTCTTGAGCTTGAGGAAACCGCTGCACTTGCCGGAAACCCGGTAAACGCGCTTGACCCTTCATTCCGCCTTGTGACCAATGCTGAAGGCCATGAAACCGGCAACCCGGTTCTCACAGGCGCCGGCGGGCCGGACAATTTCGGTTATTTCTGGTTTGATGATGAAGAGCTCAACGGCCTCACGTTCAGCTGGGCCGATATTGCCAATATCGGCACCCCATTGGAAATCGCCAACCCCGATAACGGCTTCACCAACACAGCCCTCCCGTTTGAATTTCCGTTTTACGGACAGCTGAAAGACAACATCAATATTGCCGTGAACGGCTTTGCAACTTTCAATACAGTTCCGGGTAACGGTCTTCCCACCAACAACCCCATCCCCGGTAACGGTACCTTCCCTAACGACCTTATCATCCCGTTCTGGTATGACATGTCACTCGGTGAAGATGGTCAGATTCTGACCTACCACGACGAGGCCGGCGACCGCTTCATCATTCAGTGGAACAACCTTAGCGAGGGATCCGGAACTGTTGCGAGCAGCTATACTTTCCAGGCAATCCTTTCAGCCTCCGGTTCAATCACGTTCCAGTATCTGAACATGAGCGGGGTTACCGACCGTGCTACCGTTGGCATTCAGCCCCGCAACAATCAGGATGCCCTTCAGATTGCTTTCCGCACGCCTTTTGCACAAAGCTTTAAGGCCGTTCATATCGGAAAGGCACTGCCTGAGTGGATCAGCCCCGCTCCGGCTGCGGCAACAATCGCGCCCGGCAGCAGTCAGGAAGTTTCCTTAACCATCGACGGAGACCTTCTCGTAAACGGCACCTACTCAACCGAGATCGTGATTCTCAACAATGACTTCAGCAATACGCTGGTTCGCATACCGGTCAGCATTGAAGCCGTTGGCGGCACACCACAGGTAGCAGCCGATGCTGATGCTCTCGATTTCGGCCTGGTTTACCTCAACTGGCCGCAAAGCCTCGATATTGAATTCACCAATACAGGCCGGGCACCGCTGGTATTTACTTCTGTGAGCTCCGATAACCCCGGAATCGGGTTTAGTTTCAACGAAGAGATGACCGTTCCGCCCCTTGGCAGCGCAGTGCTCACGGTCACCTACGACCCGACCCAAACCGAAACCCTCGAAAGCCTGCTCGTAATTGAAACCGACGACCCGGCCAGCCACAGCTTCGAAATCGCGCTGAACGGCAGCGCCGCCGGAGCGCCTGATATTCGCCTGAACCGCGCACAGCTACTGGCTGAAGTAGCTCCCGGCGGACTCGTTGGCGTGCCTATGACCATCCGGAATGCCGGAGGCAGCCTGCTGAGCTACGAAATAGACTTCGTAGAAACAACCAACCGCCCGATTGGTGATGCGCCGGCAGAAGACGGCTACACCGCTGTTCCGGTTGAGCTTCAGGGCGAAACCCAAAGCTTCCCGATCTGGATTCTCTTCCCGGTACGTACCGGCAGCGTTGAGCCGGGCGTTACCCGTGAAATTACGGTACGCTTCCGCGGTAACGTCCCTCCCGGGGATTACACCGCTACCATGCTGATCGAGAGTAATGACCCGGCTAAACCCGAGCGCACGGTCAACCTGTTCCTCACCGTGCTTCAGGAGGTTTCTACCGAGCCGGAAACGGAAATGCCAACTGAGTTTATCCTCAGCCAGAACTACCCGAACCCGTTCAACCCCACAACACGCATTGAGTACGCCCTGCCCGAAGCTGCGCAGGTAACGCTCGAGGTGTTTAACGTTCAGGGTCAGCGGGTTGCAGTGCTCATCAACGAGCTGCAGAATGCCGGCAATCACGGGGCTACCTTCGACGCCGCGAACCTCTCAAGCGGTATTTACATCTACCGCCTGCGTGCCGGAAACTTCGTACAAACCCGCAAAATGATGCTGGTGAAATAAAACAACAGCATCCGGGTTTTGTCCGGAAACCGTATCAAAAAAAGCTCCCGCTTCACTTCGAGGCGGGAGCTTTTTTTATGAGTTGATGTGAGTTGTAAGTTTCAGCTTTGTCGCTGACAGGCGCACCGGAAACTCTTCACTATGTAAAAGTGTGAAGGGTTTCGAGCAAATCCCGCTCAGCGGTGAAGAGTCCGCTAAAACCGGCTTCTGAAGCATGCTGCCGAAGCGCCGGGGCAAAGTCTTTTTCGTAGGTGTCAAAGGCGGCACGGCTTTTCAGCGCGTAGAACATCCGGTAGGTCGTGCAGCCCGGCTGCTGCGCCGCTTCGGAGCGGCACATGCGGCAGTCGTAAAAAAGGCCGGTTTTGAGCACTTCGGGGATGTGCTCTTCCTTCATCCACGCTACCCAGCGCGCTTCTGCATCTTTTTGAATGTGGATGGTTACAACATAAGTGAACATGAGCAGATCCTCCTTTCAGGATTTTGACGGCAGGGTTTCAGAGCCGGCGGGAGCCAGAGCTTCAGCCTGCATAGAAATCGGGAAAGGTTTGGTGACATCGCCGGTGTAAACCGTAACATGCGGGAAGGGAATTTCGATACCTTCTTCGTCAAACCGTTTCTTAATTTCCATGTTAATGGATGTCGTCATGCTAATAAAGTCTTCCTTCTGAGCCCATGTCCTCAGCACCAGATCTACCGATGAGCTGTTGAAAGAATCAAAGTGAATCGCATGTGCCGGCTCCTGCAACACAAAGGGGTTTTCATCGGCAATCTGGGTCAGTAGTTTCTTTACCCGATCAAGATTCTCCTTGTAAGCTACCGATACTTTGATGGAAGCCCGCCGGATCGGGAAACGCGTAAAATTGGTAACCGGCGATTTCAGCATGGTTTCATTGGGGATGCGCACCAGATGGTTGTCAAAAACCCGGATTTTGACGGACAGTGTATCGATGCTCATCACGGCTCCCACAATGTCATTCACCTTAACAATATCCCCTACCTGAAACGGCTTCTCACCAATCAGAAAAAAACCGCTGATGATATTGGAGAGGCTCGTCTGTGAGGCAAATGAAATCCCGATTCCCAAAATACCCGCCGCACCGAGTAAAGGCCCCAGGCTGAAGCCAAACTCATGCAGCACCAGAATCATGATCATGGTAAAGCCGATGTAGAAAAAAATCTTGGAAAACAGCATCGCATAGTGCGGGCTGTATTTCTCGGTAACGAAATTGCGAATCCATTTCCGGAACAGCCCCAGTATCGGGATGCCGAGAAAGATGAGCAGCGAAGACCGTACAAGTACTTCTATATCAAGGGTGAAATTCCAAAATTCCATAAATAATAGCGTTGAATGAGCACAAAGAAGTTTTCATGATCTCAAAAGGCATTGAGCATGGGCAGCGGGTTCAGCGCTCTGAAGGTGCGCAAAGCAAAACCCTTACGAGCCGGGTTTCGCGGCCGTGCCAGCAATTTTGCCCCTGCTGCCTCCGCCGGAGGTTTGCCTTCGACGGAAAGATCGCTTAAGCTGTCTCCGCCTTTGTGCACTACGGTCATCTGATCAGACCACAGCATGCCGTCCTGCTCAAAAATTGAAAGCCGCTCGACCCGCAGGCAGATTTTATCGATGTGCAGGAAATCCTCAGATTCATTTTTGATAAGCACAGGGCAGTAACAGCGGTGTGCCCGAACCATTTCCGGGCGAACTTTTAGTGACGCAACGGTTTTCACCCAGTAGCACACCTCACCGCTTTCAAATGTACCGAACCAGGTTTTCACCATTTCAACCGAGTTGATTTCGGTAAGCTTCAGATTGTTGTCACTTTGGTCTGATATGGCAACCGCAACAGGAATCCGCATAAAAAGGCGGGTTTCGGCACCCGGCGCAAGCTGGTAATTGTGTTCGGGATGTACCACAAACGGGAGGTTCGGAAAAGCCGGGGCAACATTCAGCACGGGCTTCTTTGAACGCAGCCGCCATCTCGTCCACTTATGCTCCTCAACCGTATGAACATCATAATCGGTGTTGTCAAAAACCTTTTCGGCCGATTGCTCACTGCCGGCATCTTCACCGTCATCTTCATCATTAATAGAAAGTTGCGGCTCCCGGTTTCTGTCAAAAGCAAGCCATATTTCTGATTCATTCCGCCTGAGATGCACGTTCAGCACATCATCGAGACTAAGTGATTTCACTTCGTCGATTTCCAGCGGATAATCTCCCCAAATCATGCAGTAATCCGGTTTGTGAACAGTTTTATAATTTTGAGTAAGCTATAAAAAAGCAGCTTAGTATGAAACAAATCACCCAAATTTAGCAGTTTCGCTGCATTCCCCATTACAGTATTTTGCAGCCCTCTCACCTCAATCAAAACCATTTTTTCTCATGAGTACTATTTCAACTGTTGCTGTGTACTGCGGCTCGTCTGCCGGCACGCAGCCCGTTTATTGCGAAAAAGCCGCAGAAACCGGGCGGCTGATTGCCGGGCTCGGCATGGGCATTATCTACGGCGGCGCAAAAGTCGGGGTGATGGGCGCCGTAGCCGACGGCGCACTGCAGGCCGGCGGCAGGGTTACCGGCATCCTCCCGCACTTCCTCGAGCAGCGGGAAGTTGCACATCACGGCCTCACCGAACTCATTATGGTCGAAACCATGCACGAGCGCAAGCTGATGATGTACGAAAAAGCCGATGCCATCCTCGCCCTGCCCGGCGGCTTCGGCACCATGGAAGAGCTCTTCGAGATGCTCACCTGGGCGCAGCTCGGCCTCCATCAGAAACCGATCGGCCTGCTCAACACCGGCGGCTTTTACGACCCGCTGCTCGCTCTTGCCCAAACCATGCTCGAAAACGGCTTCATCCGCGAAGCGCACCGGCACATTTTCGTGCACGACACCGAACCAGCAGCCCTGCTCGAAAAAATCAAAAGCTTCCGCCCGCCACAGCTCGGCAAACTCATGACCCGCGAACGGATTTAAGGGGG
>JAFIET010000139.1 GCA_020832405.1 Balneolales bacterium
ATGTGTTTTTCAACTTGTTTTTTTCGGGTGATGGGTTTCGTCGCCTTTTCCTGTTTTTTGGGCATTTTGCCGGTTTGGGCTTATGGCGCAGCCGCGCCGGGTGAACCTCTGCAGGAAGCAGCCCCGGCCGACTCCCTATGGCAGCTTGAGCTCGATCGGGTAGTCGTGAGCTCGCAGCGTACCCCGGTGCGGTTCTCGGAGCTGCGCCGCTCGGTGCAGGTGATCACCCGGCAGGAAATCGAGCTGAGCGGCGCTCAGGATGTAAGCGCCCTGCTCAGCATGGTGCGCGGGCTCGACGTGCGGCACCGCGGCAGCTTCGGGATGCAGAGCGATGTCATTATCCGTGGCGGCACTTTCGATCAGACCCTCGTGCTGCTTAACGGCATCAACCTCACCGACCCGCAAACGGGGCATCACAACCTGAACCTGCCGGTCGATATCAGCAGTATCGAGCGCATCGAAGTGCTGCACGGAGCCGGCGCCCGGATTTTCGGTCCCAATGCCTTTAACGGCGCGATCAACATCATCACCCGGGAGCCGGGCTCGGAGCATGTGCAGGTTTCGGCAAGCGCGGGTCAGCACGGTCTGGGCACCGCCGGTTTCTCGGCCGGTTTCGAAGCCGGCAGCACGCGCCATCACCTGTCGATGGGGCGCAAGGGCAGCAGCGGCTACACCGAAAACACAGATTTCCGCGATGCAAGCCTGTTTTACCGCGGTCTTGCCGAAACTGCCGCCGGCACCGCCGAGCTGCAGGCGGGGCTCAACAGCCGGGCTTTCGGTGCCAACAGCTTCTACACCCCGGTTTTTCCGGATCAGTTTGAACAAACCCGCACCCTGTTCGCTTCGGCAAGGTGGCAGCCGTCGGGCCCGATGCGCATCAGCCCGAGCATTTACTGGCGGCGCCATAACGACCGCTTCGAGTTGTTCCGAAATGAGGCCCCGGCCTGGTACAGCGGGCACAACTACCATCAGAGCGACATCCTCGGGGCGGCCCTGAACTGGACGCACCTCAGCAACCTCGGCGCCACTTCCGCCGGCCTCGACTACCGCTACGAGCACATCCTGAGCAATGTGCTGGGCGAGCCGATGGCGGCACCCCGCGCCGTACCGGGTGAAGCCGGCGCTTTTTTCACCCATTCGTATGCCCGCACCGGCCTCAGCCTGATGGCCGAGCACAGCGCGGTGCTGGGCCGGTTTTCCTTTTCGGGCGGCGGGCTGCTGTACTACAACACCGACCTCGACCGCGATTTCACCTTCTTCCCGGGCATTGATGCCGGGTTTCAGCTTACGGAAACTTTACGGGTGTACGCGAGCCTCAACCGAACCCTCCGCCTGCCCACTTTCACGGATTTGTTCTATGAAGGGCCGACCAATCTCGGCAACCCCGGACTTCAGCCGGAGCGGGCCGTCTCGGCTGAGACCGGTTTTCATGCAGGCTTTGGTCCGCTGTTTTGGGAATCAGCTTTCTTCCGGCGCTGGGGCACCAACATCATCGACTGGACCCGCCGCCCCGGTGAAGAGCTCTGGCGAAGCGAAAACCTAACAGAGGTCACCATCACAGGAATGGAGCACAGCCTGCTTTGGTACCTCCCGGATTGGCTCACAGCCCGGGGCGGCACGGGCACGACAGCAGGCATCCATCGCAGCCTGAAACTCAGCTATTCTTTCATTGATGCGGGCCGGCGCAGCGGGGAGTTTGTTTCCAATTACGCGCTCGATTTTCTGCAGCACAAGCTTCATGTAAGCCTGCGCCATCCAATCACCCCCTACAGCGGATTTGCCCTGAGCCTCAGCTGGCAGCAGCGGTCCGGCAATTTCATCCTCTTTGAAGGCGGCACTTTCACCGAAACGCGGCCCTTTGAGCCGTTTTGGCTGGCCGATCTGCACCTGTTTGCACGCTTCAACCGCATCACCCTTTTTGCGGAAGCTTCCAACCTGTTCAATACGAGCTATAACGACATCGCAAATGTACCGCAGCCCGGCCGCTGGATGAGAACCGGCTTCACCCTGAGGCTATAAATGCTGCGTTAAAGACCGGTAATTTCCTATGCGGCTGTTTTTATGTATTTTGGAGGGAATTCCAAACTAAATCAACTTTTATGGAAAATTACCTGAGCTGTTCAAAAACCTTTATCGTACCATTTATACTTTTGATGATGATCATCACCCCCCCGCCCCTACAGGCGCAGCAGGATGATGCGGCTCTGGAGGATTTTGCCCGGCAGCTGACCGGGCTTTTTAATGAAGCGCGCACTGAGGGGCGCATGTGCGGGGATGAGTTCATGCCCCCGGCCCCGCCTGTAGCATGGGACGAAGACCTGCGCCGGGCAGCCCGGATTCATTCCGTCGATATGTCAGAAAACGACTTTCGCGGACATACCGGCAGTGACGGCTCGTCACCGACTGACCGCGTTCGGCGGGTTACGGATCGTTTTTCCGGCGCAGCGGAAATTTTGGCCTATGGAAGTAACTCCCCGCAAAATGCCGTTAACCTGTGGCTCAGGAGTCCGGGTCATTGCCGGATCATCATGGGTCAGCACTACCGGTACATGGGGGCGCACGTTATCCGGATGGCTGACCGGCCGCAGCAGCTGTACTGGACCGCAAAATTTGCGCGAAGTCCGGACCCGGCAGCCTACAGGCCGCAGGCACAAACGCCCGAAGAACAGTACTTACTGCTGCGCGGCAAGCAAATCATCATCTACGGAAGCTTCGATGATGAGCGCTTCAACCGGCTGCGACACTCTGTGTCGGGAGGGAGGCTTAACTATTTCCCAAATGCAATAAGGCATGCGGAACTGCTGCAGGAAAGAGAGCAGCTGCTTTCGCTCGCAGGATATAAACGAAGCCCCGAATTCGCGGTTGTACGCATCGAAAACCTGCTTATGATTGATCCACCTGATCTCAACAATCTGATACTTCAGTACGAACTCGGGCTCATCCCAATTTTTCCGGATGGTATTGAGAAGCTGTCTGAGCACCGGGTTTTTATCTGGGGTGAGGAAGTGTGCGCCGTGTGTGACACCCTCATAGCGCAGCTCAGGCTTGCAGGTACGCGGCCGGTTCGCTACTACACCGACCGCGACCCGCGAACGCTCGAGCACATGTGGAGCAAAGTAGAGCCGGCCGCCGCGTATGAATACAACCTTGACGGCACGCGGCATGTTGATCTGCCGGTGATAGAAATTGCGGGGACCATCCTCACCGGCGAAGTAAGTCTGCAGGATTTACTGAACGCCCTTGAGTGAGCTCCGGGCCGGGAGCACATCATCCTAAAACCAAAACGGCGCCTTTGCCGGCGCTGTTTTTTTGGAGATAAAAATTCTGATTTAAAAATCTTCCCGCTTCCAGAAATCTTCAGGCTCTTTTGCCTCACGGGTTATGATTTGGTCCTGCTTGGGATCGGGGCCATAGCTGTTTGCCCCCGCTGTACCTTCTGATAATGTAAAGTACAGCATAGCCAAAAAGCCCAGCACCGGAGCAAAAGAAATCAGCAGCCAGAAACCACTCCGGTTTGTATCATGCAATCGCCTCACCGTTACAGCAATAGATGGCGTGAACATAACAAGCACGTACCATACAGTCGCAGGTCCAAACTCTCCAAATTCTGTATAGCCTGATACAGACTCAACCATATTAATTACAAAAAATATGATCATGTTGAACAAAAAATAAAACCAATACTCCCTGCGGCGCGAACGCCCTCTGAATTCTGCGAACCGTTTAAGAGCGAGGATATACCATTTCATAAAATATTTTGCCTAATAATTTATATAAAGCACGCTTCAGCGTATTTCGGTTATGAAAGATAACAAAACGACTCAGCGAGAGTAAGCCCAAAATATATTTAACGATATTTCCGGCAAGCTATCTGCATGACTGGCTTTGTGATTTAATCGTTTTGTTTGCTGCTGACTTGCTATCTTTTCAGTTGCAGCATCAATACCCGCTGCCGGCATGCCATTATCGGAACTGAAATCTTCCCATTAGCTTAGATCGGAATCTTCTGTGTCAAAACTTAACCCGACTTTCATTTGTGTTTTTTTAGCTGCGCTGATTGTATCGTTTCCCGTTAACAGCAGCGCTCAGGCGGGCGGGCAGCAGCCTTTTCCCGAAACCGCAGGCGACAGACTTAGTTATTCATACGGATGGCAGACCGGAGCCGGAGCAGGCACTTCGGGTGAGCTGCCGTTCTGGATTTACTCCAACCGCTACGGTCAGATCGACCCTCATAGCGCAAACGGACTTTTCAGCCTGTTCGGACTGGGAGAATATGAGCTGGGTTCCGGGTTTTCAGCCGCCATAAAGGCTGATCTTCTTTTTCGGGCCTCTGAAAGGTCTGATGTTCACTTCAATGAAGGCTTCGTGCAGCTGAGTTACGGCTACTTTGAGCTTTGGGCAGGCCGCAAGCGCGAGCAGTTCGGGCTGATACACCCGACGC
>JAFIET010000140.1 GCA_020832405.1 Balneolales bacterium
CGCCCTGCGAGGGCAGCTGCGTACTCGGCCTGATTGACAAGCCCGTTGCCATCAAGAGCATCGAGCAGGCCATCATCGATAAAGGTTTTGAGGAGGGCTGGGTGGTGCCGCAGCCGCCTGACAGGCGTACCGGCCGCAAGATTGCCGTAGTAGGCTCAGGCCCCGCCGGACTTGCCGCTGCCGCGCAGCTGAACAAGGCCGGGCACTGGGTTACGGTGTACGAACGCGCCGACCGCATCGGTGGCCTGCTGATGTACGGCATCCCCAACATGAAGCTCGAAAAGGGGGTGGTGGAGCGCCGGGTGAAGCTGCTCGAAGCCGAAGGCATCACCTTTGTGACCGGCACCGAAGTGGGCAAAGACCTGAGCGCGGATGAGCTGCGCCAAAACTTCGACGCCATTGTGCTCGCCGGCGGCGCAACCAAACCGCGCGACCTGCCGATTGAAGGCCGCGAGGCAGAAGGCGTTTATTTTGCGATGGAATACCTCCATGCCGATACCAAGAGCCTGCTCGATAGCAGCCATGCCGACGGCAAATTTATCTCGGCCAAAGACAAGCACGTGATTGTGATTGGCGGCGGCGATACTGGCACGGACTGCGTGGGTACGGCCATGCGGCACGGCTGCGCGACCGTTACGCAGTTCGAAATTATGGCCAAGCCACCGGAAGGCCGCGCCGAAAACAACCCCTGGCCCGAATGGCCCGGCATCTACAAGCTCGATTACGGTCAGGAAGAAGCCCGCGCTAAATTCGGCGACGATCCGCGGCAGTATGAAGTAATGACCAAAAAGTTTGCGACCGATAAAAAAGGCCGCGTGAAAGAGCTGCATACCGTGCAGATCCGGTGGGTTATCGGCGAAGACGGCCGCATGAAGCCCGAAGAAGTAGAGGGCAGCGCCCGCGTGTGGAAGGCCGATATCGTGCTGCTCGCAATGGGCTTCACCGGTCCGGAAAATCCGCTGCTTACAGCCTTCGGTGTCGAGCAGGACGGCCGCAGCAATGTGCGCGCCCGTTACGGAGATTTCAGCACCAACGTGGAAGGCGTTTTTGCCGCCGGCGATATGCGCCGGGGGCAGAGTCTGGTGGTGTGGGCCATTAACGAAGGCCGCGCCGTAGCCGAAGCCGTGGATAAATGGGTGATGCGCTAAGGACAGGAGTAAAAATGAAACGCGGGTAAGGTGTTCCCCGAACCCAACTGCACGGCCATTTCTGCATTCCATTTATTTTTTTGGGGAAACTTCGTGCGCATCACGGTCTTTCGTGCTGGCTGAAAAAACCAAACCTGCGGCTAATCCCGTGCTTTTTCATTTTGACCTTTCCGGCGTGTAATTCAAACCTACCCAAAAACATCCGTGTGCTATCAGCCCTGAACGGGCAGAAAACAGTCTGGTGCTACAGCACCCGCCGTGCGACCGTAAACCGCTGCTGCCAGTACGGCTGGTTAAGCTCATCAATAATAACGCCCTGCGAGGTTGAGGCGTGCAGAAAGCGTCCGCCGCTGAGCACAATCCCGACATGGCGCGTATTTCGGCCGGTCTGAAAAAAAACGAGGTCGCCCACACGCAGCTGCCGGGGGTTAACCCTGGTACCCGCCCTCATCTGCTGATCGGTGGTGCGGGGCAGCTCTACCCCGAAGCCATTGCGGTAAACGAGCATCACAAAAGCGGAACAGTCCACCCCTTGCTGCGTGATACCGCCAAGCCGGTACGGGGTACCCCGCCACTGCTGGAACTGCTGCATCAGCCGCTGTTCAACCTGCCGCGCATCGGAGCGGGACCCCGAAGACGAACCGCATCCCCCTAAAAAAAGAGACAAGGCAAAAAGCAGCAGGATTGAACTTGCGGGCATTCGCATAAATCAGCGGGTAAACCCCGGGTTAAACCGTACGTGATTTCAGACCGCTCTTGAGGCGGTCCAGCAGGTCAACAACTGTGCTGGGGTTGGCCATCACGTAGAAGTGAAGCCCCTGAACTCCGTGATCGAGCAGCTCCTGACACTGCTGCGCACCCCACTCAATCCCGATTTCGCGGGCGCGGTCGGGTTTGAGGGAAATCTCATGGGCCAGCGGCTCCGGGATGTTCAGATAAAAGGCGCGGGGCAGGGTTGTGAGCTGCCGGTAGCTGCTGATGAGCTTCAGCCCGGGAATGATGGGCACCGTAATGCCGGCTTCCCGGCACTTTGCTTCGAAATCGAAAAACTTCTGGTTGTCGAAAAACATCTGCGTTACGATGTAATCGGCGCCGGCATCCACTTTTTCCTTCAGGCGCTCGACATCCCAGTGGAGGTTGGGTGCCTCGAAGTGCTTCTCAGGGTAGCCGCCCACGCCCACGCAGAAGTTGGTTTTATCGGCCTCCATCAGCTGCTCGAGGTACAGGCCGCGGTTCATGCGCTTGATTTGCCGCACGAGATCAACCGCGTACGCATTGATGCTGCGGTCGGCATTGTAAGGTTTCGGGGCCCCGTGATCATCCCCCCGGATGGCCAGCACATTTTGAATGCCGAGGAAGTTCAGCTCGATCAGGGCATCTTCGGTTTCCTCCCGGGTGAAACCCTTGCACAGGATGTGCGGAACCGGCTCCACATTGTAGCGGTGCTTGATGGCCGCGCAAAGGCCGATGGTGCCGGGGCGCTTCCGGCGGATGTGCCGCTTGATGTTGCCGTTGTCGAGTTCTTCGTAGTAGGCCTCAGCCGCGTGTGCGGTAACATCAATGAAGGGCGGCCGGTAGGGCATCACCTGATCGAGCGCTTCGAAAATGCTGTTGATGGATTTCCCCCGCTTCGGCGGGATGATTTCAAAGGAAATAAGAGGCTCTGAGCTTTGGGCGTAAAAATCGGTGACTTTCATGTGCGGAGCATGGAAGAAATTAGGTTAAAAATATCTGCATAGCTTTTGCCGGTAAATACCAAAGATTAAAGGTACGGAATGCCGGCTGTAGTTCAAGTAAACTTTAGAAGACTGATAAATCGTGCGGAAGGGTATAAACGCTTCAGTTTTTAGTAGTCCAGTCTTCGAGCCTGATATTTTCCAGGCGTTCGAAATGCTTTCTGTTGTTGGTTACTAAAATTAAGTTATAGTAAACAGCTGTGGCTCCGATGAGAAGGTCAAAGTCGTCAACAGGTTTTCTGGCTTTTTGGAGGCGCGCTTTTTCAAAGGCATAAATATCCAGACCGGGCATAATGGGCAGTATCTGAATGCCGGATAAAAATTGCTGCAGGGCCTTTTGGTTTTTCTCCCTGGCCTGGCTTTTCTGCACACCAAACTTTAGTTCAGCCAGCGTGATCTCAGAAATAAAACAATTCTCCGGACCTGTTTCCATGAACTTCGTTTTCAGATCAAATAGACCTTTCATGAAATAGATGCAGATATTGGTATCAAGGAGATATAGCATCAAAATTCTTCCGTCTTTCTCATGAAGGTTCTTGTACTTTTGATCGCATCAACAAGTGCTTCAGCACTCTCTTCTTCATCCCATGCACCAAAAGCATCATAAAAATCAACCTTCGCATCATCAAAATCTGCTTTCATGGAACTGCTGAGTTTTGATATGAGATCAAGCTTGTTTGAAACACTCATATTTTTGAGGAGTGACAGGTAACTGTTTATAAGTTTGGTGTTGGTATCGGTTGTGTTCATGGCCGCACCTCAGCAAGTCTGAAAGGATGATTCCCCGCCGAAAGCAGGGTTTTAAGTGATTAGGAAAAGGTAATAAAAATGAAAACGCAGTGTAAGCAGCAAAGCTGATGTCCTGATATTAAGCAGCAGGTGTTGCGGGGTGGGATATTGGAAGGTTGATTTTCTGCAAGCGCCTAAAAAACACCCAACCCTCAGTCGAGAAACAGGCTTTTCAGCTCGGGAGTTGGTATCATGCATGCCTCCTGTTTGCCGAACCATTTGTAGCGGTTTCGGGCGATGAAGCGGTAGAGCCCGTCGCGGATGAAGCGCGGCAGCACCATGAAACCGTACAACAGCGGCCATGCGCCCTTCAGCCTCCGGGCGATGCTGAGGGCAGCCGCAGAGTGCGTGTACCACAAATCGCCTTCTTTCAGGATGATGGTATCGAAGGTGTCGGCCGGCTGACCGTGCCGCCGGAGAAACTCCTGCCCGTGTCTGGATTGAAGCGGTGCGAAGCGAAAATACCGTTTGGGGTCGCGCTGTATGATGAAGGTGACGGCGCCGTTGCACAGGTTGCAGACACCATCAAAATAAACTACGGCATGAGGCTCAGCTGACTTCGCTGCGGGTTGGGGTGAAGTTATCGGTTCCTTTTGCTGTCTCATAGGCCGGGCGGTGTGCGGTTTTGTCCATGAAAAAAGCCTTCCGCGGGCCCGCACAGGGGCGGTGCTGCACGGAAGGCTTTTGAGTTGGTTGGGATGCGGGCTGGTACCGGTTAAGACTCCGGCTGCCAGCTTTTGATCTGATCGC
>JAFIET010000002.1 GCA_020832405.1 Balneolales bacterium
CTGCTTCAAAATCTCCCCGAGGCTAAAGCCAGCCCCGGTTATCCCGAAGGCGTATCATTTAGGAAAGAGCAGCCCGGAACCACGGAGCCGGAGCCGCCCCGGAACCCGGCAGCATAGAAATGGGAGGGATCTCCTTTGCCGGAACATGCCCGGTTCGAGTTAATGGCACGCGGATTTCAGGGATTGGAGAGGTTTTTCGCGGATTTCAATGTGATGCAGCTCCCTACAATCTTACTGGGTGCATTAAATAGTTTAATACCCGTTTTCTGCTTGAATATCCCGATTCAGCCCGATACTTTAAGGTTTTGTAAACAAGTGCCCAAATTTTCAGAAATGCAGATCAATTCTTTTTCCACGCAGGAAACCATCACCCGAAAAAAAGACTACGACAAAATAATTGAGCGGGACCGGGGGAAGCTGCTCATGAGTCAGTTTAAACTGCGGGATGCCGGGGTGCCGGTGATCATCCTGGTCTCCGGGGGGCAGACCTCCGGTTACACGCGGGTGATGAACCTGCTGAACGAATGGATGGATACCCGCTTCATCCAAACCCATGTGCACCGGCCCGACTCGGATGAAGAGGCCGACCGGCCGTACTTCTGGAAATACTGGCGGCAGTTTCCGGCGGCGGGCAGTACCGGTCTGTTTTTGGGAGGATGGTACACGCAGCCGTTTCTGGAGCGCCTGCACGGCAAATGCGACCTGAGCTGTTTCCGCAAACGCATCACCGGCATCAAAGAAATGGAGCAGCTCCTCGCAGTTGACGGCGCCCTTATTGTGAAGATATGGCTGCATCTTGATTACAATCAGAAACAGCAAAACAAGGAGGAAGCCACCAACAACCGGCCGGAAAGTACTTGGCAGGTTACGATGGACGACTGGCAGGGAGACTTCACCTACGATAAAAAAATGGAGCTGGTGTCTGAGCTAACGGAGTCAACCCACAAGCCGCATGCGCCCTGGTTTAAAGTTGACGCTACCGACGCCAACACCTGCGATGTTTCGGTGATGCATCTTCTCACAAAGGTTTTTGAGGAGCACCTCCAAAGGGGCAGCTCTGATACCTCCGCAGTTAACGGCACGCCCCTACCGGAAGTAACCCAAAAACCGCTGGACCGGATCGACCTGAAGGTGAAGCTCAAGCGCAGCCTCTACAAAGAGAAAATGGCCGGTTTTTGGGAAAGTATTTATGTGAAGGCCTGGCAGGCGCATCAGCGCAAGCAGTCCGTTGTGATTGTGCTGGAAGGCTCCGATGCGGCCGGAAAAGGGGGAAGCATCCGCCGCCTGATTCACTGCCTCGATGCGCGCCTGTATCAGGTTATTCAGATTGCCGCACCTACCAAAGAGGAAAAATCACGGCATTATTTATGGCGTTTCTGGATGCAGATTCCGCGGGCAGGCTTCCTCACCATTTACGACCGCTCCTGGTACGGACGCGTGCTCGTGGAGCGGGTCGAGAATTTTGCCACCGAAGAAGAATGGAAGCGGGCCTACGCCGAAATCAATCACTTTGAAAAACAGCTGACCGAGTCAGGCATCATTGTGCTGAAATTCTGGCTTCAGATCAGCAAGAAAGAGCAGATGAAGCGCTTCAAAAAGCGGGAGAAGACCGATTACAAACAGTACAAGCTCACCGACGAAGACTGGCGCAACCGCAAGAAATGGGATGAATACGCCGATGCGGTGAATGATATGATTGCCTACACCGACACCGATTACGCACCCTGGCACCTTGTTTCTGCCGAGGATAAAAAGAGTGCGCGCGTGAGCCTGCTCGAAGCCGTTGAGACCGCGCTCGCTGCCCATGAGCCTGAATCTGAGCCCGTACCCGTGGCGGAACCCCTCCCCGAATCAGAGGCCGGTTTGGAATCGTCGGGGGAATCGGCGCAATAAAAAAACCTGACGGAGTTTGAAATTCCGTCAGGTTTTGGACTGGCTTGAAGCTGTTTAGAAAAAACGGCTTCTTCCGAAGGCTGATTAAAAGGGAATCACTGCCTTGATGCGGTAGTAGATTTCCTCGTTGCGGCCGGTTCCGAAATCACGGAAGGGCTGTGCGTACCCCAGGCTGTGGGCGATTTGAAGGCCTGCGAAATTGAGCTCATTTTTAAGCTCGAAGCCTGTACCGAGGCGGCGTACTGAGCCATCGGCAGGCAGCAGATCGTCATCCCAAACCGCGCCGCCGTCCATAAAGGCCGCTACAGTCGTGCGACCAAGGCTCACAAGCCCGAGAACCTGTGTCTGAAGGCTTGGAAACAGCGGGATGCGGTACTCTACGGTTCCGAAAAGCATGCGGTTGCCGGTCACGTATCCGTCAACCCAGGAGCTGTAGCCACGCACGCGTTCGGTATCGGAGTAGAGGATGTCGAGCCCGGGCAGGCTGTCGCCGAACTGAATATCGTCGTACCGGCTGAAGCCGATGTAATCCTGCCCGAAGCTTTCGCCGTTCTGGAAAATGGCACGTCCGTAGAAATAGAAGCGGGCATCGCCCAGGCCCGGAAGGATGAGGAAGGCTTTTAGATCAGGCCGTAGGTAATTCGTTTCCCCGCCAAGGGCATCGGTTGCCAGGGTTACGCGGGCTTCGAGGCCGTAGCCTTCGAGGGGATGCACAACATTCCAGGCGTAAGGCACGGATTTGTGAATACGCACCCCGAGGCGTACATCACTCTGCCAGCCGCTTTCGGGGGTGGGCAGGCGCTGAACCCGTGGTGAGGTCCAGTTTCGGTCGGCGTTGGTGTACTCGTAGCGCAGACGGCTGTAGAGTGTTGTTCGGATGAAGGCTGAGTCGAACCAGTCGCGCGGCAGGCTTGCCAGCAGGAAACCGCCTGAGTTGGTTGTAATCAGGAAATCCCGCTCGTAAAACCGCCCGGTAAAGCTGTTATGGTAAGCGTTAAGACTGAGCGATGGCCGCAGCTGATTGTTGGTATAGCTTAGGAAAATGAGGCTGTTATCGGTAAAGCTCGGGAAGGATAGGGCGCCGACTGCGGTGATCATGTGTTTCGACAGCGGTTCGCTCCACAGGCTGATGAAGCCTGCCCCGTAGTTATCCGCATCACCGAAAAACGGGAAGGGGATGGTGCTCACGTGGCTGATGTTCCGCCAGGAGTTGTAGCGGTAGCGATCTGTGATGAGACCCGGATCGGCCGGGATCTCCCGCGCGATGGGGTGCGGCGGCTGATGCGTGAGCCAGCGCGTATAGGCCGGGTTGATGTCAGGCCGGGGTTCAGCGGCCCGGCGGGAGGCATCGGCGCGGTACACGCGGTTGTCGCTTTTGGAATCGGTCGTAAGCAGGGTAAAGCGCCCCTGCGCGTGCAGCGAATCTGCGGGAAGCCATTGCACCGCACTTGCACCTGTAAACAGCGCCGTTACGCGCTCCTCTACGCTGTCGGTTTCAAAAGCGCTGCGCACAAACAGATTCGGCACCTGATCGCGCATGCTTGTGTAGGCAAGGTAACGGCCGTCCGGACTCCAGAGCGGGTTGCGGTCGTCGGTAACCGGGTCGGTGAATCGCATTTCCCGGCGGCTTTCCAGCTCAAGGACTATGATCTGACGGCTTCCGTCGGCATCGAAGAGGGCATAGGCAAGATGGGTGCCTTCGGGATGCATCGCCATGCGGCCGATCTGCACATCGCCGTGGTGTTCGGTCAGCTTTGTTTCCTGACCGCTTTCAAGGTTGAGGCGGTAGATGTTGCCCGTGCCCGCATCATTCCCGACAAAAAAGATCGTGCTGCTGCCCGTACCAAACTGCGGATTCGAAGCCCGCCTGCTGTGCGTGATCCGTTCGCGCCTGCCCGTCTGGGTATCGATGCGGTACAAATCGTTGATCAGCGAACCGTTGCGGCCCCGCACGTTGGCGGAGTAGGCGATATAGCGTGAATCAGGGCTCCAGCTTACCGGCCCGCTAATGCTGCCGCGGTCCACAACCCGGCGGTTTTGGCGGCTGTTGTTACTGTGCAGGGCAAGCTCAACGACCGGCTTACTTGTGGAATTTAAAGCGATGGAGGCAAATTTGGTACCATCCGGGCTGTACTGTACATCACTGATGATGAGACCGGCGAGGGTATCGGGCTTCACGCCGAGGGAATCGCTGCGCTCCATTTGCCCGGCGAGGGTGTTGTAGTAGATGCTCATGTGCCGGCGCCATTCGTCCTCAAAATCCCGGAAACGCTGACCCGTAACCGCGCGGAACGCATTGTCGAAATTGTGGGTGCGCACGAGTCCGAACAGGGTCGTATCGCGGTGCGCGAGAATTTGCGTGACCAGGGAGTCGCCGTAAGTGGAGGCAAAGTACCGAAGCTGCGCGTTGCCGCTTGCGTACATGAGGCCGCGGTCGCGGATGGATTCATTCCGGCGGAAATCGGGCCTGCCGTCGTAGATGGAAGTCCGCAGCAGCTGATCGCCCCGCAGCACGTGCCAGGGCTCGGTGTAATACTGCGCGATGCCTTCGGTCCAGGGTTCGGGCAGGGAGATGCCGGTAGCAACGGCCCCAAAGAGCGGCAGGTTCGATTTCACCGCTTCGAAATGGAAAATGTGGGCGAGCTCATGGGCAAGCACCGTGCGCAGCCACTTTTCGGGACCGCTCCAGGCCTCCGCCACATCATTCAGATTGACCCATATATTGGTGTAAGACCGCCAAAAGGGGACGGCAAAGCCGTTCACGATTTCATCCTCATCACTGAGGAAAATCCGGATTTTATAATCGAAGGTCACGTTCAGGTTGGCGGAAAGCGCCGCATAGGTCGCCTCGGCAATGGCCGCCGCTTCGGCCTCAATACCCGCAAGGTGCTCCGGGTAGGTGATAATAAAATGTTCGGTTTCGGCACTCACCCACTTAAGCTCGGGGTGATTGCGCTCATTAAACATTGAAAAACCGAAGTTTTGATCAAAGGCAGGGTGCTGTGCAAAAAGCACAGCAGGTGCAAACAGCATGAGGGCCCCCGAAAACAGGAGCAGGTTTCTGATAGCGCGTTTCATAGGCAAAGTTATGAGTAGTTAAGGAAATGGAATCGCAATCCGTACGATAAAGGGGCAGACAAAGATAGGGTTAATTTTCAAAGAACTTTTGGGGTGAAATGAACAGGGCTGCGGGGGGATGTGAAACCGGACTAGCATTGTGATATCATTAAAAAGGAAAAATCTAACAGTTAACAGCACTACATAAGAGTACCATGTTCACTTGTTGTAAACAATCGTGCGCCCTTACGAAAAACCATAACAGATATGTATCAGGGATTCAGGAAGCTTACATCACACCCCACACCCTCATATATACAAAAATGCCAAAAAGCGCTTTTTGGCTTACATGTTGGCAGGTGCTATATTTACGATTATGGATTTGTCTGTCTGTACATATATCTTCTGCAGTTCCCGAAAATGATTCTGACTCCCTGACAGGCATTTGCACACATTTTTATATCAATCAGCCCATCAATTTCTTACGGTAAATCTATGTATCTCGCTGAAGAAGAAATGCGGTTTCTCCGCCTGCTCGCCCAGCAGTATCCTTCAATCCGGGCCGCTTCCACCGAAATTATCAACTTAAGTGCCATCATGGAGCTGCCCAAAGGCACCGAGCACTTTCTTTCGGATATACACGGGGAGAATGAAGCTTTTCTCCATGTACTGCGCAACGGCTCCGGTTCCATAAAGCGGCGCATTACCGAAATCTTCGACGGGGTGCTAAGCCTTCAGGAACAGCAGCAGCTCGCAACGCTGATTTACTACCCCGAGCAGAAAATGCCGCTCATCCTTAAAGATATCCCCAAAGACCGGCAGGGGGAGTGGTACAGCGATACCCTTTTCCGGCTTATTAAAATGTGTCGGGTGTACTCTTCCAAATATACCCGAAACCGCGTAAGGAAGGCGCTCCCTAAAGATTTTGCCTATATCATCGAAGAGCTGCTGCATCAGCAGGAGAGCATCAGCAACCGGCAGGAGTACTACACCAAAATTATCAATTCTATTATCGATACCGGCCGGGGTGGACCGTTTATCGTTGCCCTTTGCTATCTCATTCAGCGGCTCACGATTGCGCGGCTGCACGTAATCGGGGATGTGTACGACCGGGGCCCGGGGGCACACATCATCATGGATAAACTGCTTGAGCATCATTCGGTCGATTTCCAGTGGGGCAATCACGATATCGTTTGGATGGGCGCGGCAGCGGGCAGTGAGGCCTGTATCTGTAATGTCATTCGGGTGTCACTCCGGTATGCCAATATGGAGACACTTGAGAACGGCTACGCCATCAGCATGCTGCCGCTCATTTCTCTCGCGGTTGATTTGTATGGCAACGACCCCTGCACACAGTTTATGCCGAAAGAATGTTCGGACTTCAACTCACACGAACAGATGCTCATGGCGCGTATGCATAAAGCCATCACGGTTATTCAGCTGAAGCTCGAAGGGCAGATTGTACAGCGCAGGCCGCAGTACGGTATGAAAGACCGGCTCATGCTCGATAAAATCAACTTTGACGACGGCACTATAGATATCGGTGAGAAAACCTACTCTTTGGTTGATGCCAACCTGCCGACTATCAACCCGGATGACCCTTACGCACTCTCCGAAGATGAAGCCATTGTGATGGAGAAACTCGTGCTTTCCTTCAAAAACAGTGAGCGGCTTCAGGCGCATACGCGCTTCCTTTTTTCAAAGGGCAGTATGTACCTCACCTTCAATGGGAACCTGCTGTATCACGGCTGCATCCCCATGACCAAAGACGGCAAGCTTGCGCACTTCACCTTTGAGGGCGTTGATCACGGGCCGCGGGCTTTCATGGACCGGCTCGAGCGGCTTGCCCGGCAGGGATACTTTGCCAAAGATGACCCTGAGCAAAAGCTCTATGGTATGGATAGCATGTGGTATTTATGGAGCGGGCCGCAGTCACCGCTGTTCGGTAAGGACAAAATGGCTACTTTCGAGCGCTACTTCATTGCCGAAAAAGAAACCCATACCGAACACAAAAATCCCTACTACCATTATCGTACGGAAGAACCTGTTGCGAAAGCCATCCTGAAAGAGTTCGGCATGAATCCCGAAAAGGGCCACATCCTGAACGGGCACGTTCCGGTTAAGGTGAAAACAGGCGAAGATCCGATTAAAGCAGGCGGTAAACTGCTTGTGATCGACGGCGGCTTTGCAAAAGCCTATCAGAACCAGACCGGTATTGCAGGTTATACCCTCATTTTTAACTCCTACGGCCTGCTGCTTGCGGCTCATCAGCCGTTTGAATCGACCCAAAAAGCCATCGAACAGGGGGATGACATCCATTCACACACCAAAATTGTGGAGCACAACAAAGACCGCATCCGTGTGAAGGATACTGACGACGGCCGCAAAATTCAGCAGACGATTGATGATCTCAAGATGCTGCTCGATGCCTACCGGACCGGCGCTATCAAAGAAATGGAGTGAGCGGCTTGCTTTCCTTTCTTGTAACTCAATTAAAGCTGCGGGAATGGCAGAGGTCATTCCCGCAGCTTTTTAAATTTACGCCAGTACCCGCTCCGGCTCATTCACAAGCAAACCGCCGCGGGCCGTTGCGCCGATCACAAGGGCTGCGCTGATCACCACAAAGTTTTTGAAGATGTACTGCCCCTCCATGGTGAGCCCGTAAGGGAAGCTGGTGAAAACAAGCTCCGGAAAAAGCACGACTGGTGTCATTGTGCCAACCATCTGAAACATGAGCAGTAAGATGGTGAGGCGGAGCCAGCGGCCGGAAATCAGCAGCAGGCCAATGCCCACTTCGAGCGTTGCCAGCATGATGAGAGAGGTTTGCAGGGGAATGACGCCAAATGTGAGCAGGTCAATGGTGGAAGTAGCAAGCTCCTGCGCTGGGCTAAGCCCCGGAACAAATTTGAGAGCACCAAACCAGATAAAGATCAGGCCGATGCTGTAGCGAAGGAGGGAAATGCCGTAGCGGGCCATAAGTCCGGTAAGGACGCGATCAATGTAATCGAACAGAATTTTCATGATAAGTATTTTCAGTTCAGGCAGTTGTGAATAGTATTTGTGAATCTACCTATCTCTCGTGAAAACAGTATGTAGGGGCAAGGGGCGCATCCCCCTAAAACCAAAAGAGCGCTTTCCCCTTTACGGAAAAGCGCTCTCACACAGGCAAAAAACCTCCACTAAATCCAAAACATCAGAAAAGTAAACCTCTCTTTATTTTTGGGAGAACTCCGTGCGCATCACGGTCTTTAGTGCCATCCCGAAAGCTCCACACCCTACGGCAAGTCCCTTGCTTTTTGGGTGCCGCTGCTCCCACATATCACGGTTTTGGAACAGCGCATTTCAAGACGTACAAAACAAAAATTACAGCACTTACCTGTTGGTTAATAAGCTTCCGCTTAATCGGTGAAGGGGTTAAGCCCCATTACGTACCAGGCGAAGGCGTAGCGGTCGGTCCATTCGCTGATGACGGACTCCGTGCTGCGGCCTGCACCGTGCCCGGCACGGGTTTCGATGCGGATCAGCACCGGGTTGTCGCCCGCGTGTTTGGCCTGCAGCTCAGCCGCGAATTTGAAGGAGTGCGCAGGAACAACGCGGTCGTCGTGGTCGGCGGTGGTGATCATGGTTGAGGGGTAGCGTACGCCCTCGCGCACGTTGTGTACCGGGGAGTACCCAAGCAGGTATTTGAACATTTCTTCGCTCTGTTCAGAAGTGCCGTAGTCGAAGGCCCAGCCGGCACCCGCAGTGAAGGTGTGGTAGCGCAGCATATCGAGCACACCGACGGCCGGAAAAGCAACGGCGGCAAAATCAGGCTGCTGCGTCATCACCGCGCCAACCAGCAGACCCCCGTTGGAGCCGCCAGCTATGGCGATGCGGTCGTGCGAGGTATAGCCCTGCTCAACCAGGAAATTGCCGGCCGCGATGAAGTCATCAAACACATTTTGCCGGTTTTTTTGGATGCCGGCATGGTGCCAGCGCTCGCCGTATTCCCCGCCGCCGCGAATGTTAGGCTGCGCGTAAATGCCGCCGTTCCGCAGCCAGGTGAGGTGCGCAATGCTGAAGGAAGGGCGCAGGCTCACGTTGAAGCCGCCATAAGCGTAGAGGTAGGTCGGGTTGGTACCGTCAAGTTCGAGACCTTTTTTGTAGGTGATGAACATCGGGATGCGGGTGCCGTCTTTGCTTTCATAAAACACCTGCTCGGTTACAAAGTCTTCGGGATTGAAATCGATTTCCGGGGTCCAGTACAGCTCGGAGGTACCGTTTTCGATGTCGTACGCGAAAATGGTGGCCGGGTAGGTGAAGCTCGTGAAGGTGTAAAAAAGCGTGGTTTCATGGCTGCGGGCCGAGAAGCCGCCGGCGGTTCCGGCTGTCGGGAGCGCCACATCGCGAACGTGCTCACCGGCAAGCGTGAACTGCTTAACCTGCGTCTGCACATCAACGAGGTAGCTTGCGAACAGGTAGTTTCCGGCGCGGCTTACGCTGAGCACGTGTTCGGTCTCGGGGATCACGTCGGTCCAGTTTTCGGGCTGCGGCTGTGCGGCGTTCACGCGTACAAGCCGGTAGTTGGGTGCCCCGAGATTGGTGTAGATGTAGAGGTAGCCCTCGTTGGTGGTAATTACGGAGGCATCGCTGTCGAAACCGCTCAGTACGGGCCTGAGTGCCGGGTTTTCAGCATCAAAATCCATCACATAAAGCTCATTTCCTGAAGTGCTTACCGAGGCTGAAACGATCAGGAAGCGCTGATCTTCAGAAACCCCTCCGAAGATGTACCGGCGCGGGGTAATTTCGCCGCCAAACACCAGCTGATCTTCGCTTTGCGGCGTGCCGATGCGGTGGTAGTACAGCTTGTGCAGGTCGGTCATGGCCGAAAGCTGACTTCCGTCGGGTTTGTCGTAGCTGCTGTAGTAAAAGCCTTCGGTGCCGCGCCATGAAATCCCGGAAAACTTCACGTCAACGAGGGTGTCGCCAACGGCTTCCATGGTTTCGGTGTCGATTACGATAATTTTGCGCCAGTCGGAGCCGCCTTCGGAGATTGAGTAGGCCAACAGGGAACCATCGCGGGTGAAGCTCATCCCGGCCAGCGAAGTGGTGCCGTCTTCTGAAAAAGTGTTGGGGTCAAGAAAAACCTCCGCATCGCCGCGAACGCCGCGCTTGCGGAAAACGACCGAATGATTTTGCAAGCCGTCGTTACGGGAAAAGTAGTACCACTCGCCGTGGCGCACCGGCGCTGATTCCCGCACGTAGTTCCAGTCGGCCGTGAGCTGTTCGCGAATCAGACTCCGGAAGGGAATCTGCTCCAGAAAGTCGAAGGTCACTTCGTTTTGCGCCTGCACCCAGGCCTTGGTTTCGTCGGAGAGGTCGTCTTCGAGCCAGCGGTAGGGATCGGCGACCTCATGACCAAAGTACACATCCACATGATCGCTTTTGCGGGTTTCGGGATAGGGCAGCAGGCGCGGCCGCTCAGCTTCAGCATGAACGGAAGCACGGGCTGTTGCGCCGGCACTTGCACTTGCACTTGCAGATTGGGCTTGTGCCGTTGATACGGGGCCGAAGCCCGTCATCATCCCAAAAAAGAGGGAGGATAGAAAAACAGTCAGATTCATCGTCATTATTTTTTGATTGGTTGATTAATGCTAAACAGCTTTGGTAAGCAGCTCACGGAAAGCCTTGAAAGAAGCGGGCATCGCCGTGGATTTTTTGGTACGGCTTTGCAGTTTTTCGAGGGCGGGGGGCAGGGTGATGTGTTTCGAGACCTCATCAGGCATCACGTCGCCGAATTTTGCCGGATGGGCGGTTGCGAGCACAACGCCGGTTGTATCCTCAATAAAATCAGACCGCTTGCGCTCCCACGCTTTCAGACCAACAGCGGTGTGCGGGTCGGCAATATAGCCAAATTCCTTCCAGGTTTGCAGAATGCATGCGCGGGTGTCGTCGTCATTCACAAAATCCGCGAGAATGCCGGCTTTGATGCTTTTGTGATCTCTGCCGCAGAGGTCAAAAATCCGCTCGAAGTTGCTGGGGTCGCCTACATCCATGGCATTGCTGATGGTGCGGATTGAGGGCCGCGGTTCGTAGCGCCCGGTTTCGATGAAGTCAACAAAGGTTTTGTTTTGGTTGGTAGCAGCTACATATCCGCCGACAGGCATGCCCATCAAGAACGCGAGTACTCCGGCCGTGAGGTTGCCAAAGTTGCCGCTTGGCACGATAAAGACCGGCGGTTCGCCGATCCCCTGTTCCTGAAGCTGTGCAACCGCCCGGGCGTAATACACCATCTGCGGCAGCAACCGCCCGATATTGATGGAATTGGCTGAGGTGAGGTTCATTCGGGCACGGAGCGCTTCATCCGAAAAAGCCTGCTTCACCAGCCGCTGACAGTCATCGAAGGTGCCGTCAACCTCGAGGGCGGTCACGTTGCCGCCGAGGGTTGTGAACTGCTTTTCCTGAAGCGCGCTCACCTTGCCGGAAGGGTAGAGCACCCAAACATGGATGCCCTCCACGCCGAAAAAGCCGTCGGCGACGGCCGCGCCGGTATCGCCGGAGGTGGCGGTAAGTACGTGCAGGGTTTCGCCGGGTTTGCGCAGCAGCTGTGCCATGAGGCGGCCCATGGTGCGGGCGGCAAAATCTTTGAAAGCGAGCGTTGGCCCGTGGAAAAGCTCGAGCACATAGGTGTACTCGCTAAGGCGTACAAGCGGTGCATCGAAGTTGAGGGCGTCGTTAATCAGCGGCTCAAATATGTCGTCGCTGAGGTCATCTTCCAGCCAGGGCAGAAGCAGGATGCGGCCGAGTTCGGATACGGACATGCCTGCAATATTATGCCAGAAGTCAGGGGTATAGGCCGGCACCTGATCGGGAATGTAGAGTCCGCCGTCGGGGGCAAGGCCCAGGCGCAGGGCTTCAGGGAAAATGGTGTGTTCTTCGGGCTTGGCGTTGGGCTGACGGGTAGAGCGGTAGAGAATCACGGTTTTAAATTGGGTGAAGGATGTTTTTTCGATGGATGGGGTTCCGGGCGGGGAGAAAATCAGGGTGGCTAAAAAGCCGGATTTTTTTAGTAGCGGGTAAAGGATTCTTTTAATTGATGGCGGCAAATCATCAGCTGAAACTGTATGTAATTCTCATGAACCGATGCGGATATTTGAATAGCATTTTACGCATCATGATTAATAACAGAAATGGGAGCTGATGTTGACTAATTGAATGTGGAAGCATTTTTGAAATCATCTGCAAGCTCTACATCATTATAACCGAAAAGAGACACACCGTATTTCCCCAACAGCTCCACAAATGCCCTTTTGGATATTCCGACGATCTCAGCTGCCTGTCCGGAGCTTAATCTTCCGTCTTCGAAAAGCTTTGAAGCGATCATCATCTTCAGCTCGAATTCGTTCACTTTTGCACTGTCGGGTATTTTTTCGGTGAAGACATTCATCACATTAATCCCTTACTTTTGTGGTTGGTTGTTTTGCGTACAGGAAAAATAGTAAGATAAGAAGCAGAAAAATAAGTGATTCCGGCTGTTCACCTGGTTTTTAAGTCAGGGATGCTTTTCGCAGCTTACAATATGCGTACAACCGGTCCCTGACGGTTCACGGAAGAGACGTAGGTTTCGCTCTCGAGGCCGGCTTTGGTGAGGGCGGTTTGCATGGCGGCGGCAACCTCAGCCGCTTTTTCTTCTCCGCGGGAGAGGGCAAAAACCGACGGGCCCGAACCCGAAATACTGCACCCGAGCGCGCCGGTCTGCATCGCGGCCTGTTTCATCATATCGAAGCCGGGGATGAGCAGCGAGCGGGTCGGCTCAAAGATGATGTCGTTGAGCGAGCGGCCAATCAGCTGATAGTTGCGCTCGTAGAGTCCCGCGATGAGGCCTCCGAGGTTGGACCACTGCACCACGGCATCCTCGAGGCGGATGCGGCGGCGGAGCACGTTGCGGGCATCTTCCGTGAGGATTTCTACATGCGGATGAATTACGCTGCACCAAAGTTCTTCAGGCACGGGCAGCTGCACCACATCGAGCGGGTCGTAGCTGCGGATCAGCACGAAGCCGCCAAGCAGGGAGGGGCCCACATTATCGGCATGGGCAACGCCGCAGGCTGCGCGCTCGCCCTCCATGGCAAATCGGAGGAGTTCCCCGCGTTCAAAAGGCGAACCGATGAGCTCATTCACCGCTACAACCGCAGCAACCGAGCTTGCCGAACTTGAACCAAGCCCGCTTCCGAGCGGCATCTTTTTGTGGATTTCCATCTCAATGCCGCCCGCATACCCGGTTTCTGTGAGCAGCGCCAGCGCGCTTACGCCGGCCGTATTTTTTTCGGTTGAAAGCGGGAGTCTGCCTCCGTCGCCGGTAATGTTGGTAATCCGCAGGCCGGGCGTGCCGGATTTCCGCACGATGACCTCATCGCCGGGTTCATGGATGGCGAAGCCGAGGGCGTCGAAACCGCAGGCCACATTGGCGACCGTAGCCGGGGCAAAAACAGAAACGGACATAAAAAGTGAAAAAGGTGAAGGATTGGCTTAGCGCAGCGCTGATTTAATGATGTCGGCCACAACCCCGCTTGCCGTTACTTTGGGGCCGGCGCCGGGTCCTGCCACAACCAAGGGGCGGTTGCTGTAGCAGTCGGAATGGATGAGGATGAGGTTATCCGTGCTTTGAAGCCCGTAGCAGGGGTGCGACTGATCAACCTGCTGCAGCGAGATGCGCGCGCCTTCGGCATCTACTTTGGCGATGTAGCGCAGCTTTTTGCCGGCATCGCGGGCCTGCTCGTATCGGGCTTTGAAGGCGTCGTCCACAGAAGGCAGATCTTTGAGGAAAGCTTCGGTATCGGGCGCTTCAAAAAGGGATGCGGGCAGCAGGGGCTCCATGCTGATGTCCGCAAGCTCGAGGCTAAGCCCGATTTCGCGGGCGAGGATCAGCAGCTTCCGGGCCACATCCATGCCGTTGAGGTCATCGCGCGGGTCAGGTTCGGTGAAGCCTTTTTCGCGGGCCTCGGCCACAAGCTGCGAAAAGGGACGACTGCCATCATACTCGTTAAACAGGTAGCTGAGCGTACCCGAAAGCACGCCTTCGACCGAGTGGATGCTGTCGCCGGTGTGGTGCATTTCCTGCAGGGTTTTGATCAACGGCAGGCCGGCGCCGACATTCGTTTCGTACAGAAAGGAAACATCGCGGCGGGCTGCTTCGCGGTGCAGCGCAAGGTAGCGGCTCATGCTGCCGCTGCACGCTTTTTTGTTGGGCGTAACGATGGAAATGCTGTTTTTGAGGATGCGCTCATAAGCTGAAGCAATTTCCTCCGAGCTTGTGCAGTCCACGATGATGCTGTTGGGCAGGTTCAGCTCAGCCGTGTGTTTGAGGAAGGTGTCGGGCGTCATCGGGCCGCCTTTGGTTTCAAGCTGCTGTTTCCAGCTTTCACCATCCAGCCCGTTGAGATCAAACAGCATTTTCCGGCTGTTGCACATGCCGATGATGCGCATATCAACTTTAAGCGTTTCCCGCAGTTTTTCGCGCTGCTTGTGCAGCATGTCGATGGCGGTACTGCCGATGAGTCCGACCCCTATGAAAAACAGGTTCACGGTTTTCAGACCGGAAAGGAAGAAGGCATCATGAATGGCGATGAGGGCTTTTTGCTCGTCTTTGCGGCTAATGACCACCGAAATATTCAGCTCGGATGAGCCCTGCGCGATGGCTGAGACATTCACCCCGTTGCGGCCCAGTGCCTGAAAAACCTTGCCGGCAATGCCCGGGGTTGAGCGCATGTTTTCACCCACAACGGCCACAACGCACATGTTATCTTCCACAATTACATCGGATATGCGGCCGCGCTGCACTTCGAAGTCAAATTCCGCCATAATAACCTGACGGCTGAGGGCGGCCTGTTCCGGACTTACCGCAAAGCAAACCGAGTGCTCACTCGAGGCCTGCGAAATGAGGATGGTGTTGATACCCGCTTTGGCGAGCGCACCAAAAATGCGCTGAGCCACGCCCACAACACCAATCATGCCGGCGCCCTGCACGCGCACAAGCGCCACATGACCGATCGAGGAAATGCCTTTCACCGGCAGCTCCGTTTTGTCAGGCTCCCCGGAAACGAGGGTGCCGATGGCATCGGGCGCAAAAGTGTTCTTGATCCAAATCGGGATATTTTGCGCCATAGCAGGCTGCATGGTCGGCGGGTAGATCACTTTTGCGCCGAAGTGCGACATTTCCTGCGCTTCCTCATAGGTGACGTACTGCACCGGGAAAGCCTTCCGGACCTTGCGGGGGTCGGCGGTCATGATGCCGCTTACGTCGGTCCAGATTTCGATGGCCTCAGCATCGAGGCAGGCTCCCAAAATGGAAGCCGTAAGGTCAGAGCCGCCCCGGCCGAGGGTTGTGGTTACGCCTTTGTTTGTTGAGCCGATGAAGCCGGTCACGATCTGTACTTCCGGGTGTTTCGCAAAATGTTTGCCGAGCAGCTCGCGGGTTGTTTCCATATCGGCCAGGGCCTGACCGAAGCGGTCATCCGTTTTTACAACCGTGCGGGCATCGAGGTAACCGGCGGGGATGCCTCTGTCGGTGAGGGTGCGGCTGATGATGTAGTTGCTGAGGCGCTCGCCGAAACTCATGATGAAATCGAGGGTGCGCGGGGTGAGTTCACCCACCAGCTGAATGCCCTGAAGCACATCTTCGAGCTCGTTCAGCATCATTTTAACCTGCCCCATTACCTGACTTTGGTTGGCAACTGAAATCAGCTCACGGGCCGCGCTGATGTGGCGGAGCTCGAGTTCTTTGAAGGAGCGGGTGAAGTCCTCATCGCCCGATTCAGCCTGCCTTGCCATGGCAATAAGCTGATCGGTTACACCTCCGAAGGCCGAAAAAACAACGGCCCGGCAGTTGCGCTCCCGGGCTTTCGAAACAATGTTTACTACATCGAGGATACGCTGAGGCGTTGCGACGGAAGAACCGCCGAATTTGAGGATTCTCATAGCTTTGTAAATCGTAAATTCTAAAACCGGTGTCTGTTAAAAATAAGCATGAATAATACGTAAAAAAGCCGGCAGTTGAATCCTCAAATTGGGTTTAGCCACGGTTCAGGTGCCGCAAAACGTCCGGTAATCGCCATCACCGTCTTCGGGAGGAGCGGTCAGATTCCGGCGCAGTCCGGCTTCTGATGCTTCGGGTCGGCGGTAGGGCTGTTTCAGCTCTGAAAGTAGTTCATGGAAAAAGCGGTAATCATCTTTGAATGCCGCTTCCGTGAGTGCTTTCTCGACCTGATGGTTTCTGGGGATGATGAAGGGATTGTGGCTTTGCATCAGCTGCCGGGCCTGCGCTTCACCGCCGGGATTTTGCAGCTGCCGTTCGCGGATTTTCTGAATAAGGGCTGTGAAGCCATCCCCCGAAGGAACACCTTCAAGCCATTCAGCGCTGTTTTCGAGATATAGAAAGGAATTGGTGAAATCGGATTCCTGCTGCTGCATGAGTTTGAAAAAGTCGTCGGTAAGGCCTATGTCGCCATCACCCTTTACCTCAGCAATCCCAAGTTTGGCTGCCATGCGGCTGTACCAACTTTGCTGAAACTGCTCGTCAAAACTTTCGAGGATTTCGCGGGCGCTGTCTTTTGCTTTTTCCGGGTCTGCGTCAATCAGCGGCAGCAGCGCGCCGGCCAAAACGCCGAGGTTCCATTTCGCGATGCCCGGCTGATTCCCCCAGGCGTAGCGCCGGCCCGCATCGATGGAGCTGAAGGTTGTTTTGGGGTTGAAACGGTTCATGAAGGCACAGGGGCCATAGTCGATGGTTTCCCCGGAGAGCGCCATATTATCGGTGTTCATCACCCCGTGAATAAACCCGGCTGACATCCATTTGGTGATGAGGCTGATCTGAAGCGCCATCGCACTTCGGAGCAAATCGAGGGCTTTCTGACTGCTTTCGGTTAGCTCCGGAAAATGTCGGTCGATGGTGTAGTTGAGCAGCTGCTCAAGCGCTTCGGCAGGCAGGAACCGACGGGCGAACTCAAAGGTGCCAACGCGGATGTGGCTCGAACTCACCCGCGTGAGCACTGCGCCTTTGTGCATGCGGGTTCGGTAAACCTGCTCACCGGTTTCGGCAACAGCCAGGCTGCGCGAGCTGGGAATCTGAAGCCCGTGCATGGCTTCGCTGATGAGGTACTCCCGAAGCATGGAGTAAAGCGTTGCGCGGCCGTCGCCCCCGCGGGAGTAGGGCGTACGACCACTGCCCTTGAACTGAATATCGAACAGCTGCCCGCCCGGTTTTTTTTGTTCCCCCAAAAGTACGGCGCGGCCATCGCCCAGCATGGTAAACTGCCCGAACTGATGTCCGGCGTACGCCTGCGCAATCGGCGATGCCTGATCTGGAAGCGCGCTGCCGCTGAAGAGGGCGGCTTTCTCCGCAGAGGAAAGCTCACTGAAGTCGAGCCCCAGCTCAGCGGCGAGGCCGTCATTAAAGAGTACCAGTGACGGTGACTCAGCGGGCTGAGGCTTCACCTGCGAAAACATCATGGGGTGCAGGTTCTGATAGGTAGTTTGAAAATTCCAGCCGGGGTTCAAAGTTGGTTCAGGCATCAGATTTCAGGGCGTGTTTAATAAGCTCGTTCATAGAAATGAAATTCAGGGCCTCCGCTGCTGTAGCCTCAAGTTCGACCTGCGGCGCACAGCCATGTTCGAGGGCTTCCTTCCAGCGCAGGGCACACAGGCACCAGCGATCGCCGGCTTTTAGACCAGGAAAACGGTAGTCAGGTCTGGGTGTGATCAGATCGTTACCCCGGGAAAGAGAGAATTGCAGAAATTCATCGGTCATTACAGCACAAACCACATGCCTGCCTGAATCAAAGGTATCGGTTCGGCAAAGGCCATCTCGATAAAAACCGGTAAGAGGATCGGTACAGCAGCTTTTGAGAGGTTCATTAAAAATGTTTTTGTCAGCCATAGCATAAAATTTGTGATAAAGACAGATAGTAGTTCGAATAAAAGGATAAAACAGAGCAGAGCCGGAATCAATTCAAAAAGGCAGGAAATAGGAAAAATAAATTGCAAAACTGGAAAAATGTCTGTAAATTAAAGACAGAATTCCAGAAGAAGTCAAAAACACCAAACAAGGAGGTTACATGTCAGATTCTCACGATGCGCACGAGCTTTCGTGCGCTGTACACTCAGCCGCAGAAAAATACGAAATAACCCCCAACAACAATCTCGCCATGGTACACATCGCTCAGGGCGGCCTGCCTGCCTCCTCATTTAACGAACTGCTCCTCATTACCGGCTTCAGCAAAGATGAGCTCGCAGCCGTGCTCGGTATTTCCTACAAAACCGTGCAGCGCTACGAAAAAGAAAACAAGCGTTTCAACGCCCTCAACAGCGAGCAGCTGCTCAAAATCATAAGCCTGTACCAAAAAGCCGGCGAAATCTTCGAAGATCTCAACGCCTTCAACCGCTGGCTGCGCAAACCGGCTTATGGCTTAGGTAATGAAGTTCCCGTAAGCCTGCTCACAACCTCCGGCGGCATCGATCTCATACGCGAAGAGCTGCTGCGTATCGAGTACGGTGCACTTGCATAAGCCCGAATCTTATGCTTGTTTACCGTATTACTCTTGCCAAATGGGCCGGCGTGCTCACCGCATCGGGGCAGCCGGCCCGCTGGAACTCGCGGGGCACATTCGTGCTCTACACGGCCTCAAGCAGGGCATTGGCCTGCCTCGAAAATGTGGTGCATTTAAGCGGCGAACGAACGGGGCTGCGGTATAAGATCACCGAGATCGAAATTCCGGACAGCTGTTCAAAGCATATCATTCTGCCGGCGGCATTACCCAAAGGCTGGCATAAACCCGGGAACTATCATCTTTGTCAGCCGTTCGGTGATGACTGGGCAGCCGCCGCAAAGTCTCTGGTGCTCGTTGTTCCTTCTGCCATTATTCAGGATGAACAAAATATCCTCATCAATACGGCACATCCTCAGCTACCCTTGGTTAGTGTAACTGATATTCGCGATTTCACATTCGATGAGCGCCTTTAAGAGGGGAGTTGTTCCGGCGGGTTCATTTAAGATTACATTCTGCGGCAGCTGATTAACATCATTTATCGGCAGCAGTGATGCAGCAAAAGTATTTTCAGAGGTTCAAAAAGAACAGCCGGTATTACTGATGGTGTCATTTTTCCAAACCGGACCGCGTAAACTAACCGGTTATCTGTCATTTTTTTTACAGATTTCCGGGAAACAACTCAACTAATCAATTCTGTATGATGAACTGCTGCTATGTGAAATCCGGCCTGAGAAAGGCTGTGTTTGGCTTACTGCTGTTGCTGCTGCCTGTCGGGCTTTTTGCGCAATCGCAAACCTCACCGACTGACGGAATGCGCGACAATACGCCCGCCGTTTTTGCATTTACGAATGCAACCATAATTACTTCCCCGGGGAACAGCATTGCCGGCGGCACCCTTGTGGTCCGTAACGGCGTGATTGAAGCCGTGGGTCGCAATGCCCGGATACCGGCCGATGCCCGTGTTTTTGATCTCAGCGGGAAGACGATTTATCCCGGCTTCATCGATCCACATGCCCGGATTGGGATGCAGGATCCTGAAACGGATCTCGACCGGGGAAATCAGCCCTGGAATCCGCAGCTTCGTGCCCATCTTAGGGCTGAGCAGGTTTTTAATCATGAAAACGACGGCAGCGAGGCCCTGCGCAAAGCCGGATTTACCGTAGCTGCCGCTGTCCCGGAGCTGGGGATTTTCCGCGGTCAGATGGCTGTGCTCACGCTGAACGACGGCAGTGCTACCGACCGGACCGTTCGGAGCAGCGTAGCGCAGTCGGTTTCCCTGAACCGCAGTTCTGAGCTTGGTTTTTCCTACCCGACTTCCAACATTGGTGCGATTGCCCTTATCCGGCAGACCCTCTATGATGCCCGCTGGCATCATGACGCGCATGCTGCCTTCAACCGGAACCCGGCAGGCTTGCAGCGGCCGGAGTACAACGCCATGCTCGATGCGCTAAGCACGGCAGCCCGCGGTGAGCGGCCGCTGGTTTTTGAAGCCGGGAGCGATGAGGAAGTGCTTCGTGCCCTGCGGATTGCCCGGGAATTTAACAGCACGCTTTGGGTGCGCGGCAGCGGACACGAGTACCGCATGGCGGATTACCTCCGTACCCAGAACTTTTCTCTGATTTTGCCGCTCAGCTTCCCGGATACGCCCGAAATCGGAACCCCCGAAGATGCATTTAACCGGAACCTTGCTGAGCTTCGGCACTGGTATCTGGCACCAGAAAATCCTGCGCGGCTTGCGCAGGCAGGCATCCGGTTTTCTTTCACTTCAGACGGACTCAGCAATAAGGCTGATTTCCTTCCGAACCTTCGCAAGGCGGTAGAAGCTGGTCTGGATGCTGAGACTGCTCTCCGGGCCCTGACCTCACAGCCCGCCGAGCTGCTTGGCATCAGCGCTACGCACGGCACGCTGGAGCGCGGCAAGGCTGCCCATTTCGTGGTTGCCGATGGCGATATCTTCCATCATAACACCCGCATTATGGATGTGTGGATCGATGGCAGCCGGCACATCATCAATCGCGAGCCGCATCATAACCCCGCCGGAAGCTGGGAGCTGGTAAGCAGCGGAAGCCTGTTTGACGGCACCATCACCCTCACCGAAACGCGCGCGGGGCGTTTCAGCGGAAAGCTGATGATTGGTGAAGAGGAAATCAGCCTGAGCAGCATTTCCTACGACGATAATGCCCGCCGTTTCCGGGCTGATTTTATGCACGACGATATTTCGACCACCGGTCCGGTGCGGCTTACGGCTTCGTTGAGCGGCGACAGGCTGCACGGCTGGGCTGAAGTTACGGGTCAGGCACGCATCAACTGGCAGGCTACCCGTACCGCTTACGGCGAACAGCCCGAGCCCCGTGAGCACAAGCCGTTGCGCCGGGATCTCGAGCTGGCCAACGTCAGGCCAAACATGGAGTTCGGGCGGGAAAGCATGCCTGAGCAGCCAAGAGCAATTCTGGTACAAAATGCAACCATCTGGACGATGGGCGAGCAGGGTGTGCTTGAAAATGCAGACCTGCTGGTGCGTGACGGAAAAGTTGCCGAAGTCGGCCGGGATCTGCGTGCCCCTCGCGGCGCGGTCGTGATCGACGCGCAGGGCCGGCACGTAACCCCGGGCCTGATTGATGCTCACCTGCACTCCGGTGTGGACGGGGTGAATGAGGTTGGAAATGCGATTACCGCAGAAGTTCGCATGGCCGATGTGCTCAACATCAATAATATCTGGATGTATCGTCAGCTGGCCGGCGGACTTACAACTGCCCACGTAATGCACGGCTCGGCCAATCCGATTGGCGGTCAGAATGTGACGCTGAAAATGCGCTGGGGCGCATTGTCCCACGATCTGGTGCTGGAAGGCGCACCCCGTACGGTCAAGTTTGCGCTCGGTGAAAACCCCAAGCGTGTAGGCACGGGCCGCTACCCCGATACCCGCATGGGCGTGGAGCAGATCATTGCCGACCGCTTCCAAATGGCGAAGGATTACCGGGCCCGCTGGCAGGCCTGGGAAAGCAGCCGCAACCCGACCGGCATCCCGCCGCGCCGCGATCTCCGGCTTGAAGCGCTGGCAGACATCCTCGACGGAAACATTGATATTCACTCTCACAGCTACCGTCAGGATGAAATCCTGATGCTGATGGTACTGGCCGAGGAAGTTGGCTTCGAAGTGAAAGCCTTCCACCATGCGCTCGAAGCCTACAAGGTTGCGCCGGAACTGGCGGAGCGCGGCATCGGCGCTGTTGTATGGTCGGATTGGGGAGGTTTCAAAATTGAAGCCTACGACAATACCAACTACAACGCCCGGCTTTTGTACGAAGCCGGAGTGGTAACTTCGCTGCATTCCGACAACAGTCAGATTGCGACCCGGATGAACTGGGAGGCCGCCAAAATGGTGCGAACAGGCCTTGATCCCGAAACGGCGCTGTCGCTGGTAACAAGCCGCACCGCTGAACTGCTCGGGATTGACCATCTGGTTGGTTCCCTCGAGCCCGGAAAAGATGCCGATTTCGTAATCTGGAGCGGCGATCCGCTTTCCACCTTCACCATTGCAGAACAAACCTGGATCGACGGCCGCAGATTTTTCGATATCGAAGAAGATGCCGCTATGCGTGAAGCTGTAGAGCGTGAGCGCGCTGAACTCATCCGGCTCATTTTGGAGGTGAAAAATGACTAATCCCGATTTTAAATCCACACGCCAAGCTGTTACTGATATGCGTAATCTGAATTTTAACAGGGTGATGCGGGCCTTTGTGCCGGTTTCGGCCCTCCTGCTCCTGAGCCTGCTGCTGAGCAGTCCTGCCGTTGCGCAGACCCCGGCTGCGCCCCAAAGCCAGCCGGTTGCCCTCACAGGCGGAACCATACACACCCTCGCCGGTGAAACCGTCGAAAACGGTACCATTCTGTTTGAGAACGGTATCATCACTGCGATTGGCACAGATGTCGAACTTCCCGCAGGCACGCTGGTTGAAGACATCACCGGCAAACACGTGTACCCCGGCCTGATTGATGCCTGGAGTCAGATGGGGATTTTTGAAATCAGCGCTGTGGAAATGACGCTCGATATCAACGAGGTCGGGCCGATCAATCCTAACGTTCGGGTTGAGCGGGCTTTCCATGCAGCAAGCCGGCACATTGGTGTTGCGCGCTCAGCAGGGGTAACTACCTCGGTTACCACACCCGGCGGCGGCTGGGGCAGTCCGCTGATTGCCGGTCAGTCAGCCGCGATGATGATGGACGGCTGGACCTGGGAAGAAATGACGCTTCAGGCAGGCCTTGGCATGATGGTGAGCTGGCCAAATCCGGGAAATGCCCGGAACTATGCGCGTCAGCTTGGTGAGCTGCGTGATGCCTTTGCCGATGCCCGGGCTTACATGACCGCCGTGCGGGCACATGAGGCCGGCAATGCCCCCCGCCATGATTTTGATTCCCGCTGGCATGCCATGATGCCGGTACTTGACGGCGATATGCCGGTCGTGGTAGGCGCCAACGATATGCGGCAGATACAGGATGCGATTACCTGGGCTCAGGAAGAAGGCGTTCGCCTGATTATTCTGGGCGGCCGCGATGCGCACCTGGTGACCGAGCACCTTATCGCTTATGAAGTGCCGGTGCTCATTACAACGGTTCAGTCGTCGCCTTCGCGCTGGTGGGAGCCGTACAATGCCTGGTACGAACTTCCGGCGCAGCTGCACCGGGCCGGCGTTACCTTTGCAATTGCCGGTTCGAACAACGCGGCGAACGTGAACCGCCTTCCTTTTGAGGCCGGTACGGCAGCTGCTTTTGGTCTGCCGGTTGAGGAAGCCCTCAAATCACTGACCGTTTATCCGGCTCAGATTTTCGGCCTCGATGACCGTATCGGAAGCCTGCAGCCCGGCTTGCATGCCGACCTGCTGATTACAACCGGAAACCCGATCGAGTACAGCACCCGCGTTGAGCAGGTGTACGTGCAGGGGCGCAAGAGCGACATGAACGACATGCACCGCCAGTTTTTTCAGCGGTACTCTGAAAAAATCAGGCAGCGTCAGGCGGCTTCAGGCCGTTAAGCTTTAAGGCTGATTTGCTTAACCAAAAACGGGCTTTCCGAACTGATTCGGAAAGCCCGTTTTGTTTGGGATGAACTGATATTTGCCACAGTTTTCAACTTAGATACTCGATACACTGTACGGAATTACGTACGCTAATCGACGGTATCAATCCAATAATGAAAACCATGAAAACACTTTCAGCTTCAAAAGCCAGAAAAGAAATCTATCGCCTGATCGATCATGCAGCTGATACGCATGAACCAATACTAATTACCGGTAAACGCTCAAACGCTATTCTTGTAAGTGAGGAATACTGGCGCGCCATTCAGGATACTTTGTATCTGATCTCTGTTTCCGGGATGGCTGATTCTATCAAAGAAGGCCTGAACACCCCTCTGGATGAGACCGATGATGAGTTAGACTGGTGAGCACCTATCAACTTGATTTTACAAAAAAGACAACAAATCCCGGGAAAGCTGCTTCATCAGGGTTGAAGCCCAAAGTTGAAGAGTTGCTTCAGATTCTTCGGGAAAATCCGTTTCAAAAGTATCCGCCTTTTGAAAAATTGGTTGGGGAGTTGGCCGGACCTTACTCAAGAAGAATAAATATCCAACACAGATTGGTTTATCAGGTTTATCCGGAGGAAAAAGTCGTCAAGGTCATTCGGATTTGGACTCATT
Source organism: Balneolales bacterium (assembly GCA_020832405.1). Taxonomy (GTDB): domain Bacteria; phylum Bacteroidota; class Rhodothermia; order Balneolales; family Cyclonatronaceae; genus Cyclonatronum. The sequence goes on from JAFIET010000002.1 coordinate 24,169, forward strand.
ACGACTAAGTTATTCTGTCAGAACTACACCGCTCCAATGATCCATGAATCAAACTGTCGGGCTCACATTTTTGCTGAATGAAAGGCTTAGCCGCTCCGCAGTTTAAAAAAGCAGTGTACTTGTTTTCCGGGCTCAGTTGTGCTCCGGGCTATTCCGCTGAGGGGGTTGTTTCCTTTAGTTTTTTCAGCGCAACGGAGTTCATGCAGTAGCGCAGGCCGGTCGGTTTGGGTCCGTCGGGGAACACGTGGCCGAGGTGTGCATCGCAGGTGTTGCACAGGGTTTCGACGCGCACCATGCCGAAGCTGCGGTCAACTTTGTAGCGGATGGCGTTTTCAGTAGCGGGACGGGTGAAGCTTGGCCAGCCGGTGCCGGACTCAAACTTCTCGGCTGCATCGAAAAGCAGGGTGTCGCAGCAGACGCAGGCGTAGCGGCCGGGCCCGAAGCTGTGGCAGTGTTCGCCGCTGAACGGGCGCTCGGTGCCGTGTTTGCGGGTTACGTGAAAGGCCTCATCGCTGAGCAGTGCTTTCCACTCGGCTTCGGTTTTTTCTACCCTGCGTTCAGGTTCGGGGTTGCCTTTGTCGGCGTAGCTGAGAATGGTTTTCCAGTTGAGTTCGCTCATGGGATATTTTTTTGATTTAAAGATTACGCAGTTGAAAACGAACCTCAGCTCTTAATTCATTCCTTACTGATGGTGCGCGGGCCGGATGAAAGGGTAATTAATTCGAAGCAGTACTGAGTGCTTGCATGGCAACAGAAAAAGGCCGGGATGCCTTCTCTGTATTGAATGAGGTTTGGGATGCACTGCCGACGAGCCCTTCGGAGAGTGAACAAGCCACAAAGCTTATTCCGGATTCGGAGTTTTGAGCTGCCCGGAAACACATCCCCCGATAAAAAAACAGACTAAGTGTTTTGCCAGTAGTCGGGGATCCGGCTGAGCATTTCGGCAGTCATGGCGTCGAGGTCGAAGTCCGGCTTCCAGTTCCAGTCGGCGCGGGCGATGGCGTCGTCGATGCTGTTGGGCCAGGAGTCGGCAATTTGCTGCCGGTAGTCGGGTTCGTAGCTGATTTCGAAGCCGGGGAGGTGGCGGCGGATGGCCGCTGCGATCTCGGCCGGACTGAAGCTCATGGCTCCGAGGTTGTAGCTCGTGCGCACCGTGAGCCGGTCGGCAGGGGCGCTCATGAGGTCGATGGTGGCTTTTACGGCGTCATCCATGTACATCATGGGCAGGCGGGTTCCGGCGCTGAGGAAGCATTCGAAGGGTTCGCCGGCCAGGGCCTTGTGGTAGATATCTACGGCGTAGTCGGTGGTGCCGCCGCCGGGCAGGGTTTTGTAGCCGATGAGGCCGGGGTAGCGCAGGCTGCGAATATCAACGCCGAAGGTGCGGTGGTAGTAGGCGCACCACTGTTCGCCGGTGAGCTTGTTGATGCCGTACACGGTTGTGGGGTTGCAGGGGCTGTTCTGCGGGGTGAGGTCAGCATCGGCATCCGGACCAAAAACGGCGATGGAGCTGGGCCAGAATACGCGGTTCAGTTTTTGATCGCGCGCGATGTTGAGGATGTGATGGAGGCTGCCGATGTTGAGCTTGCGTGCCAGGGGGATGTCTTTTTCCGCACGGGCAGAGAGCAGCGCGGCGAGGTGGTAAATTTGCGTGATGCCGTGCCGTTTCACGCAGTCGAGAATGGCGGCTTCGTCGGTAACGTCGAGGATTTCGAAGGGCCCGTTTTTGAGCTCGCCCTCGGCCTGACGGATGTCGGTGGCTATAACGGCTTCAGCGCCGAGCTGCGCGCGAAGTTTGCTGATAATTTCTACCCCAAGCTGACCGGCTGCGCCGGTAAACAGAATTTTTTCCATAAGTTGCGTGTAGTGAGTCGAATCAGGTGGTTGAACTGCTTTGGTTTTACTTCAGTACGCCGAGCTCTTTGCCGACTTCGGTGAAGGCTTCGATTGCCCGGTCGAGGTGCTCCTGCTCATGAACGGCCGAAATCTGAACCCGGATGCGGGCCTCGCCTTTCGGCACGACGGGATAGTAGAAGCCGATCACGTAGATGCCTTTTTCGAGCAGCTTTGCAGCGAATTCCTGCGCGATGTTGGCATCGTACAGCATGATGGGCACGATCGGATGCTCGCCGGGCTTGATGTCGAAACCGGCTTTGGTCATTTTGCTGCGGAAATAAAGGGTGCTGTTTTCGAGCTTGTCGCGCAGCTCGGTGGTTTCGTTAAGCAGTTCGAGTACCTTAAGCGAAGCGCCGCAGATGGAAGGGGCGAGGGTGTTGGAGAAAAGGTAGGGGCGGGAGCGCTGCCGCAGCATGTCGATAATTTCCTGATGCGCGCAGGTGAAGCCGCCGAGGGCTCCCCCAAGGGCTTTGCCGAGAGTTCCGGTGATGATATCGACCCGGCCCATCACTTCGCGGTATTCGTGAACGCCGCGCCCTTTTTTGCCGATAAAGCCGGTGGAGTGGCATTCGTCGCTCATCACAAGGGCATCATATTTGTCGGCAAGGTCGCAGATTTTATCGAGCTGCGCGATGGTGCCGTCCATCGAGAAAACGCCGTCGGTTACGATAATGCGGTTGCGGGCACCGGAGGCTTCTTTCAGCTTTTCTTCGAGATCGGCCATGTCGTTGTGCTTGTAGCGGAAGCGCTGCGCCTTGCACAGCCGGATGCCATCGATAATGGAGGCATGGTTGAGCTGATCGGAAATGATGGCGTCTTCCTTTTCGAAAAGTGGCTCAAAAACACCGCCGTTGGCATCGAAGGCAGCGGCATAGAGGATGGTGTCATCAAATCCCAGAAATTCGGCGAGCTTTTGCTCGAGCGCTTTGTGGATGCTTTGGGTGCCGCAAATGAAGCGGACTGAGGACATGCCGTAGCCGTACTCATCGATGGTTTCTTTGGCCGCTTTGATGACTTCCGGGTGGGAGGACAACCCGAGGTAGTTGTTAGCGCAAAAATTCAGGACGCTGTCCATTTGCGTGGTGCGGATGGATGCCCCCTGCGGACTTGTAATAATGCGCTCCTGCTTGTAAAGTCCGTCGGATTTGATGCGGTCAAGTTCTTCCTGAAGCTGGGTTTTAAGTGATCCGTACATGGAGAAAAGTCGAATAAAATGTTGAATAAAAAGTCTGAAAAGGCTTGTTTTGGGTCCGTTTTAAAGGATTTTTTACACGCCCAAAGCGCCGTTTTTGCTGCTCAAAAGTATGAAAAAGGCAGGAGTATTTTTGAAGCAATTCGCTTTTTTGTTGGTTTTAATAGAAAGGCTATCTTCATTAACCTTCGTTAACAGGCAAACGGGCAATACGGTTAGGGCTGACAGCCGAACCGTTGTGTCGCTTGAGTACTTTGTTAATGAAATCCTTCAATTGCCATATTAACAGTGCACCTGAATCCTTCAGATAGTTTTCTGTCCGTCAAGCTGTTTGCGTGATGAAGTTTTTGTTTTATACCGGAATCTGATTTACGCGAATGGCTTCCCGGACTGTTTCTGAGTTTGCGGGTGTGCGTTCCTCAAATATTTCTTTATGACACTTAAATTACGGATAAGCTTTCTCGGGCTTATGATACTGATGCTGCCTTTCTTATCAGTAAAGGCACAGCTTAATCAGGGGGGAATCCCGCTGAGTTTTCAGATGGATGCGAAACAGGAACTGGCTTCTGTGCCGGTTATTTCGCTCTCAGCAACCGGCCTCGAGCAGCAGCGCCTTGAAGATATGGAGCTGGATTTTGAGCCCAATACCCCGTTTCGTTTTGGTTATAATATTGATGTGAACCTGAACCCCGCCAATTCCGGTGTTTGGGAAACCATGAAAGAAGATTTCCGCGTGTGGCGGCTTGGGGTAAAGAGTGATGGCGCACGTACCCTGAATCTGCTTTTTGATGATTTCAAGCTTCCCGAAGGTGCGCGTTTGTATGTTTACAGCAAAGACCGCGAAACCATTCTTGGTGCCTTCACGGCCTTCAACAATCAGGAGGATGGCTATTTTGCCACAACTTTGATTTGGAGTGATGAAGTCATCATCGAATACATCGAGCCGGTTGATGTGGCCTTTCAGGGCACCCTGAACCTGGCGCGTGTTACGCACGGGTACCGCGATCTGAAAGACGGCAGCTTCGGGGCCTCAGGCTCCTGCAACCTGAACGTGGCCTGTGAAGCAGCTGAAGGCTGGGAAGAGCAGATCAGCTCGGTTGCCCGCATGGTGGTTGGCGGAAACAGCTGGTGTACCGGTCAGCTGATTAACAACACCGCCAACGACGGAACCCCTTACTTTTTGTCGGCCAACCACTGTTACCGCGATCCCGGTCAGCTGGTGTTTATGTTCAACTATGAAAGTGAAACCTGCCAGAACCCTTCATCCCCGCCGTCTCATGATGCGATGTCGGGTGCGGTAAGCCTTGTGCGGCATTCCCCCTCTGATGTATGGCTGCTTCAGCTGAATCAGGATGTGCCGGAGGAGTACGAGCTGTTTTTCTCAGGTTGGAACCGCACCATGGATGAAACCATCGACGGATATATTTTCGGTGTGCATCACCCCCGGGGCGACATCAAAAAGTTCAGCTACCTGTTTGATGGCGTTACGACTTCGAGCTACCTGGGCGCACCCGGCAGCGGCAGTACACACTGGCGCGTAGGCACCTGGGCCGACGGTACGACGACTGAGCCCGGTTCATCCGGTTCCGGTTTGTTCGACGGCGAAGGCCGCCTTATCGGTCAGCTCCACGGCGGCTACGCGGCCTGCGGCAACACCCTCGAAGACTGGTACGGAAAATTCGGCGTATCCTGGACCGGCGGCGGCACGCCGGCTACAAGCCTTGAGCCCTGGCTCGACCCTGCAGGTACCGGAGCCTTGACCGATCCCGGATTTAACCCCTTTGCAAACCCGCTGGACAATGACGCGCAGCTGTCATCTGTTCTCAGCCCGATTGGCTCGTTCCAGATCTCAGACCCCATCATTCCGGAAGTCCGCATTCGCAACGCAGGCCTTGAAACCATAACTGCTGTTACCGTAGGCTACGAGGTTTTCGAAGCCGGCGGTGAGTCGGTTGTCAGCACCACTTTAGAGTGGACCGGTGAGCTGGAAAACAGACAGCTTGCGAACGTGGTTTTCCCTGAAATTGAACTTCCTGCGGGTGAGTACCTCTTTTCTGCTTTTGTTGACCTGCCGGGTGATGAAAACCCCGACAACGATACACGCAGCTCCGAGTTCCGCATTGTGGACTGCACGCAGCCTTTCAAAGCACCTTTTACCGAAGGCTTCGACGGACCGCTGGGCGCACCCGATTGCTGGGAAATCACCGATAACATCGGCAACGGTCAGGTATGGCAGTTCGGGAACATCGGCAGCCGGGGAATTGATGGCGGCGACCGCTACGCCTACCTCGACAGCGACGCCTACGGCAACGGCAACAGTCAGAATTCCGATCTGATTACGCCCCGCCTCGATCTTACCTATGCCGAAGATGTAAGCCTTTCCTTCACACACTTCTTCCGCGATTTCAATTCTTCAACGGCAACGGTTGCCTACAGCATCGACGACGGCGAAACCTGGACGACGCTTGAGCAGTGGACCTCAGGGCAGACTTCGAACCCGGCTTTCTTCAGTATGGATGTGCCCGAAGCCGACGGGCAGGAAGCCGTGCGCTTCAAATGGAACTTCACCGGCAGCTGGGACTGGTACTGGTCGGTAGATGATGTACTGGTTGATGCAACCGTAAACGAGCCGGAACCGGAACCGGCTTTTGCAAACATTTTCCTGATTCATAATGCCTCTGATCCTGCCCTACAGCTGATTGATTTATACCTCGACGGAGAACTGACTGCCATTGGCATCCCTTACCGTATCGGCCTGCCTGACGGGCTGATTCCCGCAGAAACAGAAGTTACCGTTGGTGTTGCGGCATCCGGCACAGAAACGCTGCTTTACGAGCAGTCATACACCTTCGCTGAAGATGAAAACTACCTCATCATCGCAACAGGTGTGCTCGATACCGAAGCCTTCGCCGAAAACCCGGATACCCGCAGCACGGCGTTTCGTTTTGAAGTGTACAACATGGATATGATGCACGAGCCCGGTGAAGGCATGCATGCGCTCTATCTTTTCCACGGTGTTACTGACGCGCCAAACCTTGATATTGCTGTGAAAGGAGAAGCGCCTTTCCTCAGCAGCTTCGGTTTCGGCGACATGTTTGTACCCGAATTCGGGATGATGCCCGATGCATATGAGCTGCACCTCATGGAGGCTGGCTCAGGTGAAATGCTGTTTGCCTTCACCGCCGATTTAAGCGGGCACGAACCACAGCTCGTTGGCATTCTGGCCTCCGGCTTTGCTGATCCGTCAGCGAATCAGGACGGCCCATCCCTGGCCCTGCTTGCTGTTTTTGAAAACGGTCAGGTTGTGGAGCTTCAGAATGTGACGAGCGTTACCCGCGACACAAATGAGGCGCCGCAGGAGTTTTATCTCGCGCAGAATTACCCGAACCCGTTCAACCCTACGACCCAGATCAGCTATCAGCTGCCAACCTCTGCTGAGGTGCTGCTGGAAGTGTACAACCTTACGGGTCAGCGGGTCGCAACCCTGGTGAACGGTACGCAGGCCGCCGGCACACACACGGTCACCTTCGATGCCGGCGCCCTCTCAAGCGGGGTGTACCTGTACCGCATTCAGGCCGGAGGTTTCACCAAAACCAATAAAATGCTGCTGGTGAAATAAGAACGAATTGGGTGAGGGATGGAAACACATCCCCGGAAAGCCGTTCAAAAAAAAAGTCCTCTCCGTTAAAGCGGGGAGGACTTTTTTTTGCAGGAAGCTTGGGTTAATCCTTGAAAACTTACTCAACCAAAAGCGATTTAGGCAGATAGATGGTAAAAACGGTTCCTGATTCCGGACTGCTGCTGAATTCAATCTGACCATCGAGACCGGTAACTATTTTATGAACAATGGCCAACCCTGAACTCTGCCCCGTGAGCCCGCCCGTTGAATCAGGAGAAAAAAGGATGAAGATGTTGGCTCTTTTATCAGGCGCAATGCCCGGCCCGTTATCCTGAACACGAAACACAAGATACTGCTCTTCTTCCTTACAGCTGACGTGCACCCGAAACGGGTTGATGTTACCGGCATAGCGCAGGCTGTTGCGTATCAGAATTTCAAAAAGCCGGAAAATACGCTTATTACTTACGTTTAGTACCGGCAGCTTATCCCAGGTGAACAAAGCATTACGTTGCTCAATTAAGCGGATATTCCATAAGCGGATTTCATCCATTGTAAGGTTCAGGTCAACCGGGCTTATTTCATCAGATGTATGTGCGCTCACCTCGTAATAATTGTACATTTTGTCGATGAGCAGCTTCATCTGATCAACTGTTTGTTCCGAATTTTTCAGATAGAAAGAACCCTTCTCATCGAGTTTGTCGCCATATTTGCGGTGAAGCTGTCTGAGGGTCATCCGAATAACCTGAAGGGGCTGTTGCAGGTCGTGTGAAATTACATAGGTGAATTGTTCCAGGTTGCGGTTGACCTGGTTCAGATGAATAGCTTTTCGGTCAAGATCTTTATTTAAATTTCTGACTACCTTAAGATTCTGAAGAATCGTTTTCTGATAGTAGTCGGTCAGGAAATATAGAAGAACACCTGTAACAAGTACAAAAGCTGAGCCTTTGTAGGTCTGAATATACACGTACGTTTCAAGTTCAATGTAGTCATAAAACCATAAAATGACGTTATCGCTGATAAGGATCCATGCATAGCCGAATATCAGATAGATTAGGGTGATTTTGGCTGCAGGTTTCATCTTGTAACCGATTAAAAACTTAGATTAGCGTTCTGTTGGCAGTTGTGTATCTGAGGCCTGTTTAAAAGTAATAGCCCGAAAATTTAATTTAACCCATAAAAGACGCTCTTGCAAAGTGAAGGATGCGGGATGCGGCAGCCGGGAATCTGAGGCTGTTCGGTAAGCTTTGATTTTAGAAATACCCCTGCATGTTATATTTTCCGGTGCAAAAACAAATTGACCAACCTAAATGAAGCCAGCTCGGCAATTGATTCAGGAAATGAGCTATTCTCTTCACTATAAAAGAGAAATAAGGTTGTTGTTTTGGGACCGAATTAATCTTCATTATTAACCCTCTGATTTTATTTTATGGAATCCACGCCAAAAATTATTTACACATTAACCGACGAAGCGCCAATGCTGGCTACACACTCGTTGCTGCCCGTAATCAGTGCGTATGCTAAACAAGCCGGGGTAGAAGTTGAAACCCGTGATATTTCCCTGGCAGGCCGAATTTTAGCCCATTTCCCGGAGCATCTTTCTGAGGATCAGCGCATTGGCGATCACCTCGCGGAGCTGGGTGAGCTTGCGAAGACCAAGGAAGCTAACATCATCAAACTTCCGAATATCTCAGCCTCGGTGCCGCAGCTGAAGGCGGCCATCAATGAGCTGAGATCGCAGGGCTTCATGGTACCGGAATATCCAGACGAGCCCAAAACAGAGGATGAAGCGACCATCAAAGCAACTTACGGCAAAGTGCTGGGGTCAGCGGTGAACCCGGTGCTGCGCGAAGGCAACTCCGACCGCCGGGCGCCCAAGGCGATTAAAAACTACGCCAAAAAGCATCCCCACCGTATGGGTGCCTGGAAACCGGATAACAAAGCCCACGTGGCAAGCATGAGTGAGGGCGACTTTTTCGAGACAGAGCAGTCTATGACGCTTGCCGCCGCAGATATGGCAAGTATCGTGTTTGTGGCCGCTGACGGCACGAAGCGCGTCCTGAAAGAAAACCTCAAACTTCTGGAAGGTGAGGTAATTGATACCGCCGTGATGAGCATGCACAAGCTCAAGGCGTTTGCAGCTGAGCAGATTGATGACGCCCGCAAATCAGGCCTGCTTTTTTCCCTTCACATGAAAGCCACCATGATGAAGGTTTCTGACCCCATCATTTTCGGGGCATTTGTTGAGGTCTTCTTTAAGGATGTTTTCGCTAAATACGACGGCTTGTTTAAGGAACTCGGCGTTGACACCAGAAACGGTTTGGGGGATGTTTTTGCCCGTATTGAAGGCCACGAGAAGGAAGCGGAAGTTAAGGCAGCTATCGAAGCCGTGTACGAAAACGGTCCCGATCTGGCGATGGTGAATTCCTACAAGGGCATCACCAACCTGCATGTGCCCTCCGATGTGATTATTGACGCCTCCATGCCGGTGCTCATCCGCGATTCAGGCTGCATGTGGGATAAAGACGACAAGCAGCGCGAGGCCAAGGCCGTTATTCCGGACCGTTCGTACTCGGGCGTGTATCAGGCAACGATTGATTTTTGCAAAGCCAACGGCGCATTCAATCCGTCAACCATGGGAAGTATTCCGAATGTGGGGCTGATGGCGCAGAAAGCGGAAGAGTACGGCTCACACGACAAAACTTTTCAGCTCGATTCCAGCGGCGTTGTGCAGGTACTTAACAGTGCCGGTGAGCTGCTCATGGAACAGCCTGTTGAGACCGGCGACATTTTCCGGATGTGTCAGACGAAAGACGCACCCATCCGCGACTGGGTAAATCTGGCTGTGCGCCGCGCGCGTGAATCTGCCACCCCGGCCGTTTTCTGGCTGAATGAAGCCCGCGCCCACGATGCGCAGCTCATCAGCAAGGTGAAGACGTATCTCGCCGAACAGAAAACCGACGACGTCGAACTCCACATCATGCCGCCGGTTGAGGCCACTGTTTTCTCGCTTGAGCGCATGAAAAAGGGCCTCGATACCATTTCTGTTACAGGTAACGTGCTTCGCGACTACCTCACCGACCTCTTTCCGATTCTGGAAGTAGGCACCTCGGCCAAAATGCTTTCCATCGTACCCCTGATGAACGGTGGCGGGCTCTTCGAAACCGGCGCCGGCGGTTCTGCACCCAAGCACATTCAGCAACTGCTGCAGGAAGGCTACCTGCGCTGGGATTCCCTGGGAGAATTTCTGGCCCTGGCCGTTTCCTTTGAGCATTTGGGCCGTGTGTTCGGAAACAAACGGGCAATAGTGCTCGCCGATACCCTCGACAAAGCCAACGAGAAGTTTCTGGACAACGACAAATCTCCCGCCCGCAAGCTGGGGCAGATCGATAACCGGGGTTCTCATTTCTACCTCTCCCTGTATTGGGCGCAGGCCCTCGCAGAGCAGCAGAATGATGCAGAACTTGCTGAAATCTTCACTAAAGTTGCAAAGCAACTCGAAGAAAAAGAAGAAACCATTAACCTGGAACTGATTGGGGCGCAGGGTAAAGCGGAGGATATCGGGGGGTATTACCATCCTGACTTTGCCAAAACAACTGATGTGATGCGTCCGAGCCCAACCTTTAGTGCCATTATTGACGGGCTTGCGGAAAGCAAAGCCTGAGTAAGTTAAACAAACCGGTGCCTTTTGTACTTTGAAAAGCGCACCGGTTTTTTTCTTATAATAGGGCTTATTTTCTCTGCCAGGTACACATGCAGTACTTTCGCAGCTGCTTGGGAATACAACTTTGAGAAAGCGAAACAACCAAACCTGTGCCGGGTCAGATTCCGGTATTTCAGTGAGGGAGCTCATCCCATAATTATTTAACTCAATTTATATGATTCGATATTACGGAAAGTTAACCGGGTACGGCAAGTATATACCCGAAACAGTAGTTACTAATGCGGATTTGTCCGCTCGTATTGATACGACTGATGAGTGGATCACGGAACGTACCGGAATAAAGGAACGCCACATGGTCTCAGATGATGAGCACTGCTCTGATCTGGCAACAAAGGCCGCGCAGGCCGCGATGGATAAGGCCGGGATAACTGCTGATGAAGTTGATCTCATCATCGTGGCAACTTCGAGTCCGGATTATCTCACTCCGCCGGTTTCTTCGCAGGTGCAGCATAATTTGGGCGCTCAAAATGCCGGCGCTTTTGTGATGGTTGTGGGATGCACGGGCTTCGTGTATTCACTTGTTACTGCAGATCAGTTCATTCGCTCCGGTCAGTACCGTAATATTGTGGTTGTAGGCGTTGAAGTTATCACAAGGAATGTGGACTGGAACGACCGCAACACCTGTGTGCTGTTCGGCGACGGGGCTGCGGCAGTAGTAATTCAGCGTTGCGAAGAGGAAGGCAAAGGGATGCTCGCGCATCACCTCGGTTCTGACGGCAGCGGGGCTGAGCATATCATTCAGGTTTCGGGCGGTTCGCGCTATTCCACAACACATGAGCGGCTTGATCAGGGGCTGCAATACCTCAAAATGAACGGTCGTGAGGTATTCAAGTTCGCTACCGTAAAAATGGGCGAAGCCCTCAAAATTGTACTCGATCAGACCGGCTACACAACCGCTGATATCGATTTATTTATCCCGCATCAGGCCAACGCCCGTATTATCGAATTTGCATCTCGTCAGGCCGGGCTTCCTCAGGAAAAAGTATTTGTAAATGTTAATCGTTACGGAAACACTTCAGCCGCTTCCGTACCGATTGCGCTCACAGAAGCTTTCGAGGAAAACCGGCTGAAAGAGGGCGATCTGCTGGCAATGGTCGCTTTCGGCTCCGGCCTCACATGGGCATCCTGCCTTTTCAGGGTTTAGCTCCGGCTTATATCGCATTCATAAAAAAAGCCTGATGCTGCTAAACACAGTATCAGGCTTTTTTGATTGATGTTGAGGTGATGGCATCAGTCGCCGATTACGGCCTCCCGGGCTGATTCCAGTTTTTCAGTGAGTTCTTCGCCGAGGTGTCTTTCGAGTATACTGCGGTAAACCGATGAAGTACGGAAACCAACTCCGCGCTCAAAGAAATCGGTGATAACCGGCTGCCAGTCGCTGTTCAGCGGCATAATGATACCAAAGCGCTCACTCGCCAGATCTCCTGCCGCGTGCTGCCGCAGGGGTTTGCCCCGTTCAACGGCCCGCCAGAAATTATAAATATCGATATAAGCAAACAGATCGTCCCTTTCAGAAAGCATATTCAGAATTTGCGTATTGGAGCCGGCAAATTCAACGGGTGTTCCGGGTATGTAATTCGCGATCAGCCGCTCAATACGATCCTGATGAAGGGTACCTTCAAAGGCAAGCCCGCTCATGCCCGCAAACTGCTGCCCGATTTCAGACATTTCAGAAAGTTCACTTACGGAATCATTGGTGATGAGCACTGCTATGTTGGTAAGGTAGGGCGGACTGAACCGCAGTTCAAGCTTGCGCGCTTCCGTAATCGTAACATTCCCAAGACCAAAAACACCGCCCTCTGAGTTTTTGATGTCGCTGTAAAACTGCTGAAATCTGTCGGCTGTAACAAACTCATAAGTGATGTCAAGCCCCATAGAAACATCCAGGAAATCACGAAATTCCTCCATGATGTCGATAGTTACCCCGGTTAACTTTCCTCTGTCGTCAATATAAGCGAAGCCTTCCGCGGGGATATATACTACTGTAAGGGTTCCGTAGCCGCGCTGTTTAACAAGCTCAAAACTGTCGCCGGAGAAGGGCGGATGCTCAGAACAGGCGCTAAACATCAGCAGCGTACTAACGATAATGAGAGGAAGAACTGAAAATAGTTTCATTTATTCGGAATTGGGTTTTCGTAAATATTAGGTATCAAAGTGTTGTTTCGGTAACGGGTATCTCATTCCCGCTGCTGGTTAATACTTGCTCCATCTGTCGTAGATGGTACAGTAATGCCTGCCTAACCGGCCGGGCGTCATCATAAATTGCAGCCTGTCGCTTTTTGTATATGCGCCGGCCTTCATCGGTTTCAATACAAACAGGTTCGAAGCCAATGCTGCGAAGATCGTAAGGGCCTGCCTGCATATCAAGCTCCCGGGCCTTACAGGCAACTTTAAAAGCCTGCAGGGTTAGGGAGGATGGTACCCAGGGGGTCAGCTTATAGCACCACTTGTAAAGATCCATGTTGGTATGAAGGCAACCGGGCTGCTCCATATCGTGCATGCTTTCCCGGCTCAGCTTGTGTGCATTTTTGGGCTGCGCGGCCGGTGTGAAAAAGCGAAACGCGTCGAAATGGGTGCAGGTCACGGGCTTGCTATCTACCAGGTCTTTAATCTCTGAACTGCTGAGCCTGAGCGGGAATTTTTCATGGCGTACCTCATCGGCCCCGTACACCATTGCCCATTCGTGCAACCCGCAGCAGCCGAAATTCGGCTGACGGGCCGCACTGAACTCCAGAAGGGCGGTTATCCATCGCAACCCCCGGATCTTTTTTGCAGGGAACAGCTTCATATCAGCTATTGCACCTTCTGTGGTGAAGGTGAAATAGCGCGGGTCAAAACCATGCTCAGCTTTTGCACTTTCCAAAAACGTGAAAGCACCCGGCGTCCATTTTTTTAGTTTGGCCGGCCGGAATTGGTAATAGGTGAACATAAAATCCATCACGGGATTTTGTATCTGATGAGATTTGTCGTTCACATACCCATCTGTAAGCTTGCTTACTTCCCCGCTGTGCAAGCGGGCCAGCTCCATCCAGTCCGTAAAACCAAGCTGAGAGCAGGTTTGCAGAACTTCGTTATAATCTGATGGTTGTTGCAGCATGAGTACAAAAAGATTGAGGCCTGCTTCATGAAATAAGTCAGGTCATGAATGTATTAATCATCTAACCTGTTTAAGTGCCAAATATAGAGCAAGCTGTTGGTTTACAAAAACCGTACTTAGTGCATAAAATTTTTTTAACAATAATCATAAAAACAATCTTTTAGATGAAGCAAACTATTCTTGTTGCTGAAGAAATTTCAGGCGAAATGAGCTATGATACTTATCGTGAAATGACAGATGCGTTGCTCGCCGCCGGCAAAACGACCGGCAGCAATCATTCAGAAATGATGATCAATTACACCAAAATGAACGTGACGCGCATGAAGCGGATCGATAAGCACATCGCGCTGAACACGGAGCTTGCCGGTTTTGCCGCAGCTTTAGAGCGGCCGCAGCGCTGGGTTGTGCTCACCGAGCCCTGGTGCGGCGATGCGGCGCAGATCTTGCCGGTATTTAATAAAGTGGCGGAAGCTTCAAACGGATATATTGAGCTCGTGCTGCTGCTGCGTGATCATCACGAGGAGCTGATGAACAGATACCTTACCAACGGCGGAAAGTCGATTCCCAAACTCATCGTGTCCGACCGCGAAACCGGTGAGGAGCTGTTTAACTGGGGCCCGAGACCGGCGGCCGCGCAGAAGCTTTTCCTGGAGCTTAAAACAGCGCAAGCCCCGTTTACGGAGCTTGCGGAAAAACTGCATAAGTGGTACGCCGATGACAAAACTGCTTCGACGCAGGCAGAGTTGCTGCGCTTTCTGATGATGTTTACTTCAGAACCGTAAACCGCCCGAACGCTGTGGTTTGCACGCCGCTCTGGTTTCCGGTTGCTGTTACCCGATAGCTGTACATACCGGATGCCAGCGCGGATGCATCAAAGGGAAGGTGATGTGCGCCTGAGCTGAAGCCCGCTGAGGCAGCAACCGCAACCCGCCGACCCTGCAGGTCAAATACTTCAATGAGCACCTGTGCGCTTTCACTCAGTTCAAATACCAAATTCGTGGTGGGGTTGAACGGGTTGGGATAGTTGGGATGAAGGGAAATCAGCCCGGCAATTTCAGCATTTCCAGGTGCCGGTATGCTTGTACCGGGAACTTCGGTGAGCGACTGCTTCTCATAAATGCTGCCATTTATGTCAGCAATGGGCTGGTTAATATCAAAAATGCTCAGTACGATGGCAATGGAAGTCGGGGGAAGCTCTTCATAAACAAGCCCGAAGCCTTCAGCCATATAAAACTCCGGCCCGAATGATTCGAGGATGGGTATTGTGAAGGGCTGCGGGCCGAAAATCGGCACCACAACTGTGAGGGTAACGTCAAGGTTTAAAGCGAGCCTGCCGCCTTCTGCTGTGAATACGCCCAGGCTGTTGTTGAAATTTCGGGGCTGCAAACGCTCATAGTTGAGGCTGATGTCAATATCCACTGAGTCGCCCAGGGTAATACCGGTTGGCAGGTCGATAAGGTCCAGTATTTCCTCAGGCAATTCGATGCGCAGGTTTTGGGCAGCAAGTTCAACACTTGTGCCCGGGGCAACATCAAGGTTGATGAGGTCAACATCAGCATCGAAATCAACCGGCAGGCCGAAATCATCGAGAGCGCTGAGGTCAATTAAATCGCTGAGAGCTGCAAATGCACGCGAGCCTTCGGTACGGATCACACGCTGTGCCAGCGGAGGGTAGGGTGAGATGCTGTAAAACAGGATTTCAGAGGCTAAATCGCCTTCAAAGCCGACTGTTTCCTGAGAGGTGAAGAGGCTGTCTGCAACCACATTGTCATCAACATCGGTTACAATCACGCGCCACTGCGATTCAAAGGCGGCATCGGTTTGGGCGGGAAACAAGACGGAAGCCTGCTGTGCCTGAGCTGGTAAAATGCTGATAAACAGCATCAGCGCCAGGGCAGAAAAGAGCGTAGCGGATAATTTCATAAACAGATTGATTGGTGAAAATTTCGTTAGCGCAATCTAATCATTTTACGGGCTTCAGTAAAAGATTCGTTGCTGTTTACAGCATCAGCACGGAGGCGGTAAAAGTAAGTGCCGTTGGCCATCCATCTCGATTCCCACTCATATTCGTGAATACCGGCTTCAAGGGAGGTGTTGCTGAGCATGGTACCTACAAGCCGCCCCTGTATGTCATGAATGGTGAGCTCAACAACGGAAGCTTCAGGAAGTATAAAGCTGATGGTGGTACGCTGGCGGAAGGGATTGGGGAAGTTTGGGGACAGGCTGAAGTCGTCGAGGCGCAGGCCCACAAAAACTTCGTTGCTGAGCACCGAGCCGCCCGGGTTGGAAACCCGCACGGTGTACACGCCTTCGTCGGCGTTACCCATATCTGTGATCTGGTAAAAATTGCGGTTTTCGCCGTAGAGCGGAAGCCCGTTTCTGAACCACTGGAATACGGGTTCCGGCACGCCTGTTGCGCCGACTTCAAGGGTTAAGTTTCCGCCCGGCGTAACCATGGCCGGCTGCGGCTGCAGGGTAATTACCGGTGCTTCAACAGGCCCGTCGTACTTGCCCGTGATCCGGACGGATGCAATCATGTTGTTGCGGTTGCTGTACCTGAACCATGCAGGGTTGTTCGCGCTGGGCGGCTCTACGAACAGTCGCGTGCGCGCGGGGAAGTAGTTCGGATTGCCGGGGTTCTCGCTGCCGCTGTCGAGCAGGAATTCCACTCTTGAAGCCGGACTCATCACCTCAAATACGATGAAAAAATCCTGCTCCCCGACCGTGCGCCAGTCGGCTGAGCTCACATTTATACTGTTTGCACCGCGTACAAGCTGACTTACGGGCACCGTTACCGCATCAATTTCAGTTCCGGGGATGGGGTCGCTGGCCGGGCCTGCAAGCTGATGCAGGCTGATGCGCAGGTCGTCGCTGCCAACAAGGCTTGAGTCGCGGCCGTTAACGGTGAACCTTACTTCCGTAATGCGGCCTGATACGTTTGGTGAAAACCGTTTTGCAAGTTTGCGGATGCCGCGGCGGTCCTGCTGGGCCGGGTTGCCGGGTAGCTCTGCAAATGCTGTGGGCTGACCCGCGTAGGTGAGCGTCTGGGTTACAATCGGGAGCGTATCCCAGCTTGCGGTGTAGCTGAATGACTGCGACGGAGTGTTGAGCGGGGAAAAAGCAGGGCCGGCATCGGGCTCAAAAGATGCGGGTACGGAAATGACAGGGGGCTCGGCTGCAACAGCCGTGAGAATCACACGCTCGAAGGGTCCGGGCAGCTCGTAAGCGCCGGGATTGAGGAAGAGCACTTCCGGATCCTGATTAACATCTTCCGGGAAGGTTATCACCGCGAAGCGGACGCCGTCGGCTCCTCCGAAACTGAGGTTCATATTTTCGACGCCGATAAATTCGCTGTACTCGGCGCCTCCGTAAAGCAGGTCAGAACTGCGGCCGGCTTCCGTCTGACCGCTGAAATACTGAAAGGTCGGGAAGGTGACCCGGTTTGAGCGGCGGCGGATATCCGTATAGGCAAACCGCGTGTTGCCGCCAATGGCGCGGTTGATGAAATTGGCGATATGGAAATCCACAAGAATTTCTTCGAAGGTGAGGTCCTGTGCCGCTGCCAGGGTTTCGTAGGCCTGAAGGCGCCCGCCATCCGCGCGGGTGATGGCGCCGGTGGCTTCTGCGCCGAAGCGCTCAAACAGGTAGGAGTGCAGCAGCGAGGCCCGCTGATAGTCGATGAGCACCTCGGGGGAGTTGCGCCGCCAGCTGTAGAGTTCCTGATCGATTTCCAGCGGATCGGAGAGGTAGTTGGGGCTGCGGCCTGCAAAACCGGTGAGAAGCTCTGCCCACTCGCTCTGCCCCTCATTTTGGAAAATGTGCAGGGCGCCGTAGTTGGCGTGAATCAGGTGTTGCAGCTCGTGAGATGCCACGCTCCGAACCCGCTGTGTGTTTACCTGCCCGTCGTTGTAAATCAGCGGCGTCGAGTTCAGGTAGATGATGTCGGTGCCGTTGCTGTTGCTGTTGCCGGGGGTGAGATCGACGGGGTCGAAGAAACCGGCCACAAAGCCGCGGTTGCTGCCGGGCGTCCAGCCGTCGATTACATCGGTGATGAGGATGTTGAGGATGCCCGAGCCGTCAACATTTGGCATGTTGCCGAAAACTTCGGTATTGATGGAAATGATGCCGCGCTCAGGGGCAATGGAAAGCTCAGGGGTGCTGTGGCTCATTGCTTCGAGCAGGCCGTCGATCACTTCCTGATTGACTTTGTCCGGGGCGAATTCTCCGTTTTCGACCCAGATACGGATGTCGCTGCTGAGGCCGCGAAGCGTGAAGCCGACCGTGCGCCAGGTATTATTGGTGAGGTTCCTGACCCGGAAGTTGCGGGTATCGCCTACGGATGCTTCCGTGAGCAGGCTCTCGAAAAGGGCGCCTTTGGGCTGCATGCGCCGCAGTTCGCGGTACTGCCGCAGGGCTTCGATGGAAATCTCATCCTGCAAAATGCCGTCGGCGCTGCACATCATGCGGGACTGCTGACCCAGCTCAAGGCGGTCCCAGAAATTCAGGTGCCCGGCGGAGCCTTCGAAGGGTACGGTTTGGGTAACAAATTGGGCCGAAGCAGCCGGAAACAGCCCGGCAAGCAGCAGGCTCAGAAGCAGAAGAAATTTTGCCATCTAATCAGGTGGGCTAAACAAATGAGCGGTTGAGGTATTACCAAAAACTGAAACTACTACAAACTTCGATAAGCCAAAATAGTTCTTTTGGGATTCAAATCCGCAGTTTTCCCGGAATGCGACAGGCGGACGGGTGATGTAATTGGGGCAGGTCGATTTTCGTCGCGCGATTACAGGCGTCGGGTTTAGCACCTGCGGTTTTGCTGTTTTGGGATGTGGGAGAAGCCGGAAGCACATCCCCCGATAAAGAAATGCTGAATTTTGAGAGGAAGCAGGCTCTGGTTTTCCCGGAATACGACAGGCGGGCGGGTGATGTGATTGGGGCAGGTCGATTTCCGTCGCGCGATTACTGAAGTCGGGTTTAGCACCTGCGGTTTTGCTGTTTTGGGATGCGGGAGAAGCCGGAAGCACATCCCCCGATAAAAAAAACTCAGGATTTGAGTTCTTTGAGGTGGATGGCGTAGTGTTTCACGATGGGGTGGCTGAGAGCTTCGATATGGCGGGCGTCGGCGGCTTTGGAGAATTCGACGGCTACGCCGGGCTGCTCCATAATGTAGATGCCGGAGCGCTCGAAGCGGTAGGCCTCGTTGCGGGTTTCGGTGGTGCCGAAGTAGTAGCCCGCGGTTTTTTCGTCGAAGGGCATGCGCATGCTCCGCAGGATTTTGGAGGTCGCGAGGCGGTAGCGGTGTTTATCTTCAGGGCTGAGCTTGTTGTTGAGTGCAGTGGCACGGAAGAAGCGGCGGTTTAGGAAACGCGTGCAGAGGTCGGCGAGGATGGGGTCTTTTTCGTGCTGCCAGAATTTGAGGCACATGAGCACATCGGCATCGTCGAGCATCACGTAGTGCTGCAGCAGCTCCTGAGAGATCCCTTTTTTTGCGCTGGGGCGCTGCTCAAGAAAATAGCGGATGGCCTGCGACGGGAAGTTGAGCTGATAGCCTTCGGTTACGAGATCGGCGGCGCGCCGGAAGACTGAGCGGATGAGCATATCGGCGCTGAGCACGGTTTTGTGCAGGTACACCTGCATGTACATGAAGCGCCGGGCCATGATGTAGTTTTCGACCGCGTAGATGCCTTTTTTCTCGATCACGATGCTGCCGTTGTGCACGCGCAGGGTTTTGATGATGCGGTCGATGCCGATGGAGCCTTCGAGCACGCCGGTGTAGAAGCTGTCGCGCTTGATGTAATCGAGGCGGTCGGCATCGAGCTGGGAGGAGATGAGCTGATGCAGGAAGGGCTTGGAGTACTGATCGGTGAAAATCTGAATGGCGGTTTCGAGCCCGCCATTGAACTCAGCGTTGAGCTGCTTCATGAGGGCGAGGGTCATCATCTCATGGTTGAAATCGGCCACGAGGGTGTGCTCGAGGGTGTGCGAAAACGGGCCGTGACCAATATCGTGCAGAAGGATGGCGGCAAGTACGCCCTCAACTTCCTGATTGTTGATGGTGGTGTTTTTGTCGCGCAGGGTCGTGAGCATTTTGAGCATGAGCCCGACCGCGCCGAGGGCGTGGGAAAAACGCGAGTGCTCGGCGCCCGGAAATACGGTGTAGGCAAGCCCCAGCTGACGGATGCGTCTGAGCCGCTGCACATACGGGTGATCGAGCAGCCGCAGGGTTTGCCCCTTGGGCACGTGCACAAAGCCGTGGATGGGATCGGTAAAGACTTTGTAGAGCTGGTCTTTTTTATTTTCTGAAAGCAAAAGCCTGAAATTGGTTGATTGAGATGAAGCGCCCGGGCCGGAATGGTTAAACTGCTGCAAGATAAGAAGGAAGCAGGCCAAACTCGCTTAATTGTGGCGGTTTAGTTTTTGTGATGCCAGCAGGGGGGTTAAAACCGGGCGGGCTATTGACATTTTTTGCGTGATAGGTTTAATTAAGGGCAGTGTTACTTCCTGATAAACCGTTCGGTGTGCAGATCCGGTACTTTTAACGTTTAGGGTTTACCTGAGGCCGCAGACTTCTGCTCTCAGGACAGGTACGGAGCTGACAATTTAAACCGGGCATCAGCAACAGTGTATTCTATGAAAGCAGATTTATCTCTCGATTTTTTCACTCAGGTGAATGATGATTTTGAAAAGCGGCAGTATCTGCTGCTCGGCAACCTGAAAGCGGTGAAGCAGGCGTTCAAAATGAACCTGCTGTATCCGTATCTGGGCAGGCTGATTGAGCTGCGTGAGCAGTTACAGCAGGTTCTCGACGGATTTTCGTTGGTTGAAAACGGAGGTCCGCGCCGGATAAAGAGTATTAACCTGGAAGAGAAGCGAATCGAGTTTGAATCAGTATTGCCGGAAAAGCTGGATCTTGGGGCGGTAAAAGAGTTCATCCGCTGGGCTCAGCCGCTTATTACGGAGGCCATTAAAGAGGGCGTGAGCATTTACGAATTTGTGGATGAAAACCTGAGTGTGGATCAGGTAGGCATACAGCCGGCGTATCAGGATGAGGGCTATTTTTTCATGCCGGATTATGAAGCCGGCGGGTTAATGCTGTTTCGCTACGAGCTCTCCATTTATTCGGATGCGCGTGAGCGCTACCGCTCGCTGAAAACAACCCTCGTGAAGAAAATGAGTGAGGGCACGGCAGCGCAGGAAGACCCTGCGAGCATAAAGCTGAATCTGATCCGGGAGTACCGAGACCTGCCGAATCCGGCAACCTTTGCGTTCCACAGCCCGATTGCGTTTGCCTTTGAGCAGACGCTTTTCCCGGTAGCACGCCGGCGCCTGCTTCGGATACTGCATGAAGCTCAGGGCAGGGGATAAACTGCTGCCTTAGGCCTGGCTGTTTTTGCGGACTGCCCGGTTGGAGATTACAGCCATGGTGCAGCGGCCGGTACACACATGCTTACCGGTTTCGGTGTACACATCGTACTGCCAAACCTGCGTGCTTGCTCCTCTGTGGATGGGTCTGGCGATGCCGGTAACGGTGCCGGAGCGCACGGCCCGCAGGTGGTTCGCATTAATTTCGAGCCCCACGGCCGACTGCGTCTGCTGATCTACGTTCAGCCATGCGCCCACCGAGCAGATCGTTTCGCCCAGCGCAACCGAAGCCCCCCCGTGAAGCAGACCGAAAGGCTGAACCGTGTTTTCATTTACGGGCATAGTTGCCTGCACTTCATCCCTGAAAAGGGATGTAAATGTAATACCGAGGGCATGCCCCATGTTCCGGCTTTTTTGATTCAAAAAAGCGGTTACAATTTCCTGTAAATCGTCCTGAATATTCATTATTAGCTTTGAAACTACGGCCAAATATGGCATATTAACACTGTTGACTGCAGAGAAAGGTACCTCTAAATCCTCACCAAAACCAACATGCTTCGGCAATAGTTTTTTTTAACTCCTTGCACATGCAGTTTTTACTAATGAGTTGAATTTACGGGGTTTTCCTTAATCCGCGAGCTTATGACGTATCTTATGCTGACCGGTAAAAATGCATAAGTACAGCGGTTTCTCTTTTGTCGGTAGCTGTGCATCCATAACACAACACTCAATCTAATCAAAAAATCTGCTTACTATGGAATTCAAGCCTTCAACCATTTTCGAGATTGCCGAAGCCGGAAGGGCTAAAAATAATACGGGAATCATCGGTGCGACCAAACGCAACGGCACCTGGATAACGACTACGCTTGACGATTTCGACCGTATGAAACGGCACCTCGCTCTTGCACTTTATAAAATGGGAATTCGGAAAGGGGATCGTGTTGCACTTCACTCTGAAAACTCAGTACGCTGGATTCTGGCTGATGCAGCCATTCTGTCTATTGGCGCCATTAACGTGCCCATTTATACCACGCAGCCCGGCGATCAGATCAAATACATCCTGGAAAACTCAGAGGCCAAAATCTACATGTTTTCGCAGGATAAGCTCTTCGGCAACTTCAAACCCTATTATAAAGATGTTAAGGGACTCGAAATCGTGTGTCTGGTAAGCACAAAAGAAACAGGCTTTAAGATGTTCGACGACATGCTGAAAGAAGGTGAAGCCTACGAAAAAGAGCACCCCGATTTATTTGACAAACTCCGCAGCGAGGTAAAGCCTGAAGACCTTGCTTCCTTTATCTACACTTCCGGTACCACCGGTTTGCCGAAAGGGGTGATGCTCACCCATCAAAACATCTCCTCAAACGTGCAGTATTCGATTGAGCGGATTCCGTTTGATATCGACGGCGAGCGCGGCGGCAGAATTCTGAGCTACCTGCCGCTTTCCCACATCTTTGAGCGCATGCTCAACTACCTGTACATGAATATCGGCTACCCGATTTATTACATTGAAGCAGTTGAGGAAATCAAGGATGATATCGGGCATATCAAACCGATGTTCTTTGCAACCGTGCCCCGGCTTCTTGAAAAGATTTATTCCGGTATCCTCAACAAGGTAGCTTCCGGCGAGGGTCTGAAGCTCAAAATCGGGATGTGGGCCATGGAGCAGGCCAAAGCCTACCGTATCGATACGCCTCCAACCGGTCTTGCGGCTTTCAAGCTTCGCATGGCTGATAAGCTGGTTTACAGCAAAATACGTGAAGGATTCGGCGGCAACCTTCTGGGCTTCATCAGCGGGGGGGCTGCGCTTTCCCCTACGATGATGAATTTCTTTACCGCCATTGGTTTCAGGTGTCATCAGGGCTATGGCCTTACCGAAACCTCACCGGTAATTTCGGTTACCACAACCGGCGGCATCAAAGAGGGCTCATCCGGCAGGGCCATCCGCTGTGTGGAAGTCAAAATTGCTGACGACGGCGAAATTTGTGCCCGCGGACCGAACATCATGAAGGGGTACTACAAAAACCCTGAAGCAACCGCCGAAGTAATCGATAAAGACGGCTGGTTCATGACAGGGGATGTAGGCAAGGTTGATGCTGACGGCTTCATTTATATCACAGACCGCAAGAAAGATATCTTCAAGCTTTCGACCGGTAAATATGTTGCGCCGCAGCATGTTGAAAATACCCTGATGAACAGCGGCCTCATCGAGCAGATAGTGGTGCTTGGTGCAAGCCGTAAATTTTGCTCCGCGCTGATCGTGCCGAATATGGAAGCCATCAAAGCCAAACTCGCGCCGCTTTCAGAAAATGACCCTGCTTTTATGAAGAAGCTGGAAGACCTGATTCAGGCTGAGGTGGATCACCTTAATGAAAAACTTCCGGGCTGGGAGCAGATTAAGAAATTCGCCCTCCTGGATAACCTGCTGAGTATTGATGGCGGGGAACTCACGCCTACCATGAAAACCAAGAGACGCGTAATACACGATAAATACAAACTTGAAATCGAACGAATTTATGAGGAGAGCTGAATATGTTTAAAGAGGACACCCTGAGCACCAAAACGGTTTTGATCACCGGCGGGGGCTCAGGCCTCGGTCTGGCAATGGCAAAAGGTTTTGCAGCTCTTGGCGCGCAGCTTCTGATCTGCGGCCGGAGGCTCGAAAAGCTGGAAGCTGCGGCGAAAGAAATCGACGCGGTTTCATCCGCCGGAAAAAACACAGCTTTCTATTCGGTTGATGTACGCGATTATGAAGCTGTAGGTGCCATGATGGATAAGATTGAAGCCGGTTTTGGCGGATGCGACGTGCTCGTGAACAACGCTGCCGGCAATTTCCTGTCTGCCTCGGAAGACCTCAGCCCCAACGCCTTTAAGTCGGTCGTTGATATTGTGCTGAACGGCACCTTTAACTGCTCGCAGCAGTTTGGCCGCCGCCTTATTGATGCCAAAAAGCAGGGGAGCATCCTCAATATCGTGACGACCTACACCGAAACCGGTTCTGCCTTTGTGCTGCCTTCGGCCTGTGCCAAGGCCGGTGTTTATGCCATGACGAACACCCTTGCCTACGAGTGGGCTACTTACGGCATCCGGGTAAACAGCATCGCCCCGGGACCCTTCCCCACAGAAGGCGCCTGGACTCGCCTGATGCCCGATCCCAAGATGGAGCAGGCCTACCTGAAGCAGATCCCGGCCGGCCGTTACGGCGAGCATGATGAGCTTGCAAACCTGGCCTGTTTTCTGATTTCCGACCTCGCAGCTTACATTACCGGGGAGTGTGTAACCATCGACGGCGGCGAGCGCCTGAAAGCCGGGCAGTTTAACTTCATCACACAGGCTGCCCCCCGTGAGCAGCTGAAGCAGTTTTTCAGGATGATGAAACCCGGGAAGAATTAAGTCCCGACCGGCTAATAAAATAAAAGTCCGCTCTGATGTGCTGCATCGGAGCGGACTTTTCTGTTTCAGGGGGATGGATGAAGAAGCCGGAGCCCGGCTCATGTGTTCATCCTAAAGTTTTTCGGCAATATTGAGGTGCGTGCGGATGGAGCCTTCGAGAACTGTCACGGCCTGACCCGCAATCTGAAGCATGGTAACCTCATTATCTTTCACAGCCATGTTCACCGTAACGTAGCCGGGGCGGTTCATCAGATAGCCCTGATAGCCCTTGAAGGAAAAGAACTTTTTGTTTCGATCAACAAGGTTGTTGTGCCACAGAAAAACGGCCATTGGTCCGTTGGCGGAGCCGGTTACCGGATCTTCCTGAACGCCGAGTGAGGGCGCAAAAAAGCGCATGTGCCAGTCGATGTCGTATTCCCCCGTATCGGTAGTTACAACGGCAAAACCTGTAATAGCATGGCGCTCGTTGATCTTGCGCATCAGCATAAGGTTAGGCTCAATGGTTTTCAGGCTCTCATACGAAGCGAGGGGGATGAAGCAGTAGCCATCCTGTGTAATTTGCGGCTTCACCTTTTTGCTCAGCTCAACTTCGGCTACACCGATGGCTGCACAAAGCAGGGAGTAGTCATCCGGAAAGGGGAAAAACTTCGGAATGGGCAGGCCCATTTTGATATAGGGCTGCAGGTCTTTCCATTCCACATCAACAGCGAGCACACCGGAGCGGGTTTCGACATTGAAGCTTTGGGGTTCATCAACGGTTAAGCC
The DNA here is from genome assembly GCA_020832405.1 of Balneolales bacterium. GTDB lineage: Bacteria > Bacteroidota > Rhodothermia > Balneolales > Cyclonatronaceae > Cyclonatronum. The sequence goes on from JAFIET010000002.1 coordinate 49,211, forward strand.
GAACAGGCCTTCTTCTGCAAGGGCATGGAAAGCAGCTATGGTAGCGTGCCCGCAAAGGTCAACTTCACGGGTGGGCGTGAACCAGCGCAGGCGAAGATCGCAGCTTTCAGAAGTTGGCTTGAGCACGAAAGCGGTCTCAGATACAGCCATTTCGCTGGCAATCCGCTGCATGTCGGTAGAAGAAAGGTGGTCGGCATTTGTTACAACGCCGGCCGGATTTCCGGCGAAGGGCTTCCGGGTGAAAGCATCGATTTGTTTAATGGGTATGCTGCTCATAATCGGGTGTGGTGGAAAAAGAGGATGAAAATAATCAGCGGGAGGATTTAGCTGCCAGAACAAAATAACTGCAGGCTGCCGTCTTCTCAGGCAGCCTGCAGTTAAGAATCGAAATCAGTCAGTCGCTTTATCGACATCAACCACGTTCACATTGAAAACGAGGGTTGAGTTTGCGGGAATTAAGTCGCCGCGGGCACGGTCGCCGTAACCGAGCTCAGAAGGGATAATGAGCACACGGCGCTCGCCAACGCGCATCCCCTGCAGGCCTTCGTCCCAGCCTTGGATTACCATGCCTACGCCAACTACAATGCTCAGCGGCTGTCCGCGCATGGCGGATGAATCAAACATAGTGCCATCGGTAAGGAAACCATCATAGTGAACAAAAGCGCGGTCATTTACTTCAACAAGTTCGCCGGTGCCTTCTTCGATGATTACGTACTGAAGGCCGCTTGGAGTAGTTACAACATCCGATTCATTGTACTCCCAAACACCGTCGGGCATTTTGAAAACTTCAAGCAATTCTACTTCAAAACTAATGGTAGCATTTGGAGGAATTACATTTCCTGCACCACGCTCACCGTAAGCCAGATCAGGAGGAATGGTAAGGTTGCGTTTTCCGCCTTCCCGCATTCCCTCAAGGCCGCGGTCCCAGCCCGGGATAACCTGACCGGCACCGAGCTGAAAGCTGAAAGGCCCGCGGCCCTCGCTGCTGTCAAATACAGTACCATCTTCGAGAAAGCCGGTGTAATTTACACTCAGAATGTCATCCTGCCGTACCTGAACACCTTCACCGGTAACAATATCTTCAACGATAAGCCCTTCAGGAAAAACCGGCTGAAATTCTGACTCCCCGTTTCCGTTGTCAGGGCTTTGGCAGGCAACAAAACTGATTGTGAATGCGAACAGGACAAAAAATGCGATTAACTTCGGAAAACTCATAAATTTAATTTTGAATGTTGTTGAAAGAGCGGCAACCTTGTGAGCGAAAATGCAGCTGCGGTTTGTTGCCGGAGGTTGATTGCAGGCAAAAGCTGCGCAGTCAAGATAAGAAGATAAAGGCACTGCAAAAAAACAAAGCGATGGTTCGATAAAAAGGCAAAACCGTATGGAATTTTTCAGAAATGGTATTAGTTTCAGGCAACCCAATTCATTCAAAGCCGCAATTTTTTTTTATTCAGTAAATATATCCATTTATGAGTATTCCAGAACTACATGCATGTGCTGCATCGGGCGATCTTAAGGGTCTGACGCGCTTGTTGAGCGAGGGTGCAGCAATTAATGAGCAGGCTAAAAACGGTTCATCCCCTCTAATTTACGCGGCTGAAAACAACCGGTTTGATGTGGTTCAGGCTCTGATTAAGGCAGGTGCTGATCCCAATATTTCGAATAAAATGGGTGGTACAGCGCTCAACCGGGCTGCCGAAAACGGTAATATTGAGATGATGAAGTATCTGCTGGAAAACGGCGCCCAGGTAGGCCCGCTGGCTCTTATCATAGCTGCGCGAGAGGGGCAGCTGGAAGCTGTTAAACTGCTGCTTAAAGAAGGTGCTGATATCAATGCACGTCAGTCGTGGGGGCAAACTCCTCTCATGCTTGCAGCCAGAGAAGGTCATCTCGCCGTTTGTACCTACCTTGTGCGCCACGGTGCAGATGTTCGCGTTAAAGACAAGAGCGGTAAATCGGCTTTAAGAATGGCCACTGATAATGATCATCCCGAAGTTGGTGCTTACCTGCGCAGGGCTGGTGCAGTTGAGGAAAAGGAAAAGAAAAAACCAGCTGCGCCAGTTGCGCAAGAAGATGACGACGATGATGATGATTCCATTCAGGATGATATAGTTGTAAGCAGCGGTGATGATGAAATATCAGAAGAATCTCTGGATTAACCCTGAGTGCCAATCAGCAGCGTACTTTTCAGAAGCCCGTGCATAAATTTATTGCGCGGGCTTTTCTTTTGGAACGGGGTTGCTTTCAATCAGGCTCAGCTGAAGATTCAGCGCTTCGACGGAGATGTATATTTCCTGAATTGACAATGCCAGTGAATAAAGCAGGAAAAGCAGTGCTGCCCCGAATACATAACTGCCGGCTAAAAGGTAATCCGCAAAAAGAAGGAACATGCAAAAAACGCACAAAAAGAGGCTGAGAACTCCGTGAAGCTGCATAGATTTTATCAGGTTTACACGCTTGCGCAGGTTTACAATCTGCCCGTAGATTAAGTGATCGGGGTTTTCCCGGTATTTTTGCGATAAGCCGCGGATTAGGCCGGAGAGGGTCAGAAACCGGTTGGTGTAGGCCAGCAGTAATAATGAAATGGCCGGAAATAACAGTGCCGGTGTTGTCAGGTCGAGAGACATAGCTGCATATTAGTAAACGATTTGCCAGTATTTACGGGCAACATCCTGTGGGTTGATGTGTCCTTTTTCCAGGAGGTATTGCTCAACCAGAAGTCTTACTGAGGTATCTATAACGCCGACCACTTCTGCACCGGCTATCATGTGGTAGTCGCCTCCGCCTACGGCACGATAGGAGTTGAGTGCAATGGTGAAGCTGTCTGAATCACGTACCGGCCTGCCGTTCACGCGGAGGTTTTCGATGCGTTCACCGGCGGGTTTACGCAGGTTTATCTGGTAGTTGGCCCCGTAAACGACGTCAAAATTGAAGCCGGGTATGTGGCCGGCAGGCTGCGGGAGCGCAGTACCGTCGCCATTGTAGGTTTCATAGTAGCGGGCTGAAAATTCCAGATACTCCCGTAACACAGCCCCGCTTATCCGCAGCTTGAAAAGCGTATTTTCAAAAGGATATACCCTCGCAAGCGACCCACGGTTGATGATGCCGTCTGTAAAAGCTGCATCGGTATGAAATATGGCACTGCCTGAGAGGTCTGCACCTGTTGCTCTTCGCTGAACATATTGTATAAGGTCAGTAATGGCACGGTCTGCAAGGCGGGCATCGGAGCTGCTCCATACAGAATCTGTTGTGGCAATGGCTTTTTGCATGTGGGAGCGCACCAATTCGTGTTCCCCAAGAAACTGCTCATACAAAGCTGTATGCGGTTTTGCGCCTTCAACAGGAAGGGCGATGTTCTTGCCGTAGGCGACCTGTACAGTTCCGGTGGCATCACGGCTAAGCAGCAGCTCTGTATAACCTATGTGCGATGCCCAGCGACCCGGCTGAGTTACAGCTACTCCCTGCGGGTTGGCTTCTGATAAATAAATTAAATCATCGATTAACCGGTGTGTGTGCGACGTAACCATGGCATGAATGCCGGGCACCTCATCTGCAATTGCCCGGCCGAAATGCTCTTCACCCAAAACGTCGGATGTGTAGCTCGTAGAACCTTCAAAGCCTGAGTGAATCACCAGAATAATCACTTCTGCACCGTTTTCCAGCATTTCCGGCACATACCTGCGTGCAGATTCAACCCCGTCTTCAAACCGAAGCCTGCCTTCGAGCCTTGGGCGGTCCCAAATGGCGGAACCCGGAGTTGTAAGGCCAAGTATGCCAATCTTATATCCGTCAACTTCTTTAATCAGCCATGGGGTATAGGCTGCTTGCCCTGTTTCGGAATGTAAGGCGTTGGCTGCCAGAAAGGGAGTATCGGACTGAGACATACGGAAGTGCAGGTGTTCAAGGCCGAAGTTGAACTCATGGTTTCCGACGACAACGGCGCTGAAATCAAGCGCATCAACGACACTCAAAAAAGGGTAGGCCAGGGTGGTATCAACCCTGGCAAAGTATTCAGCAAAGGGGTTGCCCTGAAGCCAGTCGCCGGCGTCTAAAGCAAGGGTGTGCGGGTTTTGCGAGCGAACGGAGTCGATAATGGTGGCAGCTTTTAGAAGGCTGTAGCGCTCTTCAGGCTGATCATTATAGTAATCCCAGGGGAATACATAACCGTGAACATCAGCTGTAGAAAGTAAAACAAGCTTGGTTTCTTTTTCTGAGGTTGAGCATGCCCCTGCAATCAGGGGCAGAAGTAAAAGGAGTAACAGGGAAGGGCGCATAGCTAAAAAGAGGGGACGTGTGTTGGCTTTGAAACAAAAAAAAAGCCACACGCTGAGCTGTGGCTTAGTTTGGATAGGAGAAAAAATGAGTAGTTACTCTTCGTTTTTCTTATCCTGAATATCAATGCGGATTTCCTGAGCAAGTTTTTTCAGGTCCTGAAGCGTTTTACGCGCGCGGGTACCGGCAGTTTTGTTTGACTTGTTGTAGAACTTATCCATGTCCTCTTCGAGAGAATCTACGAGGGCTTTAACTTCGTGAAAACGACTCATTTTGTTGAACTCCGTTTATCTGTTAATTAAGATGAAAGAAACAATGTTGAATGCCTTAGAATCTAATTATATGATTCACGTGAATCAAGACTGAAGGCTAAAAAAAGGGGTTTCGGGCTAATTTACAATAGTTTTTTGTATGCAATTGTTTTTTAAGCGTTTGTGGATAATGTTGTAAAATATAGCTATATCTTTGATGAACGGAGCTTTTTTTGAAAGACTTCTGAAGAGGTCATTTGCGCAGGTTGAAGCAGGTTCAGCGGCATTGATGTTCCCGAAAGTTCTTCCGGAAGTTTTGCCGGTAAAGGATTGTCATCATGCCTGGTAAAAAGTAGTGCCTCGGGATTGTCATTTGAGTCAAATGCACACAGATAGGTGAAGTTCATTGTTTCATGCAGCACCTCTGCAAGCTGTGCCAAGGGAAGGGCAGCTTGCATTCCGTTTTCGTCTTCAATCAGGTTTGAGAGCAGTACATTGGTCTTTGTTCCGAGCTCTTTCAGGAAGTTTGCATTGACCCTTATTTTATTTCCGTCTTTAACTATAGTTTTACGCTGATACCCGTTAATGGCGATCAGCGGGATGCCCTCATCGGCGAAAAGTGCGGTGAGCCTGTGGTTGAGCTCTTTTGTAGCCCTGATTCTCGCAGTTTCGGTGAGCACCCCCGTTTCTGTTATTCGGGATGTGTACTCGCTGTCAGCATGAATCATCATGAAAGAATCGAGTTTAAGACCGGCGAGTGAACGTGCGAAATGTTTGAGGAAAGTACCCTGATCAAGGCGGGTATAATCAAGGATGAAAAGGTATTTCATGCGGCTTTGCTGTGATAGAGATGTATTGCAGGTGGTTAAATTTCCGGTACTGTTACAAAGGTCGGCAACAGCCTTTCGGGATTCATCATTCAGAAAAAGCAGATTGTTGGTTTTTGCCGGATTTCTTACTCAACTCATCGCTTGAAAAATGATAGGGGAGAAGGTCTGTGCAGCCTACTGAAAGCAATTCAGTATGATTTTGGTAAAGATGAATCCGCTGCGATTGTATATGTTCCATCATTACCTGACGGCATGCTCCGCACGGGCTCACGTAGTCGCCCATGGGTGCAGCGATATACATGTTGCCCGTTTCTGACGGGCCATAGCCGGCAGAAATCGCCCTGCTGAGTGCAATCCGCTCGGCACACAGCCCAAGCTCCCAGCCGGTTGTTTCAGCATTTACCCCCGGTATAAATCCGTCATTTACCTGAAGCAAAGCAGCTACCGGAAAAGAGGAGTTGGGAATTACGGCCTTCTTGCAAAGCTCAAGCAGATGGTCGTATCGGATATTTCCCGAAATTTTAACGACCAGATTTTTGGGGCTGAATGTGAAATCAGCATCGGTAATGGTCGTAAAGCCAAAGGTTGTTTCCCAGTAGGATAGAAGTTCCCCTGTATCGGCTTCGTCAGGAAGTATCAGTGTTTCGGGTTTTTCCCCGTCAGCAATGCAGGAAAATACTGCGGCCTGAATACGGCCGATGGTGAGGGGGTAAGAGATGTTTTCTATCCTCACACCGGGATAAAAATGCCCGGATACGGATTGGATTACACAGGCTTGTGGCTTTCCTGAATAGGGGACGTAGCTGAAAGTGCTTAATTTCTTGAAATTCATAAATCAGTCTGTAACATCGGTGATGGCCTCAATCACGGCGTCCATCACCCTCGCTCTCACCTGATTAATGCCGGCGGAAGTTCCTCGCTCCGGATAGGTACGATTGGTAAGAATGATGACGGCAAGATTCCGCTGCGGGTCAACCCAGAGGCTTGTTCCGGTGAACCCCAGATGGCCAAAGGTGTCGTTGCTGCTCAGCTGACCGGCAGTAGTGAAGCCGTTAAGGCTTTTTAAGTCGAATCCCAGAGCCCTTCCCCCGCGGGAAGCGTCTCGGGAGGTAAAGGTACGCATAATTGCGTCCGAAACATATTCACGCCCGCCGTAGCTTCCGTTGTTGAGCAAAAACTGCCCGTAAATGGCCAGGTTTCCGCTTGTGGAAAAAAGCCCTGCATGGCCTGCTATGCCACCCATAAAGTGCGCGCGCTCGTCATGCACATCCCCGCGAATAATGGTGTTTCGCCACTGCCGGTCAACTTCTGTTGGCGGAATCCTGTTTAGCGTCCATCTTCCGCGCCTTCTGGGGTTGAACAGCGTATCCGTCATGCCAATCGGGTAAAAAAACTGCGTGTTTAAAAACCGGTCGAGCGGCATTTCAGTAATCTGTTCAACAATTTCAGCAAGCAGGATGAAGCCAAGGTCGCTGTAGATTACCCCTTCGCCCGGCGGCTGAAGCAGCGGCTCAATGATAACGGCCTGAAGTATGGCCTCCCGGCTCTGAAACTGATCCACATAGAAGCGGTAAGCCGGCAGGCCGGAGGTGTGGTTGAGCAGATGCTCTATGGTGATGTCGCCTTTCATGCCTGAGCGGAAGCCCGGGATAAAAGACTGAACGGTTTGATCGAGCCGTAGCCTGCCCTGCTCGGCAAGCATCATTACAGCGGTAGTTGTAGCTACCGGTTTGGTGAGCGAAGCTATATCGTAAATATCAGTGCTGCGTACCGGGCGCCTTTTGTTATAGTCGTGATATCCATAGCCTTCATTCCAGGCTAAAATACCGTTTCGTACAACTGCTACAGTTCCTCCGGGAAAGACAGAGTCCTGAACGGCCCTGTTCATGATTCGGGTGATTTCGTATAGTTTTTCGGTGGAAAGCCCTGCTGCTTCCGGGCGGTCCTGCCTTAAGATAGTTTTAGGAATTTCGATGCCTTCACCACGCACATACAGGCCCGGTATGGATATGGGCAGGCGTCCGGAAACATCGCTTGCTCCGAAAAGGGCTGCAGCTGTTGCTGCAGAATGGCTGCCGAGGGAAGTCCATGATAGTATGTGCACATCAGCATCCGGAATTTCATTAACCACATACGGGCTGGAGAATGAAATAACAACTTTCGGGCGCCCGAGTTGCTGAATGCGCCGTACAAAGCGCTGCTGTTCGCGGTTGAAAGTGATAGGCCTTCCTGTTGTAAGGGGCAGAAACGAGCCTACGATAATCAGGTTGGCTTGTCGGGCGGAAGCTATCGCTTCGTTGAGCTCCTGTTCGGAAGTTCGTTCGTCATACAAATGGAATGAAATATCCGGATGATATTTTGAAAGTTCACTTCTGAATTCGGAACCCACATTGCCCGTACGGCCGCCGGCTATGGCGATAACGGTAATTTTGGGGAACCGGTCGGGCCTTATCGGCAGAATGTCCCGGTTATTGCGCAGCACGGTAATCGATTCGCGTGCTATACGATCGGCCGTAAGCTGGTTTGCACGCGTATTTACAACCCGTGAAATACGGTTGATGTTTACTTCGGCGTTGCGCATCAGCCCGTGATCGATTTTAAGCGCAAGGATGCGAAGCACCGAATCATCGATGCGGCTTTCGGAGATCTCGCCGCGTTGTACGGCCTCCTTAATCTGGAAAATGGCAGTGAGCTCATCCGGGGAAAGCAGCAGTACGTCGGCTCCTGCATTCAACGCTAGAACGGCCGCTTCACCCGGCGCATAATTCGACGCAATGCCCTGCATCTCAAGCCCGTCTGTTACGATGAGGCCGTCGAAGCCGAGTTCATCCCGCAGTAAACCGTGCATTAAACCGGGTTCAAGTGTGGCCGGTCGGTTAATACCCTCGGTAATATTAGGGAAGGCAATGTGCGCCGACATAACACTGCCAACGCCTGCATCAATTACCCGGCGAAAAGGCAGTAGTTCAAGCTGATTGAGGCGCTCGCGGGTGTGCTGCACAACCGGCAGACCGATATGGGAGTCAACGTCGGTATCTCCGTGTCCCGGAAAATGTTTGGCAGTTGCAACAATGCCCTGACTCTGCACTCCCTTTATGAAAGATTCGGCGTACATGCTCACGGTTTCAGGATCTTCGGAAAATGAGCGTACATTAATTACCGGGTTCTCAGGGTTGTTATTGATATCCACAACCGGAGCGTAAATCTGATGAACGCCGATAGCGCGTGCTTCAAGTGCTGTGATGCGTCCTTTTTCAAAGGCATTGTGAGGGTTGCCTGTAGCAGCAATGCCCATAGCGGGCGTGAATCGGGTTGTGCCGGAAATACGCATAGCTGCACCGAATTCCATATCCTGACTGATCCAAAGGGGGATTCTGGACAGCCGCTGCAGTTTGTTATGCAGTACAGCCTGGTTGTAAATCTCCCCCCGGAAAAATATAATACCGCCAACCTGATACTCATTTACCATTCGTGAAAGGTGCAGAAACTCATCCGCATCTTCCGAATAGTAATTGCCTTGTGCCCGAATAACGATAAGCTGAGCAATTTTTTCCTGTAAACTCATGTCCCGAAGCAGGTGCAGGGCCTGTTCCTGTATGTGATTTCTCACATCATCAGTTGAGCCCGTTCCGGAGCTGAGGGCAGTTTCACCTAATGTTGTTGATTGAAGCGGAGTTGACAGTAAGATTAAAATGAAGAAGAAGCTAAAGGTTACACAAAATGGCCTGCACATGAGATTCCGGAAAATGGGATTCGGGGATTGATGAACAATATTGAAGCGTGCTGCCCTTAAGATTAATGCTAAAATGTTCTAAAGGCAAACAACAGGTATGTTGCTGATTTCCTTTTTGGCCAGAAAACCGGCTGTATCCTGATAGCTGCGTTTGATCTGAATATCCGGGTAAGCAGCTGTGAGTTCCTGAATCACCCTTTCCATAAACCAGCTGCTGTTAAATAAGCCGCCGTGCAGTGCAACCTGCTTCAGGCTGCGCTTAACACTAAAAGCTGCCGCGAAAAGGCTTAAAAGGGATTCAATGTGATGTTCTGCAATTTTCCGGCAGCTTGAATGTCCTGTGCTTGCCAGCTGCAGACAGGTTGGGGCGAGTGTGGAAGGGTTGAAATCGGAGCTGTACAGCAGTTTTAAGGCGTCAAGGCGGGTATTCAGGTAGAGGCCGTCTTTTTCCAGTATAGCTTTTACTTCAGGGTCGCGTGTGCCTTTATCCATGCAGCTCATCAGGCAGCTCATAAAATCTTTACCCAGCTGACGCCCGCTTCCGTATTCGTTGAGAGCGGGGCCGAAACCTCCGGCAACTTTTAAAATTCCGTCATGTCCGTACACAAGTACAGATCCGGTTCCGCAAATCAAAACAGCTCTGCCCTCAATTTTGCTGTCAGGGAAATTGGTAACAAATGTGGCTGCAATATCCGACATAACTGTAATTTTTGCGGCCCTGAAGATTCCTTTCAGACTTTGCGTGAGGGCCTGCCTGATTTCAGCCTGTGCGGCACCCGCTATGCCGGCTGTAATGCGTGAGGGCATCGGATAATTTTTTTTCTCACAAATATGACCGATAATCTGCGCGATAAGCCCTGCCGTTTCATCTGCGGGCTTAATCCGTGCCTGCAAAATGGGCCCGACGGCTGAATAGGGTTGATCGTTATAATAAAACACGAAACGGGAACCACTGCCACCGCCGTCAATCCCGATACTGAGTTCGTGTGATGATGTCATATAATAAACAAAAGGGTGAGGTGTAAACGTGCTAACTGTTTCACGTACCAGCCGGTTTTAGCCTTAGCTGAGATCGTGTTTTTGTGGATGGGATGAGTGAGAAGCGTTCGAAGTAGGGCCAGTAGCCCATGCCTGTATCAAACCAGGTTGAAAAAGGGTTATCAGAATGACCCGGGATAAGCATTGAAACATGTTCAGCATTGCCGTTTGGATCTGTGCGGCTTTGAAGCAGTGCTGTAGTGAATGAACTTGTCTGCACGCTGCCGTCACGCAGGTAAACGACGGCAGCGTTCACAAGGTCCTGTTGCCCGAGTATGGTTACATCACGCACGGCTTCGAGGGTGAAGCACGCCCTTTGGCGGAAAAATGCTGATTGCTGCGTATCCCCGCAGAGGGCAAGGTCAGTAAACGTATTCTTGTTTACATTTCCCCAGCGCCAGGCATATGGTTCTGGTCCGAAAATGGACTCCAGCTCAAAAAGAGCTTCCTGAACCCGGCGGGCAAAAAACTGATTGCTCACAGGGGAAGCTCCCTCCCGTGCTGTGAGGTGGGCATTAAGCAGAAAAACGCCGATCTCCGGATCGATCAGGTTTATATTGCGCAAAACGCCAACAACTTCAGGGTCAAGATAAGCTGCAAGGGCATTTTCGGCTGTTTTAAACAGGCTAAGCTCTGTGAGGGTCGCAGCCGTGAGGTACCGGTTGTACTGCCCGTCCCAATTCGACAGGTATTCGGCCGCCATCGAAAGAGATGGTACTGAAGTGTAGCCTGAAAGAATGTTGCTCAGGTTTTGCGCAAATTGAAGCCGGCCTTTATGGGTAACAAGTAATTCCGGATTGCTGAATTCAAGCAGCCGGTTGTATCCAAAAAAAGTCTGCCCCGAAAGGGCATCACTTACCGTGCTCCGGTAACCGGAGAAACGAATCGGGTACTGAGCCTGTAACTGAGGTTGAGTAAGCATGTTTTCATCATTATGGGTATTAATGATGTTGATATGCCTTTGTTCATAAACTTGCAGATTTTCCCGGCCAGATATGCCAATGCCCATGTAATCTCTGAAAATAGCACCGGTTTGTGTGTTAGATCTTTTGAAGGCAAAGCGGCTGCGCTGGTCGGGCAGCATTGTGAAGGAATCCGGGGTTATGTTCAGATGAAAAAGCATACTGCCGCCTTCGGCGGTTCTTACCGAAATACGGGAAGATGGCGCATAATCCTCATTTTGATAAAGGATATCTGTAATGACTTTAGAATTAACCGGATGCCAGCTTTTGTGCTCAGTTGAGCCTGCCCATAATACGGGTGTGCCGGGCAGCGTGAAGGCTCGTATGCCATTTCCGCTAAATGCCGGCCCTGTAAATGCTGCATCATACCAAAAACCTGGTGTGCCCGGCCCTGACTGAAAAGAGAGCAGGCTTGTGACAGTCCCGTCTTCATGCCATTCAGCTATCGACCTTACCGGATCAATCTGCCTTGGAGCATTCAGCAGTACCCTGAGCTGATAATCAGCTGTGAGCAGTTCACTAATCTGTTCAAGAAAGGCCGGACCCGCGTCAATTTCAGCAAATTCTGAGGTAATAGTGCGGCCAAAAAGCAGCGGTACAAGCCCCTGTGGAAGAAGTTTCGATACTTTCAGGTTGGCGAGCTGCTGTTGCCAGTCGGTTTCGAGCAGCCACAGCTGAAGTACAAAAGATGCTGCAACATCTTCAGCGGTCCATCGGGATGCACTGCTACCGCTAATCGTAAACTGCATAGGTAAATTTCTTCCGGCCTGATCAATAAAAGCATTAACACCTGCTGCGTAGCGCTCAAAACGCTGCATATCGGCAGCGGTAAACCCAAAAAAATCCTCAAACCGCTGATTGCCGGTTTCAAGTAGTAAGCGGGTGAGTAAATCAGCCCGCATGAAATCCTTACCGGCATATACCGATTGGGTACCCTGCACTGCGCGCTGCATTTTTTCGAGCTGCCATAGCCGGTCGCGGGCGTGCACGAAACCTAAAGCGGTTTCATAGTCCTCAATCTGCAGCAGCTTAATACTCACCATACCACTTTCAGTACGGTCAAGGCTTAGGGGTTGGTGAAGCGAATGGATGGTAAGGGTGCCGCTTTCAAAGCCCGAAGAACCAAATAATACAGAGCGAACGGTAAGAAAAAGTGATGCAGAAATCAGTACTGCAAGAAAAACCAGAAGTGCCGGTGATGTGAACTTCATAATTTTGAGAGAGAGTAAATGCTGCCGATTTTATCTGTAGAAGGTGCTAAATAAATAAGGTGTACTGCTTCGAAGGCATACCCTTCACAAATCAGGATAAGGTTATTTGTTACGATAGCCCTGAAGTTAGGTAAATCAGTCCGAAATTTTACAAGCTTTAGGGGCTTGCTGCGCGTACTGCACAGCAAGCATGCATTATTGAAAATAATTGAATTGTGAGCGGTGAAAGATAGTTTGAGAGCTTATTTTTGGAATGCCCGGTTTACCTCAGATCGAAGCTCTGAGTTTGCAGGTGCTTTTCACATAAATTTGAAAGTGTAATATAACGAACTGATACGAGGAATTTTGACAAAAATAAGAGAAACTGACACAACAGCATTGCTTCAGGTTGCCCGGCAGCTTGGCACGCCCTGCTACGTTTACAATGAAGCCGTAATTATGAGACAAAGCAGAATTGTGCTTGATACATTTGAAAATCAGCCGGTTAAGTGGCTGTATGCAATAAAAGCCAACGACAACCCGCATATTCTTTCTCTGATTCAAAAATCCGGTATTGGCTTTGATACCGTAAGTTTCGAGGAAGTGCTGCTGTGCCGGCATTTTACAGATAATCCCCGGCAGATTTTCTACACTGAAAACAGCATGAGCGATGCTGAAATGGATGCTGCCATACAGATGGGCGTAATTCTCAATATTGGTTCATTAAAACGACTTGAACGCTTTTGCCGGCACCCTGAAGCGACTGAATGCTGCGTGCGAATTAATCCGGCAATTGGCGACGGGCATCACGCACGGGTAAACACCGGCGACTCCGAAAGTAAATTCGGAATCCGGATCGGGCAGATTGAAGAAGCAGTAGCACTGGCCAAAAAATACGGCAAACGCATTATCGGTTTGCACGCTCATATTGGCAGCGGTATTAAAGAACCCGAAAACCTGATTGCAGCCATGAAAGTGTTAATAGAGCTCTCAAAGGAGTTTTCTGACCTTACCTTCATAAACTTTGGCGGCGGAATGCCGACCCCTTACCGGAGTTCGGAGAAACCTTTTGATATGGCGCATTTCGGCAGGCTTGCATCTGCGCTTTTTGAAGCTGACCTGAAAGGCCGGCCGGAGGGCTTTCACTATTTGTTTGAGCCCGGCCGCTGGTTTGTAGCTGAAGCCGGGTTTTTACTCACGAAGGTGCAAACCATCAAAGATCAGCTCGAAACACGTTATCTTGGCACTGATACGGGTATGCATCACCTGATGCGCCCAATTATTTATGATGCCTGGCATGATGTGGTAAACCTCACCAAAATTGAGCACACGCCAGATCAGCTCTACACAATTTCGGGTAACATATGCGAAAGCGGCGATATTCTGGCCTTCGACCGACTGCTTCCAGAGGCCGAAATGGATGATGTGCTCGCGTTCTGCGATGCCGGAGCCTACGGTATGACGATGGCTTCACAATATAACCGGCGGGCGCTGCCGGCTGAAGCACTGCTTAAAACCGACGGCACGTTTCAAATAATCAGACCTGCGCAAACGGCAGAAGAAACGGTTGCCGAATTTTTGGATAAATGCAGGTTTACAACTACCATCAATAGCTGATTCATCCTAAGCTCCGCAGGCTGGCGGAGTGGTTCATGTACTGTTATATCAACTGAAACAATCCTTAAATCATAAAATGTATGAGCATTCAGAAAATTGTAGTTATTGGCGGCGGAACCATGGGCAACGGTATTGCGCATGTTGCTGCACAATCCGGCTTTAACGTAACCCTGGTGGATATCAGCGCTCCTGTACTTGAGCGTGCTTTAGGCACCATCACAAAAAACCTCACCCGAATGGTTGCCAAAGAAAAGATTACAGAAGCCGGCAAAGACGCTGCGCTCGGGCGGCTTACTACATCAACCGATCTTGAAACCGCTGCTGCTGAGGCTGATCTGGTGATCGAAGCTGTAAACGAGAATTTCGACCTGAAAAAAAAGATTTTCAGCACACTCGATGCGGTTACCCCCCCGGAAACCATTCTTGCATCTAATACTTCATCCATATCCATCACAAAACTTGCAGGGGTAACAAAACGCCCGGATAAGGTTATTGGCATGCACTTCTTTAACCCTGTTCCGGTCATGAAACTGGTTGAAGTTGTTCGCGGGCTTGAAACGAGCGACGAGGTGAACAGTACAATCGAGAAGCTATCCCGCGATTTCGGGAAAGTTCCGGTTCCTGTAAATGACTCTCCGGGCTTTGTTTCAAATCGGGTACTTATGCCCATGATTAATGAAGCGATATTTTGTGTATATGAGGGAGTTGGTACCCCCGAGCATGTGGATGAGGTAATGAAGCTCGGAATGGCGCACCCGATGGGGCCGCTGCGTCTTGCCGATTTTATTGGTCTTGATGTCTGCCTCGATATCCTCAACGTGCTTTACGACGGCTTCAGAGACCCAAAATACCGGCCGTGTCCGCTGCTGGTTAAAATGGTAGATGCCGGCAAGCTGGGAGATAAAACCGGATCTGGTTTTTATTCCTTCAAAAAATAAAAATTAACTGCATCTCATAAAGCCGCTGCTTCAAAAGAAGCAGCGGCTTTAATTTTTAACCGCTATTATTTCAACATTAAACTCAAAAAAAATGGCTATGATTGATTTGCGAAGTGATACCGTAACCCGGCCAACACCGGAAATGCTTCAGGCTATGATAAACGCCCCCGTCGGGGATGATGTGTTCGGTGAGGACCCAACCGTAAACGCTTTTGAAGAAAGAGTCGCAGCCATGTTTGGGCAGCAGGCGGGTCTGTTTGTGCCAAGCGGTGTGATGGGTAATCAGATTTGTCTGTATGAGCTTACCAATCCCGGTGATGAGATTATACTTGATAACAAAGCTCACATATTTAATTATGAAGCCTCAACCGCTGCCTGGCTTTCGTCGGTTCAGCTTCGCCCTCTTCAAGGGAAAAACGGAATTCTTGATCCTGAAGCGGTAGAAGCGGCTGTTCGCACAAAAAACGACTGGGACCCGCATACGCGCGTAATTGCTGTTGAAAACACTACAAATAAAGGAGGAGGGGCTGTGTATTCGATGCCGGTACTAAAAACACTGCGCGAAATTGCGGACAGACACGGCCTTTTTCTGCACCTCGATGGTGCCCGAATCTGGAATGCTCTGGCAGAAAACCCGTACAGCGCAGCCGAAATCGGATCACTTTTCGATACCATTTCAGTTTGTTTCAGTAAAGGGCTTGGCGCTCCGGTTGGCTCGATGGTTCTCTCAACGGCAGAGCGCATCCGTTCAGCCCGGCGCACCCGGAAAATGCTCGGCGGAGGTATGCGGCAGACCGGTCTGCTGGCGGCAGCCGCCGCTTACGCGCTGGATCATCATTTTGATAAGCTGAAAACAGACAACGAAAGGGCACGAAAACTGGCGCATGTAATTCAGAAAAAAGGCCGTTATGCGGCTGATCCGGAAAACGTATTTACGAATATCCTGCTTTTCGATACACCGGGGCCGGCTGAGCAAACCCTCAGTGAACTTGCACAGGCTGGCATAAGTATGACGGCTTTTGGCCCGCAAACCATTAGGGCTGTATTCCACTTTCAGATTACAGATGATGAGTTTACACAAGTATGTGATTTTTTTAAATGAATCAGTATTTTCAGTTAGTAAAAAATACTTGCAGTATTCGTAGTATATTTTTTAAATATGTTGTGTTGAAAGGTATTCAGCAGCAGATGCAGCATAGAACAAACCCATGTTTTTTTAAAGCAGATTGCCAAAGAAGGATATTTTTTGATTACAAGGGAAATACTTAACCATAGCCCTTTTGGCTTCCTCGAGTGTCGCGTAATCCGCGACAGTACCAAGCGTGTTTCTGATTTTGAAATTGTAAACTATAACCCAAAACTGGAGCTCATGCTGGCCAAGCTCAGCATCGGGCTCAATCAAAACCGTATCGGTGCCCTGTTTCCGGGCTTTCATACGCAGGACCGTGAATGGGGGCAGATCATCTCGTTTGTAGAGAGCGATAACTTTACACTTGAGATCGAGACTTACTTTGTTACCCTCGACGACTGGGTCCGGCTTTTTGTTTTTAGACAGGCTGGTGAAGCTGATCTTTTAGGGGTGATGGTTTTCGACACCAATTATGAGCGGAAACGAATTGAAGAAATCGAAGCACTTTTTGAGGCAAGTCTGGATATGCTTTGCATTTTCGACTCGAATATGCAAATGGTTTATCTGAACACCCAATGGGAAAACTTTACAGGCTACAAACGCTCTGAGCTGTATCATAATCCGTTTCATACTCTTATTCACCCGGTTGATCAGAGAAATACGCTAAAAAAAATTACAAACCTCACTCTTGAAAACTCCCTTACGATAAGAAACCGGATTATCACCAAAAGTAAAGAAGTAAAGCATTTCGAATGGAAAGCGACTCTTCAGAATGATCGAATCTATTGTGCTGCCCGAGATGTTACTGCCGAAGTGCTTCAGGCAGAAGAAGTTGAACTGCTTAATAAGCAGCTGAGAAGCATTCTTGACGCTATGCCAAATTATATTTTTGCCAAAGATCAGCAGGGCAGATACCTGATGGCGAATACGCAGTTCGCAAACTGGTACGGAATAAGTCCGGATGAAATTATCGGAAAATCAGATGTTGACCTTGGCGTTGATCCCAAGCTGAGCCGTAAATTTACGGCGTTTGATAAAACGGTTATAGAAAACGGCAAACGGGTAACAATGCCTGAAATGTACGAAATGAACCGTACGAGCCAGGAAAAAGGCTGGTTTCAGACCATTAAAATACCTTACAGACATCCCGGTTTGGGTGAGATGGCAATTCTGGGTATTTCCACCAACGTTACAAGCCTTAAACAGGCAGAACTGAGTTTAAAGGAAAAAACCCTCCAATATGATCTGGCACTAAAAGGCACGAAAGACGGAATCTGGGATTGGGAACTGTTTTCAGGCCGTATGTTTTTTTCGCCCCGATGGAAAAAGCAGCTTGGATATGCAGAAGAAGAGCTCTCTGCTACGATTGATGCTTTCGTGGATCAGTTACATCCTGATGATAAAGCATTTGTGCTTGGCTACCTTGAGAAATTCGTTTGTGGCGATGAGGCAAATTTTGATATCGAATACCGGATGCGCCACAAACACGGCTATTACCGTTGGATTAACGGCCGGGCCGCAGCTATCAGGGATGCAAGCGGCAGAGCTGTCCGAATTGCAGGGTCAAATGCTGATATAACCCAGCGAAAGCAGGCTGAAAAAGACCTGCTGCGCCTCAAACAGATATTGGTTGAGACCAACAGGATTGCCCGTATCGGAAGCTGGGAGTATGTACCCGTAACCGATACCCTGATCTGGACAGAGGTTTGCTATCTTATTCACGATCTTGAACCGCATGCTATCGGCGAACTGTCTCTAAAAGATGCCAACAGTTTCTGCCATCCTGAATTCAGAAACACGTTCGATTCAGCTTTTCAGGATTTGCTGGAAAAGGGCAAAAGCTACGATCTTGAAATTCAGATTTTAACAGCGGCAGGGCGGCGTGTTTGGGTAAGAACTATTGGTCAGGCAGAGATACAGGCTGGCAAACCGGTACGTCTTTTTGGTTCCGTTCAGGATATTGATGAGCGTAAGCGTAACAGAGATGAACTTGCAAAAACAAGAACAAGGCTTAGTAACATTCTGGCAGATATGTCGGATGTTGTTTATAGCTTTGATTTGAAAGAAAAAAAACTCCTTTTTATCACACCCTCTGTAGAGCAGCTTTACGGTTTCCCGAAAGAGCGGTTGTTTGAGGATGTAAATGTATGGCGGGCACACACCCACCCTGATGATCTGCACGCTTTTGATCAGCTTTCTAAAGTCCTCACAGAAGGGGTCGATTCCGAAATGGAGTACCGGATAATCGATTCGGAAGGCAGGGTGAAATGGGTGAGAAACCGTACCAAGGTTGTTTATGATGATGATCAAAACAAAGCAAGGCTCGACGGTTTCAAGATTGATATCACCAACCAGAAAAATGCGGAAATAGAGGTTGCCGAATACTCACGCATGCTTAAAACACTGTTCGATATCGTTCAGGTTTTCATCAGTGTGGAACGGCAGCAGCTTGATGAAACCATTCAGGATGCCCTCATTTCCATTGCAGATCTCGTAGAGGCAGACCGCGTGTACATCTTCGATTTTAATGAATCACATACCGAAATGTCTATGCGGTACGAGTGGTGCAAAGCCGGTATCGTTTCAACGGTTCAGCTTTATACAGCTTATGATATTTCAAATATTCCGGAAATAGGTGAAAAAATAACGAAACACCAGAATGTTGATATTTCTGATGTTTCTGAGATGAAAGACGGGGCTTATAAAAAGCTATTAGAGTACGACAAGGTGAAGAGCATTTTCTGCTCCCCCATGGTTGATAATGGCGTGGTTGTCGGCTTTACAGGCTTTGAAACGGTGAGTGAGCTGAAGCACTTTTCTTTAAATGAAAAAGATTTACTTCGGGTATTTGCCAAGGTGCTCGTGAGTCTGAAGCAACGGATGCTTCTTGAAGAAACCCTCGAAAAGGCAAGAAACAAAGCCGAAGAAGCATCTAAAGCAAAGTCAATGTTCCTTGCAAACATGAGCCACGAAATCCGTACCCCGCTCAATGGGGTAATAGGGTTTTCGGAGCTGCTTGCATCAACTTCGCTGGATGAATTACAGGGGCAGTACCTGGAGTACGTGCTTACTTCTGGAAGGTCGCTCATGAATATCATCAATGATATTTTGGATTTTTCCAAAATTGAGGCCGGAAAACTCGAAATCGAGTATATACCTACAAATATCCGCAAGCTTGTTGAAGAAACAGCGGATATAATCAGTTATCAGGCTACCGCCCGTAATATCGAAGTTATTCTTGATATCGGGCTTGACGTTTCGGATACTATTCTTACAGACTCAATCCGGCTGAAGCAGGTTTTGCTTAACCTGATGAACAATGCCGTTAAATTTACTGAGAAAGGCACTGTAACGATCCGTTTGTCGGAGCAACGCCTGAGCCCGGGCCGAAGCCGGTTTTTGTTTGAAGTGCAGGATACCGGCATCGGAATTCACCCGGACCGCCAGCAGCGTCTCTTTAAAGCTTTTTCGCAGGCTGATAATTCAGATACCAGAAAGTACGGCGGCACCGGTCTCGGGCTTGCGATTTCGGCTTCCATCATTAATAAACTGGGGTCAAAAATTAACCTGCGCAGCAAGCCGGGCAAGGGTAGTTTATTTAGCTTCACGCTCGTTAGTAATGTTGTGCTCAACGAGGAAGCAGATATTACCGAACGAATCATGCAGAAGCAAAACGCTGGTTCGGAAATCGGTAAAACCATAAAAATCCTTATCTATGAGCCCTGTGAAGCGCAAGCTGATCTTATGAAGCTGATGATCCAAAAACTTGGATTTGTTTGTGAAATTTGCAGTTCAGTTACTCAAGTGCAGCATATACTGGAAACCAGCCGGTTGGAAAATATTGCGATGATTTCACTGAACCCCAATCAGCAATTCGAAATTGATGCCATTTTTAAATGCTGCACGGCTGCAGCAAACACACATCCCGTCGTATTTGCCTACAGTCCGTCGCACCGGGCACGGCTCAGCTCCCTTTTTAGCCGGTTGAGTAAGAATCAGTATATTACTTTGTCAAAACCGGTGAAATGGCATCAGCTGCGGGAGGTACTGGCCGAAGCTTCAAAGCAGGCTGAAAATAATCAGCATCGAAATACGGCAGTGTCCACACCTCAGGAATCAGGGCTGAAGCAAGAGTCGCCGCCGGCCGTTGAAAAGAAAGAACTGAAGCGGGTACTCGTTGCCGAAGATGTGCCGCTGAACCTTACCCTGATTAAAACAGTTTTAAGAAAATTGCTGGGTGATGTTCACATCATAGAGGCTGTTAATGGTCAGCAGGCAGTTGAATTAACGATGCGGGTGAAACCTGATTTTATTATCATGGATATTCAGATGCCGGTGATGAGCGGCATCGACGCTACAAAAGAAATCCGCAGCATGGGTGAAGATTTCAGTGCAATTCCAATAATTGCGCTTACAGCCGGTGTTGCCAAAGAGGAAAAACAGCGTTGTTTCGATTCCGGCATGTCCGGTTTTCTTTCAAAACCACTGCGTACTACCCTTTTGAAAGAAACCCTCGAAAACCTGGGGCTTTTATCGAAGGTATAAGCCAATTGGTCGAAAAACAGTTGGGAAATGAATCATTCTGTCCCTACTTTCTGTTTTAAAAATAACGTATTTAAATTAATGATATCTTGATGAAACCATGCTATTATTCCGATTTTGGTAATGTTGATAAGGCCGTAATGGAAATTAATGCAGCCGGGAGCTGTGCAACTGCCTTAATCTTAATTTCAGAAACACATCGAAAAGAGACAGATCAGATAAAAGCTTTTTTTGAAAAACTGGAAAAGCCCTTTTTTGGAGCGTTTTTTCCCGGTTTAATTTCAGGATCGAAGCGCAAAGAAGCCGGTTTCGTTGTGATCCCTCTGCCTGAACCTGTGTTTACAATGGCTATTCCCTTCGGTTTGGCAGAATCGGAGTATGATGCGCTGCTTGATCGCTTTACAGCCGAAGCGGGCCCCGGAATCCGGACTGTTTTTTGTTTTGTGGATGCTATGGGGCAGGGTAAGCCTGAAAGTGTTTCTTTTTTGTACAATTATTTCGGAATCGGGGTAAACTACCTTGGTGGTGGCGCAGGTTCACTTTCTTTTGAATCATTTCCCTGTGTTTTCAATGAGCAGGGGATGTATGCAAACGCAGCCATGATCGGGCTTTCATCACTGTCTGTTGCTATTGGGGTAGAACACGGCTGGCGGCCGGTTTCCGAGCCGCTTAAAGTGACCAAAGCGACCGGAAACATGCTCGAGGAGCTTGAGTGGAAACCTGCTTACCAAGTGTACCGGGAGCTGGTTGAAAAACACTCCGGTTTAAAGTTTACTGACGATAACTTTTTTGATATTGCTAAATCATATCCCTTCGGAATGGTTAAGATTGATTCAGAAATGGTAATTAGGGATCCTATTCAGGTTGTCGGAAATAAGATTCATGTAGTTGATGAAGTACCTGAGGGCGAGTATGTAAGCCTGATGCACGGCAATATGACATCTCTGTTAGAGGGAGCGCGAGCAGCAAGAAATAAATCAGCCCTTCAAAACAGCAGCTCTGAGGGCCAATTTTCATTTTTGTTCAGTATCGACTGTATATCCCGCTCACTATATATGGGCGATGATTTTGATGCCGAGCTTAGCATCATAGCAGGAGATGGTGAAGTGAATGGCGCACTCACTATCGGCGAAATAGCCAATTCCGGGGAATTATTTCTCGAAATTTACAACAAGACAGTTGTGGTCTGCCGCTGGTAGCAGTAAACTGAATTCCGGGATAAGCTGCACAGTTGTTAAACTGTGCAGCTTTTTTTATGACGCTCAGCTGGCAACAAGCGCATCACCATAAGCATGCCGGTAAATTTGTTCAGCGTCAAGTGCAGTTACCGGGCGGGGGTTATTATCCATGAGCCGTTTGATTCCCGCCGCTGACTGAGCCATTCCGGGTATGGCAAGTTCGGGAATATTCACTCTGTGCAGCCCTTCAGGAATGCCAATATCCCTTGATAGCTGTTTTATATAACGTATCAGGGCATCGGCACCGGAAGGAGCGTCTTCTGTTTCTATTATACCGGTAATGCGGGCAAGTTCATGGTAGCGCCCGGCACAAGCGGGTTTATTAAACTGCATTACATACGGAAGCAGCATGCTGTTGGCCACTCCATGAGGTACATCATAAAGCCCTCCAAGAGGGTAAGCAAGCGCATGAACAGCCGCTACACCTGCGTTTGTAAAAGCGATGCCGGCATAAAAACTGCCAAGCAACATAAAATGTCGTGCATCTTGCTGCAAGCCGCTTAAAACAGCCGTTTTCAGGTACGGGATAATGAACCGCACTGCTTCTCGCGCAAAACTGTCTGAGAAAGCATTTGCCCGTGTTGAGGTGTAGGCTTCGATAGCGTGTGTGAGGGCATCCATACCGCTGCCAGCAGTAACCAAAGCGGGCATACGCAGCGATAAGTGAGCATCGAGCAGAGCAACTTCCGGAATAAGGTGCCTGGAAACAACGGCTTTCTTTATCCCGTCGGAGTCGTCGGTAAATACTGCAATCGGGCTTACTTCACTTCCCGTTCCGGCTGTAGTAGGAATGGCAATAAGCGGGATTCCTTTGGTTCGAACGGCATCAGGGAACAGATAGCTAACGGCTTCTCCGCCCTGATGTACCATCACGGAAAGCAATTTAGCAATATCCATCGGGCTTCCGCCACCCAGTGCAACAATCAGATCGGGCCGGAAATCCTTCACCCGACCGTATAATTTATCAACGAGGCCGGTAGATGGTTCTTTGCTTATTCCTGATTCGATTAATAGTTCAAGCTGGTTGCCCTTCAGTGATTTTACAACAACATCGAGAATTCCGCTTTGTACAATTCCTGTATCGGTAACGATGAGAAGGCGTTTTGCACCGCTTCTTGCAGCAAGCACAGGCAGTTCGCTAAGGGCACCGGGCCATGCATAAAGTTCAGGTATTCGGTAGGTTTGGAGAGGTTTCATGGTAATATCATTAGAGTACATCAGGCAAATTCAGAAACGGCAGGTTCATCATCCTGAAATATATTTTCGGTTTCTAAGGGCACACGAACACGGAATGCGACCCGCTTTTTGTTTATCAGGTGATGAGCGGTAATATTATCAGATGTGATATTCCCTCCCCAGCTTCCGCAGCCAAGAGTTGTTGTTGGCGTAAGGCGGTTATGTCGTGCGCCTCCGCTGCTCGTTGCAGCCGGCTGATTGACAAGCACGCGGCTTGCCTTCATTTTATGAGCAAACTGCAGGGCTGATTCGCGATCGTTGGTGTGAATACTTGCTGTATGCCCGGCGCCCTGGAAATGAAGTAACCGGCTTGCAAATTCAATTGAACGCTCGAAGTCAGGTGTTATGTAAAAGGCAAGAATAGGACTCATTTTCTCTGATGAAAACGGGTATTCTGAGCCTATGCCTTCGGTTGGAACCAAAAACAGCCGGATATCAATATTTTTAGGAAGCTCAATACCTGCAAAACGAGCAATTTTTTCAGCTGACTGGCCAATTACATTAGGTAGTACGTGCCCGTCTTCACCGAAAGCGGCCTGTTGAAGCAAGAGTTTTTCCCGAACATTGGTAACAAAGGCACCCTGCCTTTTAAATTCGTCCCATACTACGCCGGATATATCCTGACTCACGATTACGGCTTGTTCACTTGCGCAAATTAAGCCATTATCGAAAGTTTTGCTTCGGATAATATCAGCTACTGACTGTTTAATATTAGCGCTTCGGTGAATTACGCACGGAACATTACCTGCTCCGACTCCCAATGAAGGTTTTCCGCTGCTGTAAGCGGCTTTTACCATGCCAGAACCACCGGTTGCAAGAATGTAATTCGAATTATGCATCAGGGTTTGGATGTCTTCCCGGGAGGAATCCATCAGAATCTGAATAGCTCCGGATGGCAGCCCGAGGGCACGCCCGGCTTCTTTCATGAGCTGTACGGTATGTTCCGTTACTTTTTTTGCTCGGGGATGCGGGGCGATGATAATCGGATTACGGGTTTTGATGCAAAACATGGCGTTACTCATAGCTGTTACCGTTGGGTTCGTACACGGTATAATTGCCGCTACAATACCTACCGGCTCGGCTATTGTAAGTAAGCCCTGAACCGGATTGTCTTCAATAATGCCGACCGTTTTCTCATATCGCAAATTGTGATAGATAAGCTCACTTTTCGTTTTGTTTTTTATGATCTTATCTGAAACATTACCCATACCTGTTTCGAGCACGGCTTCTTCTGCAAGCATTTCAGCATTCTCGTGAACTATTTTGGCAAGTGCCTTAACTATTCGGTCAACCTGAACCTGAGTAAAAGACTCCAGTTCTTTAAGTGCTTTATTTGCACGTTCAAGTACAAATTCAATTTCTTCCCGTTTGTTCAAATCCTTTAGTTCCATATCTGATTTAGTTTGGGCAATATTCATCAGTGAAACATTCAGAAGCTATCGGAAGGGTGGGTGACTTAAACCATTTAGCTTATGCCTGATGCATCTGATTGCCGTATAAGGGGTTGATTGTGTTGTTTTGATACTTGCAGAGCAACGGTAATATACAACATAGGTATTAGATTATTGAATAAACTTTCAATTTAAATTGAAAGTTTGAATCTGGAGTAAGCTTAAAACAAAAAACCCCGGCTTCCTGATCGTGAATCGGATCAAAAGCCGGGGCTAAAAAAGTGCGTAAAAAAACTGAGATCAGAAAAGGAGTGAGTTGTTACCTCTTTTTCCTTTTTCGCTGGTTTCAGTTGTGTCGGGCGGGGTAGTTGCTTTTTCTTCGGTTTTAAGGCGGAATCTGGCGGCCTTCTTTTTCTGAGATTCAGAAGGGGCACTGCTCTCGGATTCTCTGTTTAGTTGCTCTTCAAATAAGCTGTTGATATAGCTTATGTTATCGGTGTAAAAGCTGTCGTTTGCGGTTCGGTAGGGTTCTGAAAGTTTATCAGTACTGCCAACGCTACCGTCAATTTTACAAAAGGCACCTTCATCG
The DNA here is from genome assembly GCA_020832405.1 of Balneolales bacterium. GTDB lineage: Bacteria > Bacteroidota > Rhodothermia > Balneolales > Cyclonatronaceae > Cyclonatronum. Next base: position 74,167 of record JAFIET010000002.1, read on the forward strand.
ATTTTGATAATCTTACACTGAACTGTACCGCAGATTTGCGCATTTTCGTGAATATGCACTTTTTCACTTGCCTGTATATTTCCGGCAACTTTACCATATACATGCACTGAGTCAGCAAAAATATTACCGATAACAACTGCCCCTTCAGAAATAACCAGATTCTGCTGACAATAAATATCCAGCATTAATGCGCCTGATATTTTTGAATTTGCGAAAGCAATTAACCGGTTATCTTTAATGAGAGAGTTTCTCCCCAGCATGCAGACATTTTCAAAGTCTGAAAATTCTTTCTCTTCGGGTTTAGGTTTATTTTTTAGCATTATTCCATTTCGTTTAATTGCAGCCTGTAATGCGCCTCAGCAGAAAAATCTGATTTACTGACAAATTTATTTATAATTGAACCACAAGGTTTAGGTTTTAACATTCAGCAGGAACAGTATATTAAAAAACGCTAAGAGTTTTTTGTTATAAACAACTGCTGTAAATGCTAAAAGAGGGGCTGTTGAGTCTATAATTTAGGATATTCCTTCGCAAAAAAAAACCTCATGTCACAAAGAACATGAGGCTTTTAATTTTAAAATTCTAATGCTTTCAGCTGTCCTTGAAGAGGCTGATAACAGTTTGAGCGTTACCTATATCTATTCCCACACAAACTGATTTATTACCTTCTGCCATTTCAAATGAATTCAGGCAGTATCCGATGCTTGCCTGAAAAGCAGGGCGCTCAGGAATAAATACCTCAAGAATGGAATCAAATTCTTCTTTGAAGCAATTAACAAGATCTTTGTAATAGGCACCGCCTCCTACAAGAACAAGCGATTCAGCCGTATTAAAATCTTCATCAGACCAATGGTTACGGATCAGCGATGAAATTACTTCATTATAGTAATTTTGAAGGGTCCGTGAACGAACTTCAGTGAGGTCAAGAGGGCGGCGGTTAACTACAATTTTGCCCTTTTGGAAGGCAATATCAAACTGATGTTCGGTGCGCAAACCAAGATAATGGGATTCATTTAATTGGTCCATCGCGCGGTTTATGGCATACCGAAGGCCGCTTCCCGAAGCCATGGTACGTTTAACCATACCATCGGGGGTACTGAGGGCAACTTCAACAGTGCCGTACCCAAGGCTGACAATGAAAAAATTACTCAGCTTTTTTTCGGGTATATCGCGAACAGCTTTATTTGCTGCTTCAATTTCACCTATGATGTTAACATCAGCTATTTCAAGCTGTCTGGTTTTGTACCCATCGCCTCCGGCTGGGCTTGAATCATAAACAATGTTATCAATTCCGGATACGAACTCGATAGCCTGGCGCTTGTTGATGTTTATTGTTGAAAGCGGAAAACCCGTTGTAACTACAAGCGGCTCATGAATAAATTTAGTTGCTACCAGAAGCGCTGCCTTAATAAGAAGCCCGTAATCTGCTTCATTTACATAGCTGTTAATTGCTTTGTGTGGGTTCTTTCCCTCTGTAAGTGCAAGATTACCAATTAAATAATCCGTATTGCCATCCTGGATTTTGAGACCGTTAAGTTCATACCTTGTAACGCCCTTAAGCTGTACACTGTATGCCTCGATAACACTGGGGAATACGACTGATTGGATTTCCATATAATTAATGTGTTGTTTGAATCTAAGCGTTGTCTGCTTCAGTAAAATTAGTGTCAATTATAAAGGAAAAAAAGCTAATAGCAAAACGGTATATTTACTCATACACTTTCTTTTCCGCTATTATTCTAAGCAATAATACGCTTTTTAAACCCACTTTTTTCAAAAACTGTTGACTTCATGCTTTCCGTTTAGTATGTTAACACCGTTAAGCAGTTAACGCTGTTAACTTTTCAACTAACGAAAAGAATCAATTTCTCTAATGTCAACTAACATCAGCAATTTCAAAACTGCCGCCGTTCTTGGTGCCGGTGTTATGGGCTCACAGATTGCAGCTCATCTTGCAAATGCAGGTCTAACAGTGTGGCTGCTTGATATGCCCGCTAATGAAGGCAACAAAAATGCCATTGTTCAACAGGCATTCTCCAAAATGCTCAAAATGAAGCCTTCTCCGGTTGTTTCTGATTCGGTAGCAGGCCGCATATTTACCGGCAATTTCGATGATGATATTCAGGTTCTGGCTAAAGCTGACTGGATTATAGAGGTGATTGTCGAGCAGATGGATGCCAAAAAAAGCCTGATGGCCCGTGTTGAAGAGTACGCTAACCCTGGCGCCGTTATCTCTTCGAATACCAGCGGTTTGCCTATTAATGAGATTGCCGCCGATTGTTCTGAGGGTTTCAGGAAGCGCTTTTTAGGTACTCATTTCTTTAATCCGCCCCGCTATCTCAAACTGCTCGAAATTATCCCAACACCGGATACTGACCCTGAGGTAACAGCCCGTGTGAGCAGTTTTGGCCGTATTCATCTTGGTAAAGGGATCGTTGTTGCGAAAGACACTCCCAATTTTATTGCTAACCGGGTTGGCACCTATTCTATGATGCTCACCTTCGGGTTTCTTCAGAAGGGATATTCTATAGAAGAAATCGATTTGCTCACCGGCCCTTTAACCGGCCGGCCGAAGTCAGCAACTTTCAGAACTGCCGATGTGGTCGGGCTCGATACCCTCACCTATGTTTCCAAAAATCTGTATAAAGCCATTCCTGACGATCCCGACCGCGATGTTTTCAGGGTACCGGATTTACTGCTGAAGCTGGTTGAGCAAAAGGCCCTCGGTGCCAAAACCGGCAGAGGCTTTTATTTTAAAGACGGCAAAGTGATAAAATCGCTCAACCCCGGCACTTTTGCTTATGAGCCGCCTAAAGAAATGGACTTAGGGGACTTAAGCAGTATTAAGAAGAATTCGCTTTCGAAACGCTGGGAAATACTTTTTGGGGAAGAGGGCAGAGCCGGTGATTTCATTCGGGAGCATACCACAAGAATGATTGCCTACGCAATGAACCGTATCCCCGAAATATCAGATTATCCGAGAGATGTTGACCTCGCCATTCAGTGGGGCTTCGGCTGGCAGATGGGGCCGTTCGCAGTTTGTGATGCAATTGGCCCGGTCCGCTTTTCTCAGGAAGCCGGCAAGCTTGGCCTTGAGCTCCCCCTTTGGTTTCGCAAAATGCTTGCTGACGGCGATTATTTCTTTTTCAAGAAAAAGGAAAACGGCGCCCTGATGCACTATGTGCCCGGCAGCGGCTATCAGCAGGCTGAAGTGCATTCGGATGAAATCAGCCTGGCCGCGATTAAATCTTCCGGAAAAGACAAGGAAGTTTGGAGCAACCCTGAGGCTGCGCTTATCGACGCTGGTGACGGCGTGCTTATTTATGAGTTCAGATCAAAAGCCAATACGCTGGGCTTTAACGTAATTAACGGTGTGTTTGAAGCGCTTGAGTTCGTGGAGAAAGGCGACTGGCGCGGGCTCGTAATAGCAAACGACGGCGAGAATTTCTCAGTCGGTGCCAATCTCGGTGAGCTTGCTCAGGCAGGTCTTGCCGGTCAGTTCGATCTGATTGAAAAGGCTGTTCACAATTTTCAGAAAGCAGCACTGGCAATCCGGTATGCACAGAAGCCTGTTGTGAATGCCATTCGTGGCAGGGTACTGGGCGGAGGGGTAGAGCTCACCATGGGCGCTGCTTCCGTTGTAGCCTCAACCGAAACTTATATGGGGCTTGTCGAGCTTGGTGTCGGGCTCATCCCTGCGGGCAGCGGAACAATGACCATGGTTGCACGTGCCGGTGAAGCTGCCCCAACGCAGCACCCATCCCACATACAGCCGTTTCTGCAGAAGGTTTTTGAAACCATTGCAATGGCCAAAGTGGCAACGAGCGGTCAGCAGGCAATCGATCTCGGCTACCTCACCAAAGAACAGACCCGCATCGCCATGAACGACGCCCGCCGGATATACATCGCGAAGGAGGAAGTCATACGGCTTTCCAATCAGGGCTACATTGCCCCGCCAGTGCGGCACCGCGTTTTTGTGCCGGGCAAGCCCGGTTTTGCCCCGCTTCAAAATGCCGCATGGCAAATGCAGCAGGCCGGCTGGATATCCGAATATGATGCTTATCTCGCAACCCGGCTCGCCCACGTGATGTGCGGCGGCGAACTCCTCGGCCCCGAGTACGTGCATGAGGATTACCTCATTGATTTGGAGCGTGAAGTGTTCCTTTCGCTGCTTGGTGAGGAGAAAACGAGGGCGAGAATCGAAAGCATCCTCAAAACCAACAAGCCGCTGCGTAATTAACCACGGTCAAAAACCAAAGAATTTCAAGGAGATATAAAGATGAAAGAAGTTGTACTTGTAAGTTCTGTCCGCACGGCCGTTGGTAAAGCCAAGAAGGGCAGTTTGCGGCACACCCGTCCCGAAGCTTTGGGTGCGGCTGCGGTGAAAGGTGCCATTGAGCGTTTGCCGGGGCTGGATCCCGCCGAAATCGACGATGTGCTTATCGGCTGTGCCATGCCTGAAGGGGAGCAGGGGCTGAATATGGCCCGCGTGATCTCACTTCGTGCAGGCCTGCCCGAATCGGTGCCAGCCGCAACCATCAACCGGTTTTGCTCCTCAGGGCTGCAAACCATCGTGATGGGCGCACAGGCTGTAATGGCCGGCCATGCTGAAGTCGTGATTGCGGGCGGCGCCGAATCAATGACGCTCGTGCCGATGAGCGGCTACCATTTTGCACCCGATCCGTACATGGCCGAGCATCACCCCAACGTTTACGTCGGGATGGGAATAACGGCCGAAAATGTGGCGATGAAATATAAAATCAGCCGCGATGATCAGGATGAGTTTGCATACCAATCGCACCGCAAAGCTGTTGAGGCGCTTCAGCAGGGCGTTTTTAAGGATGAAATTGTTCCGGTAGAGGCCATTGTAACTTACATGAAAGACGGTCGCCCGGCTGAAAAATCGTTTGTTTTTGATACTGATGAAGGTCCCCGTGCCGATACAAGTCCGGAAGCACTCGCAAAACTGCGCCCAGCGTTCAACCCGCGCGGAACCGTTACGGCGGGTAACGCCAGCCAGATGTCAGACGGCGCCGCTGCAACGGTTGTAATGACGGCCGAAAAAGCCAAAGCTATCGGGGCAGCGCCCATCGCAAGACTCGCGGGCTACGCGGTTGCCGGAGTCGCTCCCGAAATCATGGGCATTGGCCCCATCGAAGCCATTCCCAAAGCCTTAAAGCAGGCAGGGCTCAAACTTTCTGATATCGGGCTTATTGAACTGAACGAGGCCTTTGCCTCACAGTCGCTTGCAATCATCCGTGAGCTCGGTATCAATCCGGAAATTGTGAATGTGTACGGCGGTGCCATCGCGCTCGGCCATCCGCTGGGCTGTACCGGCGCCAAACTAACGGCAACCCTGCTTCATGCGATGAAGCGCCGGGGCGTGCGCTACGGTATGTGCACTATGTGCATAGGCGGCGGCATGGGAGCTGCCGGCATTTTCGAGCTGCTCGATTAGGCAGCGGCAATAATCTCCCCTGGTTTTTCGGGGTGAAAGCTTTAAACCAACACGAATCGCATCAATCTACTCATCAACAACTATCACAATATTATGGAAGCTTTATTTTTCGGATTTCTTTCTGGTCTCGAAGCAAGCTGGCCCGTATGGACCGCCGCGGCAGTCGCCGTGCTGATCCTTGGCTTTACCGGTGCACCTCTGATGCTCTGGCTGCTCGGAACTGGCTTGCTGATGTGGGGCTATGCAGCCCCGACCTGGGCCTGGATTACGCTGGGCGTAATTGCGCTCTTTTTTGCCGTGAAGCCGGTTCGCCGTGCAACGCTCTCAAACGGCATCATGAAGGCCATGAAAGCCTTCAATTTTCTGCCCGTAATTTCGCAGACCGAGCAGACCGCCATCGATGCAGGCACGGTATGGATCGACGGAGAGCTTTTTTCCGGCAAGCCCGATTTCAACCGGATTCTAAATGAATCCTACCCCGAGCTGAACGAGCGCGAGCAGGCCTTCCTGGATGATCAGGTTGAAAAGCTCTGCGCCATGACCAACGACTGGGAGGTTTTCCAAAACCGCGATCTTCCGCCCGATGTTTGGGAGTACATGCTGAAAGAGAAGTTCTTCGGCCTTATCATTCCTCAGGAATATGGCGGACTTGGTTTTTCTGCTCTTGCCAACAGTGCAATTGTTTCCAAACTTACGACCCGCTGCGGTCCGCTGGCCACAACCGTGATGGTACCCAACTCGCTGGGCCCGGCTGAACTTCTGATCCATTACGGTACGCAGGAGCAGAAAGACTACTACCTGCCGCGTCTCGCCGTTGGTCAGGAAATTCCCTGTTTCGCATTAACCGAGCCTAATGCGGGCTCTGATGCAGGCGGCATAAGCTCGAACGGCGTCGTTTTTAAGGGAGACGACGGCAAACTTTATCTGCGTCTGAATTGGGAAAAACGCTACATCACATTAGCTGCGATCTCAACAGTGTTGGGCCTTGCATTTAAACTTCGCGATCCTGAAAATCTGCTTGGAAAAGGTAAAGATCTTGGTATCACCTGTGCGCTTATCCCGACGGATTCCGGCGGAATTAAGCTTGGTGAGCGTCATGACCCTCTTGGTGTACCGTTCTACAATTGCCCGACCTCAGGGAAGGATGTAATCGTACCGGTAAGCGCCATTATTGGTGGTACCGATGGTGCCGGACTTGGCTGGAAGATGCTCATGGAGTGTCTGGCTGCCGGACGCGGTATTTCACTTCCGGCATCAAGTGCCGGCGGTATGAAAGCCATGCTGCGCGTTTCTGGTGCCTATGCCGCGGTTCGTAAGCAGTTCGGTCTGCCGATTGGCAAGTTTGAAGGCATCGAAGAGCCTGTCAGCCGCATTGCGGGGTACAGCTACATTTTTGAAGCAGCCCGCCGGTTTACCTGCGGCGCGCTTATGGATGGTGCCAAGCCTGCGGTGGTAACTGCTATAGCCAAATACAGCTTCACTGAATCTTTCAGGGAAGTCGTTAACGATACGATGGATGTGTTAGGTGGTGCGGCCATCTCCAAAGGCCCGAAAAACATGGTTGCCCATGCCTACTATTCTGTTCCGGTTTCCATCACGGTTGAAGGTGCCAATATTCTCACCCGTACCCTGATGATTTTTGGTCAGGGCGCCATCCGCTGCCATCCGTATGCGCTTAAGGAAATTCAGGCGCTCACCAATAATGATCTCAAAGCTTTTGATGATGCTTTCTGGAAGCACATCGGTCATGTGGGGCACAATTTCTTCCGCTCGGTGCTGCTTAGCCTTACCCGCGGCCGCCTCGCTGGTTCGCCGGTTAACGGTGTGGCCGCGCCCTACTACCGCAAGATGTCATGGGCATCTGCCACCTTTGCTTTCATCGCGGATATCGCGATGGGTTCACTGGGCGGCGCGCTCAAAGTGCGCGAAAAACTCACCGGCCGTTTTGCTGACGTGCTGATCTGGATGTACCTCGGTACCTCCGTTCTTCGCCGGTTCGAAGCGGAAGGCCGCCGCAAAGAAGACGAAGCCTTCCTTCATTACGCCATGCAGCTGAGCTTTGCCAATATTCAGAAAGCTTTCGAAGGCATCTTCCGTCATCTTGATGTGCCTGGTCTTGGCTGGCTCTTCAAAGGCCCGGTTGCCCTGTGGGCGCGTACCAACACGCTAAGCACAGGCCCAAGCGATGATACTGCACAGCGCCTTGCCAAAGCCGTTCAGGTGCCGGGTCAGCAGCGCGACCGCTTCACCGAAGGCATGTTCATGCCAAAGCCGGAAGCCGATCCGCTTGCACAGCTTGAGCGCGCCTTCCGCCTCTCGGTTCAGTCAGAGGAAGTTGCCCGTAAAATCAAGGATGCCATCCGCAAGAAAACCCTGCCCCGCATCAAGCCGGCTTTGCTCCTCGATCAGGCACTTGAGAAAGCCGTCATCACGCAGGCTGACTATGACCTTGTGATGCTTGCTGAAAAAGAAAGAGCCGAGGCCATCCGCGTCGATTCCTTCACCCTCGAAGAGTACAAGCAAACGGCGCATATCCCGCAGCCAACCCTGAATGTTCGGAATGGCAAAGGAAACGCAAATGGCCTGAAAGATTTTCAGCAGGTGCTTAATTAATTAGCTTTTTTGCTGATTATCAGTTAAAAAACAAATACGTAGTGGTTAAGGTTGAGCCGGGTTCGGAAGTGCATCACTTTCGGGCCCGGCTTTTTTTAATCCCGCAATACAGAATCGGCGGTATCGGTCTCATTTCACCGCATTCAACAAAACGGCCTTTTCCCGGATCATTTCCAAAAAGGTTGGATTGGTTTTGGTAACATCATCATAAACCACATCAATTTTCTGATCACCGATTCCTTTCTTCACACGAACCAGAAAGCTGATTTTGTTATCAAGCGTGAAGGCAGACTTTTCGGGTTCCGGCAGTTGCAGCAACAGATCAATATCACCGCCTTTCTGAGTCAGATCGGCACGGGAACCAAAAAGGAGTACCGAAACTGAATCCCCAAAAACGGTCTTTGCAGCCTGATTTATGGCCGCAATCTCTTCCTCAGAGAGCCTTACAGGCTTGCCGGTGGTTGGGGGTTTGTATTCCATCCTCTTAAATTTAGTTCGTTTTTAATATGGTTATATACAGAGATCAAAACCTCTGAGTCTTCCCAAACTTTATTTAGTGCGATAGCAGTTTCATTAATCGTTGACGGGTAATCATTCGAAATTATATTTCGGGTTTCCCGCAAAGAGCGCCATAAGTCTGCACTCCTGATAAGACCTACCTTCTCAAGTCTGTTTAAGGTATCGGTCATTGTATAACCGTTTGTAACTTCGTCTAAACATTGAAGGGTAAGCGGAAATAATGAACCCCCCATTTTGTCCTGTAGCTTGCTAAAACGGAATACAAGTTGGTCGGTATAAGTTAAGTAGCTTTTCTTATTGAAGGATATAAGCTCGGGTGAAAAGGGATACATTGGGCTAAGGTTCTCTCTTGCAAAGGAAATAGTCAATGCGTGTGAATCACACTGATAAATCACACCCAAAAGTTTGCTTTGTAACTCTTCCTTAATCATAGATCACTTTCTCTCAAATAATGGGTTTAAGTAATTTATGATTATTGATTTAAATGAAAGCTATAACATGCTGCCATTAAGAGCATCATCAAAATCCGAAACTTAACGTCAGCCCGTGAAACAGCTGCATGCTGCCATCAGGCAGAGCCGTGAGGAAGGTGTCTGGCATGGCGCTCAGGCGGTTTAGCCGGGCAGAGGAATTCCACAAAAGCCAGGCATCGAAAGCCATCAGGAAGGCGCCCTGCACCATCACGGCACTGCCAAACTGCCGTACCCTGCTGCTGCTGCCCAGATAGTTCATGGTAAAACCCGTTGCAATGTAGCCGGCATTAAGTCCTGAGTTTACGGCCAGAATCCTGTTGAAGAGCATTTCATCGCGCATCACGGTCTCAAAGCTTACGCCCGCGGTGTAGCTGTCGGCATTGGCAAGGGCAAAAGCTGCGATGCCCGCATTTACCAGGCCCCAGCCGGCTGTCATGAGTCCGAAATCACGCAGGCCTTCGCTGCTGAAAGCAAGGGCACTGCCGCCAATCAGATTTGCGCTGCCCCAGCCCAGCAGTATGAGCATGGCAAGGCGCTCCTGCCGGAGCCTTTCGTTGCCGGGCTTCAGCCAGTCATTTCCGGTTGTAACAGTTAACGAATGGATGGCGGGCATGTCGCGGGCTGAATCACCCCCGTTTTGACTGAAAGCGGTACGGGCATCTGTTGCAATAAAAAACAGAAAAAGCAGCATCAGTACTGCCGGATGGTATAGGAAAGTGGACTTTTGGGCGGATGGAATCATGGTAAAAATCGTTTGGTAAATGGAGCGTAACACAGTCTTCAATCTAACGTTTGTGCAGGGAATTCCCTCAAATAGGTGTATTTTACAAACTGTTCGTCAATAATTGCCCTAAATCTGCTAAGCCGGATTTGACCGAACAATGCCGGTTCATGTGCCGGCTTTGGTTACGCCTTTAATGAGCGGAATATCAATATCATCAATAATCATTATAACCAATACTCTTTCATTCCTATGAAACAGCTTATGCTTATAGTTGTTCTGCTGTTTGTTTCCGGATTTCAGCCGGTACAGGCGCAGAGCCTCGAAGCTTTCGAGCAGCGGGTTACCGAGTTCACCCTCGATAACGGCCTGCATTTTATCATCATTCAGCGGGATGTTGCTCCGGTGGCATCTTTTGTCACTTTTGGCAACATCGGCTCAGTTGACGAGCCTGTCGGGCAGACGGGCATCACACATATTTTTGAGCACATGGCTTTCAAAGGCACGCACACCATTGGCACAACCGATATAGAAGCGGAAATGCCCCTCATTATGGCGATGGATGATGCCTACCGCGCCTGGCACCGCGAGCACACAAGCCGACAGCCGGATGAGGTGCGTGTTGCCGAGTTATGGGCTGAGTTTGAGCGCCTGCGCGATGAAGCTCAGCAATTTGTGGTCAACAACGAGTTTTCAACCATCATCGACCGGGAAGGCGCTGTTGGCATGAATGCTTTCGTAAGTGCCGATGCCACCGGCTATTTCTACAGCCTGCCCCAAAACCGTGCCGAGCTTTGGTTTAAGCTGGAAGCGGATCGTTTTATGAACCCTGTGATGCGCGAATTTTATCAGGAGAAGGATGTGATCTGGGAAGAGCGCCGCGACCGAACCGATAACAACCCGACAGGCCGTCTTGTTGAGGAGTTTTTGTCGGTTGCATTTTCGGCGCACCCGTACCGTAACCCGCCGATTGGCTGGCCTTCTGATATCGACGCGGTTACCATCCGTGAAACCCTCGCTTTCTATGAAGCCTACTTTATCCCGCAAAACCTCACCATGGCCATTGCCGGGGATGTGGATCCTGCCGAGATGCGCCGCCTTGCCGAAAAATACTTTGGGAGCTGGCCTGCACGCGAAGACTCCCCCCGTGTGGTAACTGTTGAGCCACCTCAGCGGGGCGAGCGCCGGCTTACGATTGAAGATCAAAGCCAGCCCGTTATGCTAATTGGCTATAAAAGTGTAGATGAGCAGCATCCTGATTTTGCGCCACTAAGCATGCTCGCTTCTATCATGTTTGACGGCCGCACTTCCCGTTTAAATCGCAGTCTTGTAGTTGAAGAGCAGCTGGCCCTGCAGGTACAGGGTTTCAATGGTTTCCCGGGTACCCGTTTCCCGGGCCTTTTCCTGATGATCGGGGTGCCCAATGCAGGTGTTGAAACCGCTGAAATAGAACAGCGCATCTATGAAGAAATTGAGCGCATTAAAAACGAAGGCGTCACCGAGACCGAGCTTGAACGGGTTCGCACTCAGGCGCGCGCATCTACCATTCGCGGCCTAACGAGTAATATGAATATCGCGCTTTCCTTTGCCCAAACCCATGCCCGTACCGGCGATTGGCGCAATACCTTCCGCGATATCGACCGCCTTTCTGAAGTTACTGTAGAAGATATTCAGCGTGTTGCGCAGCAATACCTCGTTCCGCAGTCCCGCACGGTCGGCAAAATCGTGAATTCCGATACGCCCGTTGCAACCCAATCTGATAACTGAAATTAAGCCAAACCCATGAGAAACAATTTTAAAAGCCTGTTCCTGTTTCTGTTTGCGGCTGCTGTTCTTGCTACAGCTTGTGCAGGACCTTCACAAACAGCGTATGAGCCGCAATTCAGGTTTATTGACCGTCCGGAAACCCTTGATTTTCCGGAGCTGAATCCTATTGTTGTACCGGAAGTACACACCTTTGAGTTTAACGGCATCACTTTTTATCTCGTTGAAGATAATGAGGTGCCACTCATCAGCCTGAGCGCCATAATCCGCGCTGGTTCGTGGATGGAGCCTAACGATAAAGTCGGCCTTGCAAGCATTACGGGCGAGGTGATGCGTACCGGCGGTACAGTAAACATCCCCGGTGATGAACTCAATGAACTGCTTGAGGGCCGGGCAGCTTCCATCGAAACTTCTTTTGGCCTGAGTTCAGGCAGTGCAGGCATGAGCGTGCTCCGTGAAGATTTCGAGGAATTACTTCCCATATTCATTGAAGTACTTACACAGCCGGCTTTCCCGCAGGATAAACTGGATCTGGCACTCACGCAGCGCCGCAGCATTATCGGCCGCCGGAACGATCAGCCGTCAGGCATTGCAGCACGTGAGTTCCGTCATCTTATCTATGGAAAAAACAGCGTGTTCAGCAGCGTACAGGAGTATGATGACCTGAACAACATTTCCCTTGCGGATCTGGCTGACTTCCACAGCCGCGCAGTGAATGCAAATAATCTGTTAATCGGAATTTCCGGTGATTTTTCTGTTGATGAAATTCGTCCGGTGCTCGAGCGCTATTTTGCCGCAGTTGAGCAGGGTACGCCAAACGAATTGGATTTCCCTGCTGTGAATTACACGGAGGGGCCGTCCATCAACTTCATCCCAAGAACGGATATGAATCAGGCAATAATCCGGATGGGCCATATAGGCGGTTTTCGTGATAACCCGGATTATGCCGCGCTTCAGGTGATGAACCAAATGCTGAGTGGTGGGTTTTCCGGTCGTTTGATGCAGGAGGTGCGTACGCGCCAGGGCCTTGCCTACTCCGTAAGCGGCTCTTTCGGCAGCGGCACCCTGTTCCAGGGGCAGTTCTTTGCCGGGCTGAGTACCGCGAGTGAAACGACCGGCCGCGCCATCAACGCGACCATCAATGAAATCCGACGCCTGCAGGATGAGCCTGTAACACAGGAAGAACTCGATGAAACCCGCGACCGCTTCCTGAATTCGCTTGCGTTTCGCTATTCCAGCCGGGCTGCAGCGCTCAGTGAGCGCATCAACAACGCTTACATAGGCCTGCCTTTCGATGCCTTCGAGCAGTACGTAGAGCAGGTGCGCCTTGTAACCCCTGAAGATATTCAGCGCGTTGCGCGTGAGTATCTGAGGCCTGAAGCCCTGCACATTCTCGTAGTGGGTAACCCGAATGAAATCGGGGATCAGCTTGAGCGTTTCGGAGAAGTGCGCGAAATCGACATCACCATACCGCGCCCGGGCGCTTCTGAACCGCGGCCTGTTGCCTCGGGTGATGCGCAGGCCGGTCGCGAGTGGGCGGGCCGCATGGCCAGCGCCGTGCTCGGCGGCTCCGCCATCGAAACGCTGAAATACGAAGGCAGCTTCGCCTCAAGTCAGCTCCCGCCGGGCATAACCATCGATGTGAATGTGAACTACAACTTCGCCGAAAACAGCGTTGTTCAGGTGCTGAACACGCCGATGGGTTCTCAAACCATCGGATTTGCCAACGGTGCAGCGTATGTCGAAGCCATGGGGCAGCGGCAGAATCTGCCTGCTGAGGCCGCTGCTTCTTACCGCCGCATGCTCGAGCTTCACTATGTTACCCTCGCCCTTAAAGCCATGCACGGTACCCTTGCCGTTGAATACACCGGCACTGAAACTCATGAAGGCCGCGAGTTTGCCGTCCTTTACCTGTCCGGCTCCGAATCGACCCTCAAACTTGATGCTGAAACATCCCTGCCGGTTCAGCTCAGCTACATGGAGTTTGTGCCGCAGCTTGGTGCCGAGGCTGAAATGGTGATGCGCTTCGAAAACTGGACGAGCGGCAGTGGCATTCAGGCCGCTCTTATGCAGCGCCAGCTGATGAACGGCGATGAAGTGAGTACATACACCTTCCGCACTCATACCGCCGAATAGGTTTAGTCTAAGAATAAATCTTTACAAAGGCCGCATCTTCACGGATGTGGCCTTTCTTTTTGTTATTTTTTAAGTTAGGAGAAATTTCACTGATGGTCTGGGAATTCAGAGTGAGCTTTTTGTAGCTGTATGAAAATTATGTTCCTTATATTTAAAGGAGTTTATATAAATAAATATCCTTAAGGTCTGCTTTTGGTGCCCAAGCACTGTAATCAGTTAAAAAATTTGAGGTTGTGCGGATGAAACGTGAATCAATCGCGACCAAAAACCTGTTGGTCCTGATTTTATCTTTTTTGCCGTTTATTGCCGGAATTGGCTATTCGGTACTGAACAGCCCGGAGCGATCTTATTTCAGCGAAGCCATCAATATGGCGGGCTCTCAGCGTATGCGCACCATGCTTATTGCAAATTATGCACAACAGCTCAATGCAGCAGCAACCGGTTTAAATTCAAAAGAAGCACAGCAGGAAATCTCAGCCGTACTGTCGGATGAAATTGACATCTACCGTCGTTTTGCTGCTGCCCTGCGCTATGGCGATGAAAGCTTGGGTCTGATTCCTAATCATGTGCCTGAAATCCGGGATGAACTTATACGAATTGATCAGGAAATTGAGGCCTATATCCGAAACGGTCTGCTGTTATTGCAAAATCCGGCTGGAACTGATTATGTGAGGGATATCATCGCATCAGCTATGAATCTGAAAGATGAGTTTCACCTAATTACGGCGCTTTTTCAGCAGGGCAATGATACGATGATTGAACGGCAGCGGCGTATCGATCTTGGTCTTATCAGCTTTGCTTTTTTTATTACCATTTTAGGCGTTGTGCTTACCCGTAAGATTAAAAAACAGGAAGAGAACCTGCTCATTGCAAGTGAGGAGGCATTGGCTGCGAATGAGGCTAAATCGCTTTTCCTGGCAAACATGAGTCACGAAATCCGCACTCCCCTGAACGGCGTAATTGGCTTTACTGAGCTGCTGAGCGATACGGAGCTTTCGCCGGTGCAGAAGCAGTATGTTGAAAGTGCGAATGTTTCCGGGCATATATTATTAGGTATCATCAACGATATTCTTGATTTTTCTAAAATTGAGGCTGGCATGATGAGCCTCGATGTGGTAAAAACCGACCTCATCGAACTCGCAGAAAGCAGTGTTGAGATAATCCGTTTTTCGGCTGACAAGAAAAAACTTGAAGTTTTGCTAAATTTTGGTGGTGATATACCCCGCTATGCATGGATCGATCCGGTGCGACTTAAACAAATTCTTGCTAATCTGCTCGGTAATGCAGTTAAATTTACAGAGGAGGGAGAGGTCGAACTTCGTGTGAGTTTTGAAAAGTATGATGAAGAAAGAAGTAAACTCAGATTTGACGTGAGAGATACGGGTACCGGAATTACCGAAGAAGACCAAAAGAAACTTTTCAAAGCCTTTTCACAGGGCGATCCTTCAACAACCCGTAAGTATGGGGGCACCGGTCTGGGCCTGATTATCTCTCAGATGATTGCTGAAAAAATGGGAAGCAGCATTATGCTTAGCAGTACAGCAGGCAAAGGAAGTGTTTTTTCCTTTGAACTGCTTACCAGAACTGAACAGGGAGCTACGCCTGAAAAAAAAGACTTCAGCCATATCCGTTCTGTTTTAGTGGCAGATGATAATTTCAATAACAGGAGTATTTTAGATGCCATGCTCTGGGCTAAAAAAATAACCCCGGTCGTTTGTGCGTCTGGCACGGAAGCAATCAGGCTGCTAAAATCAGGAAATAAGTTTGATGTGTTTTTGTGCGATTATCATATGCCGGAGTTCGACGGGCTGCAAACCATTCAGCTTATCCGCGAAGAATTTGGTAACACACTTCCTGTCATATTGCTTCATTCATCCTCTGATGAAGTACATATCAGTAAATTCTGTAAAGATTATCATGTGGCGGGCAGGTTAACCAAGCCGGTTAAATCCAAGGATCTTTTTGAACGGATGCTGGCCATCTTGCCGGGTACCCTTCCCGGTACAGAGAAAGTGGAAACCGCTGAGTTGAAGCCTTTTGTCTCCAAAGGTTCAGCTGTTGAGGGAACAGTTCTGATTGCTGAAGATAATATGATGAATATGCGCATGATTACCGCCACAATGAGGCGGTTTTTTCCGAATATCCGGGTTATTGAAGCCGTTAACGGAGCGCAGGCGGTTCAGCTCACAGAAAAGCTCAATCCGGATTTAATTTTGATGGATATTCAAATGCCGGAAATTGACGGAAATGAGGCCGCAAAAATTATCCGGCGTAACGAATCTGAAAAGGGCAGGGTTAACGGCGTACCCATTGTTGCCCTTACCGCCGGGGCGTTAAAAGAAGATCAGACCAAAGCAGTTGAAGCAGGAATGGACGCTTTTCTAACTAAACCGGTTGATACAAACAAGCTTTGTTTTGTTATTGGCAGCTTCCTTTTTCCGGAAGAAGCAATGTAACAGTCAATAATGCCGCGTTTAGGGAATATCCATCATTGTTCCGTAAAGCGGTTTTTGAAATATATAAAAAAGGGTTTCCGCCAACGAATGGCTGAAACCCTTTTTGATTTTGTTGAACTGAACTGAACTGTTATGCAGTGATAAAGGCTTAGCGCGGACGCGGCCCCGGAGGTGCGTATTTTTCAACCCATTCCCGCACCTGATGGTACCAGTAAATGGAGTTGTTTGGCCGCAGAATCCAGTGGTTTTCGTTGGGGAAGTAAATCAGGCGGGAATCTACACCGCGGCTTTGCAGGGTGCGGAACAGCTCGAAGATCTGCCCGACCGGCACCCGGAGGTCGTCCTGACCGTGGGTGAGCAGGGCAGGGGTGTTGAAGTTTCCGGCGAAGTAGTGCGGGGAGATGGCCTCATAAATGGTACGGCCATCGAAATGCGAGCCGTCATCTTCCCAGTAATTTCCGAAGCGGGTTGAGTGAACGGCGAAATCGGCAGCCATTTGCGAGTAGAGGTTGTAAACCGGCGCGTGGATGAGCAGGGCGTTGAACGGGTGCTCTTTGCCTAACAGGATGCTCGAGAGGTAGCCACCGTAGCTTGCACCGCCGGCAAACATGCGGTCACTATCGATCCAGTCTTTTTCCATGAACCACTCTGCGGCACGGATGGTGTCTTCGTAGGGCTTGGTGATCCAGTCGGGGTTGATGGCATCAGTGAAATCCTGACCGAAACCGTCGGAGCCGTGGAAGTTGTGCCAGGCCGTAACGTAGCCCCAGGAGGCAAAGGTCTGCGCGTTCCAGCGGAAGTGGAAGCCGTCGGTGATGGCACTGTGCGGACCGCCGTGGATGAGCAGAAACAGCGGATATTTTTTGCTTGAATCGAAGCCGGCCGGGTAATGAACCCACATTTGGATCTCTTTTCCGTCAGCGCCGGTGTAGGTAACTGACTCGTAAGTGCCGAGATCAACTTCGGCCATGATGTCGTCGTTGAGGGTGTCGATTCGTTTGCTGCTGCGCTCAGGGATGTCAAGAATGTGCAGCTGCGGCGGGTGCAGGAAGCTGTGGTTGAGAGCCACAACGGTGCCGTTCAGGGCTACATCGAGAGAGGGATAATCGGTTGCGCCGGTTACGGGCAGCGGCTCAACACCCGGCACGATGTGGAAGCGGAAGATGCGGCGGGTGCCGGCATCAGACACGGAGCCGAACAGGCTTTCGTTGTTCGCATCCCAAACGACTGAGCCGACCGAGCGGTCCCAGTTTTCGGTCTGATTTCGGATCGCGCCGGTCTCGACCGTGTAGATCATCAGGTCGTTGGTGTCGGCGTAAAAGCCGGGGATGCGGTTCCGGGTGAAGGCGAGCAGCCGGCCGTTTCGGCTGAATTGCGGATTGCCGTCAACACCGATGTTATCGGCGGTGATGTTAACGGCTTCGATGCTGCCGGGGGCAACGCGGAACAGGTCAATTTTGGGATTGAGGTCGTCGCGGTTGGCATCGCTCATGAACACTACGAGCGACTCATCGGGGCTCACATCGTAGCTCGAAGCACCCGAAGAGGAACGCGGCAGCTCACGGCCGGTTGGCAGGGTTATGTTGAGGGTTTCGCCGCCGGTGTGATGGATGCGGAACAGATGCGATTGCCGCTCTTCATTGAGGAAGCGATCGAAGGATGCAAAGGGCAGGCGGTTCCAGGTGAGGCCGCTCATGTGTGAGGCGCGGTCAGCGGCGAGGCGCTCAGCCATTTCACTCCAGCTCATGCCGGGGAAAATGCTCGAAATAAAGTACAGGTGCTCGCCCACCCACTTGATACCGGTAACGCCGGTCGGGATTTCCGTGAGGCGGATGGCCTCGCCGGGCTCGCTGATAGGCAGGATGTAGATCTGAGCGGCTTCATCGCCGTCGCGGCGGCTCACGAATGCCAGGTGATTCCCGTCCGGGCTGAAAGCCGGCTGACCGTCGGCTGAGCCGTGCCGGGTGAGGGGCCGTTCCACGCTGCCATCGGCAGTGTACAGCCAGAGGTCGGTATGGGAGCGGTCGTCGCTAACGGTGTAGCGCGTAACGGGGGCCACAATCCAGCGGCCGTCAGGCGAAATTACCGGGTTACCGATGCGTTTCATTTCCCACATGCGCTCAACGGTGAGGGCGCGGGAGTCGTCGGCCTGCCAGGCCGGCGAGTGCGCTTCAAGCTGTGCCGTGCTGCTGCAGCCGAGCGCAAGCGGCAGCAGGGTTATCAGCAATAGTGCAGTAAAGTAGCGTTTCATTTGGTTGGATCTGTGATTAGGGTTATGAGGACTTCATCCGATAAAATAAAAAACAACCATCAGACCAAAAGGGCGGGCTGATGGTTGTTTCAGTTTTGCGAAATCAGTCAGATTTCATCTGAACATTCCGGTACAAAATACAGGAACGCCAAAAATATTGTCTTAATCGACTGATTTAATTTACCGGTGTAGGGTCGAGGCCGCGGCGGCGAAGCAGCGCATCTACGGTGGGGTCCTGACCGCGGAAATCGCGGTATAGCTCCATCGGATCCCGGCTGCCGCCGCTTGAGAGTACGGTGCGCTGGTAATGACGGATGATTTCCGAACCCAGCCCGCCGCTTTGCTGCACAAACTCAAAGGCATCGGCTGCAAGCACTTCGCTCCAGAGGTAGGCGTAATAGCTCGCTGCATAGCCGCCCGGCCATACGTGGTTAAAGATGCCGCTTGTGTATCGTGGCGGCACGAACGACCAGTCCACACTGTGGCGTGCAAGCGATTCGCGCTCAAAAGCTTCTGCATCAGTCGGGATTTCGCTGCTGCTAAGGGTGTGCCAGTCGAGGTCGAGCAGTGCTGCCGCGATGTACTCAAAGGTATCGAATCCCTGATTGAACTTGCGTGCCTCGAGGAAACGGCCGAGCAGGTCAAGCGGGATGGGCTCCCCGGTTTCGTAGTGCAGGGCATAGTTGCGCAGCACTTCCGGCTGTATGGCCCAGTCTTCCTCATAGGTTGACGGAAACTCCACAAAATCGCGCGGTGTAGCGGTGCCTGCAAGCGAGGGGAAACGAACATTCGAGAACAGCCCGTGAATGCCGTGCCCCATTTCATGGAAAAGTGTAACCACATTGCTTAGGGAAACAAACTGCGGTTCGCCCTCGGTAGCTTTCGGAATGTTGAGCACATTCACCACAACCGGCAGCTCGCCTTTGAGGCGATTCTGAACCACGTAGGAGCTCATCCAGGCTCCGCCGCGCTTGCCGTCGCGGGCGAAGAAATCTCCGTAAAACAGCCCGATTTCACTTTCATCTTCAGCGAACACGGTGAAAACGCGCACGTCCGGATGGTACACCGGCAGGTCGAAGCGCTCTTCGAAGGTGATGCCGTACTGCTGCTCCATCACATAAAAAACGCCGTCGTGCAGCACGCGCTCCAGCTCGAAGTACGGGCGGATTTCGTTTTCATCCACATTAAACTGATCGGCGCGCACGCGCTCGGCGTAGAATTCCCAGTCCCAGGGCTGCAGCTCGTCGGTTATGCCGTCGGCCCGCATCAGCGCGGTGATAGCATCGGCTTCGGCGCGGGTATTGGCTTTAACGGCAGGCAGCATGTTCAGCATGATGTCGTAGGCCGCATCGGGATGGCCCGCCATTTCGTTTTGCAGCTGGAATTCGGCAAAGTTATTGAAGCCCAGCAGCTCAGAGCGCTCGGCCCGCAGCGCGGCAATTTCCAGGATGATTGGGCGATTGTC
The DNA here is from genome assembly GCA_020832405.1 of Balneolales bacterium. GTDB lineage: Bacteria > Bacteroidota > Rhodothermia > Balneolales > Cyclonatronaceae > Cyclonatronum. The sequence goes on from JAFIET010000002.1 coordinate 94,023, forward strand.
GATATGCCCGTCGTGACCAAGCCCGCGGAAGGCGGAAGCTTCCCAAACCTTGCGGCGGGTTTCCCGGTTCTGAAGGCTTGCCGTAATGGGCTGGCGCGTCGTGTTGGTGAGGCTGAGCAGGTACTTGCCTTCGTGCCCGCGGGCGGTGGCGGCTTCGGCAGCTGCGCGGATTCGGGCGTCGCTCAGGCCGGCGAGCTCTTCGCGGGTTTCGATCAGCACGGCGCGCTCACGGCTGGTATTGAGTACGTTTTCTGAAAACTGCGTGGCAAGCGAAGACAGCCGGCCGTTGATTTCACGCATCCGGGCCTGACCCGCTTCGTCGAGGTTGGCGCCTGCCCGTACATGGGCACGGTACTGACGTGTAAGCAGCTGACGCGACTCTTCGTCAAGCTCATTAGCGGCATCGCTGTACATCAGCGTTCTTACCCGCGCAAAAAGCTGGTTATTGAGCTGAATGTTGTCGGAATGTGCCGCAAGCTGCGGAGCCATCTCGGTTTGGATGGCCTGAAGCTCGGGGTTTGTGTTGGCTGAACTCATGTTCGAGAAAACCCGCGATACACGCAGCAGCATGGCACCGGTGTGCTCGCGGGCTTCTACGGTGTTTTCAAAAGTAGGCGGTTCGGGATTGTTCGCAATAGCTTCAATTTCACGAATCTGCTCCTCCATCCCTCTGAGAAAGGCAGGCTTGTAGTGCTCCAGCCGGATGGCCGAAAAATCAGGCGCCTGAAACGGTAGCGAGCTGGGCTCAAAAAAGGGATTGTCGGTATCGGTAGCTTGCATGGGTTGCGTTGTTTCGGAAGAGGAAAGGGGAGCGCTTTCTGCCTGCAAAGCCGGAACTGCGAAAAGTCCGGCAGTGAGGCAGCTTAGCAGGGCGCCTTTCAAAAGCGAATTGACCGGTGAAAGATTCATTTATTTTTGTTTTGGATGAGGGATGTTGCGGCAGGGCAGTTCCCGGATCGGTGAAGATGAAGATGCTGCCAGAAGAGCAACTTTTTCCATCCTGCATTTACCGCAGTTTTACTAATTGAATACAAACATTCAAATTAAGCTATTTCCCTGTTCTGAACAACAAATGCAAATAAGTTGCAGACTAAGAAATTCGTTTGTTGATGACAAATTCCTGTGGTACTTCAATGTCTTCTATACCCAGGCCAAAGAGGGCGTAATCGTACTTCGCAGGGTCTTCAGGGTCGAGCAGCCGAAGCTTTCGGGTGAGTTCGGTTACAGCCTGCCAGTCGTTTTGCTTGCGGCCCAGCAGCCCAAGGCGGCGGGCGTGTCGCGCAACGTGCACATCAAGCGGAATCATGAGTTCGGAGGCGGGCATAAAACTGTAAATGCCCGTATCGACCACGCTGTTCTGCCGCACGGTCCAGCGCAGGTACAGGTAGAGACGTTTGCAGCTGCTTCCTTTTTCGCTGCTTGCGATGTGCTTGCGGGTACGCTGCGGCCCGGTGTGATAGGCCATGAAACGCTCATGAAAAGTCGCGATAAGCTCACGGTTTTGTTCCAGAGCCTGCTGCCGCACGGATTTCCAGAAGGCTTCGAAATTTCCGAAGTCGTCGAGTACCTGCCGCAGGTTGAAGATCAGGTGATGCACGTCTTCTTCGGTGAAGGTGCGGTGTTTGAAACCGGCAAGGGCTTCACGGTCGGCTTCCGAGTAACTGCCGATGAAGGCTGCCGGCTTGTGCCCCATGCGCTCCATCAGCTCACCGACTTTGGCAATCACAATATCGCGCCGTCCCCATGCCATGATGGCGGCAAAAAAGCCCGCCAGCTGTTTATCGATAAGCCCGTCGTAGGCGTGCAGGAAAAGCACGGGATCTTTGTCGATGTAAGCAGGTACTTCAACCCGGCTAACAACCTCGTCGAGAAAAGGGCGCATCTCAGGGATTCGTTTGAGGGCGATGGTACGGTGTCGCGATGCTTTTGAAGCCATTTATAAGGAATAAGGGTGATGCAGGAGTTCGGGCCAAATATAACAAGCTTCCGATAGGGCAGGGCAGGATAAATCAGAATCCGGTCTTTTCGGTGTGGTAATAGCTTAAATCTATTCTTATATTGATATTATATTTTTGAACTGAAACAATTGCATCATGGAATTATACTTTGCGGGCTTCCTTTTTGGCCTGTTCGGGAGCATGCACTGCGTAGGCATGTGCGGCCCCATCGCCCTGGCTTTGCCGGGAAACGATAACAAATTTGCCTTCTGGGCAGGGCGCATCAACTATAACCTCGGCCGCAGTATCACTTACGCCCTCATGGGCGGCGTGCTCGGCCTTATAGGTCTGGGCGCTTTCCTCGCCGGATATCAGGAACTGATTTCGGTGCTGGCCGGCGGGCTCATCATCACGGTTGCCGTTATTGCCATAATATCGGGCAAAGTAAACTGGATGCACCTCAAGCCGATGTGGCTGCCCATTGAGTCGCTCAAAAAGGGGATGGGGCGCATGCTTAAGTTTAACACACCCGGCGGACTGCTCGGGCTCGGGCTTCTGAACGGCTTTCTTCCCTGCGGTTTTGTGTATGTCGCCCTGGCAGGCGCGCTTGTGAGCGGCTCGGCTATCGACGGCATGATTTATATGTTCGCCTTTGGGCTCGGCACGTTCCCTGTTATGTTTCTGGTCTCTGCCTCGAACAAGCTGGTGACCCTCGACATCCGCCTCAAAATGCAGAAGGCGGTGCCTTATGTGGCTATTGCACTTGGCGTGCTGCTGATCCTTCGCGGTCTGGCACTCGGTATTCCATTCATCAGTCCGGTGCTGGGCGGCGACATGAGCAATGCCGGCGAAATGATGTGTCACTGATGCAGCGGGTTAAGGCCTGGTAACCCATCACCCTAAAAAACACAACGCCCGGCTTATTTTGGGAAAATGAAGGTTTGGGGCTAAATTCCGGCCTTCAAAATTAACCTGCATCTAAAAGAGAGAAAGCATGTCAGAAACACGCTACTGGCTCATGAAAACGGAGCCCGATGAATTCAGCATAGACGACCTCGCGAGCCGCGAAAATCAGACAACCTGGTGGGAAGGTATCCGCAATTATCAGGCGCGCAATTTTATGCGTGATGAAATGAAGGTCGGCCACAAAATCTTTTTTTACCACTCCCGTGCGAATCCGCTGGCGATTGTGGGCACGATGGAAGTGGTGAGTGAGCCTTACCCGGATCCGAGTCAGTTTGATCCTGAATCCAAATATTTCGACGCAAAAGCCACGGAAGAAAATCCGCGATGGATACTCGTAGATGTGAAGCTCATCAAAAAGTTTGACAAACCGGTACTTCGTGACGACATCAAAGAAGAGCCTGAGCTGGCCGATATGATGCTCATTAAAAAAGGAAGCCGCCTGTCGATTCAGCCCGTTACGGAGCACGAATGGCTGAAGGTTCATGAAATGGCCGGAGAACAACCCTGAGAGGTCTTATGTTGAGAGTTAAAGCAAGAGCCGCTTTTCCGGAATCAGGGAAATCGGATCTTGCTGTAAGCATTCCGGTTGCGGGGAAGAGCGTAATTGCTGGTAGTATTAAGTGCCTGTTTTGCTTATTTTGTAAAGTTTGATTCAAGCATACACCCCGTAAACCATAATATGTCCCTCAACAGAAGAAAAGCCCGGGAAACTGCAATGATGGCGCTCTATGCGGCGGAATTGAGTAATGAAACCCTCGAACACATCCTTGAGACGGTTATCAAACCGAGGTTGCAGGATGATACAAAGCTGAGAGAATTTGCAAATGCTCTCTTTCTTAAAACAGTACGTGATTCTTCTGAACTTGATGAAATCGTATCCGAATTTGTCACAAACTGGGACGTTAAACGAATTGCGACTATCGATCGTTGTGTGCTTCGTCTGGCTTTGACAGAAATGATGACTTTTGAAGATATTCCCACGAAAGTTACCATCAACGAAGCTATTGAAATAGTAAAGAAATATTCGACTTCTAAATCAGGAAAATTTGTTAATGGTATTCTTGATGCGGCTTCAAAAAAATTGACAGAGCAGGGCAAAATTATTAAGAAAGGCTCCGGGCTTATCACCAAATCTCTGCCCAGGAGCTGAAAGAAAAACATGAAATACATGCGTTTTGAGCTCAGACAAACTAATTGCAATTGGTGACATACACGGCTGTCCTGAAACCCTGAAAGAACTCCTCAAAAAGTTAAAGTTATACAGCGGATCAACTTTTATTTTTGTAGGTGATTATATCGACAGGGGCCCCGACAGCAAGGGTGTGCTTGATTATCTGATCGATTTTCAGAAATCTGAAAACTGCATTTTTTTGCGCGGAAACCACGAAGAAATGATGTTACAGGCGGCAATTGACGGTGATCATCGAATGTGGACCCTTAACGGTGGCGATCGAACCCTCAGATCCTTTGGGTTTAACAAGTGGCCGGAAGATTTTCTGAAATCTCAGTATTATTTTTTTCTGAAAGAAACACTTATGTACTACGATACGGATGATTATATTTTTGTGCATGCAGGCATGAATCCGCATGTAAGCATCCGTACTAACTTTGAGTGGGATAATGTAGATAATTTCCTATGGGAAAGAAGCCATGTGAAAGAAACCGAAATTGAATGGGAAAAGCCGGTAGTTTTTGGTCATACTCCGCTTGCAAAACCCATGAATGAAGAGCTTAAAATCGGTATCGATACCGGCTGTTGCTATGCCTATCACAGAGATTATGGTGTACTTACTGCTGTTGTACTGCCCGATCGTATTTTTATCCAACAACCCTATCTTGACTGAAAACCAATTATATGAGCGTACGCTGTGGTATTGTCGGCCTTCCGAATGTCGGAAAATCGAGCCTTTTTAATGCACTTTCCAACGCCGGCGCCGAAGCCGCCAATTTCCCGTTTTGCACCATCGATCCGAATGTGGGCATCGTTCCGGTACCCGACCCCCGGCTTGATAAACTCACCGAACTGGTGAAGCCAAAAAAGACCATCCCCACCAATATTGAATTTGTTGATATTGCCGGTTTGGTTAAGGGAGCTTCAGAAGGGAAGGGCAAAGGCAACGCCTTCCTGTCACACATCCGTGAAGTGGATATTATCGTGCACGTTGTCCGCTGTTTTGAGGACGATGACGTGATACATGTTGAAGGGAGTGTCGATCCCGTGCGGGATATTCACATCATCGATTCTGAGCTGCTTTACAAGGATCTGGAAAGCGTCGAAAAACGCATCGACCGTGTTAAAAAGCAGACCAAAAGCGGCGATAAAGCCATGATTGCGCAGCTTGATACCATAGCACGCCTGCAGCAGCATCTTGAAAACGGCGAACCGGTTCGCACCTTTGAGGTAACCGAAGAACAGCGCGAGCCCTATAAAGATTTGTTTCTGCTCACAGAAAAGCCGGTCCTTTTTGTGTGTAATGTTTCGGAAGATGACATTGCCAACGCAGGTGCCGATAACCCCTATGTAGCGAAGGTCCGCGAGCTGGCGGAAAGCCGCGATTCGCAAACGGTTGTGGTTTGTGCAAGTATTGAAGCTGAAATAGCCGAGCTTGATGAGGAAGCAAAACGCGAATTTCTGAACGATCTTGGCATCGACAGCGCAGGCCTTGATCAGCTGATTCAGGCTGCCTATCGCAAACTCGGCCTCATTACATACTTTACTGCCGGTGAGAAAGAAGTCCGTGCCTGGACCATCCGGGAAGGCTTCAAGGCGCCTCAGGCCGCCGGGGTGATTCACTCCGATTTTGAGCGCGGCTTCATTCGTGCTGAAACCATCGCTTACGACGATTTTGTTAAGCACGGCTCAGAGTCAGCTGCCCGCGATGCCGGTAAGCTCCGCAGCGAAGGCAAAGAGTACCTTGTGAAAGACGGCGATGTGCTCCATTTCCGCTTTAATGTGTAAAGCTGCTGTAAGTACTTAAACGCCTGTTTTTATAGCCCTCTCTGCTTCGCGCAGGGAGGGCTATATTTTTGCCGCAGGGCATCAGGCCGTGTTACCTCAAGCCTGCTTATATCCGGTAACTACCACAGGGTTGCGGCGTATAAGCATCTATCCTTCAATGCATTCAGCACTCTTTAATGCTACGGTTATGAAAAAACGGACGCTATTCTTCATACTTATTTCGGCAATCGCAGCAGCTGCGGTCGGTTGGTTCTATCTTCAGCAAAAGCAGCAGACCTCACAGCAAACAGAACCCATGGTTGTGGTTGAACGGGGATCGGTTACTGACAAGGTGCTTGCGGTTGGCACCATAGAGCCGGAGCAGCAGGTCGAGGTAAAATCAAAAGTATCGGGGGTGGTAAGCAGGATTTTCGCACAGCCCGGTACTTATGTGAATGAGGGAGATCCGCTTATTGAAGTGCGCCCCGACCCCACACCCCTTGAACTCGCAGAAGGCCGCCGGAATGTTGAGCTGTCGGAAATTCAGCTTGCTACCATCACACAAAACATGGAGCGGCAGTCGCAGCTGATGGCGCGCGGCATCATATCAAGAAGCGAATATCAGGAAACTGAGCGTCAGTTCAACGATGCGCGGGTGAGGGTGCAGATGGCGCAGGAACGCCTGGCTTTGCTGGAGTCCGGGCGGGTAACCATGGGTGATATCGAAATTGAGAGCATCATCAAGGCGCCGGTATCCGGCTATATTCTGGAGCGCATGGCCGATATCGGCGATCCCGTAGTACCGCTCACCTCCTATCAGGCCGGAACGCCGCTGATGATTATCGCTGATATGGACCGGCTGCTGTTTAAAGGCACGGTTGATGAAATCGACGTAGGCCGCATTCAGGAGGGCATGCCGGTTCAGCTCAAAATCGGTGCCCTGCCGCAGGCTCAGGTGTCCGGAATGCTGCGGCATATCGCGCTGCGTGCCAACCGGGCCGATAACACAACCGTTTTCCGGGTTGAGATAGACATCACAAATGCAGGCGGCTCCGTACTTCGGGCTGGCTACTCCGCAAATGCGGATATCGTCATCAATCAGCTTGATGAGGTGCTGCTGATTCCTGAGCGGGTTATTGTTTTCCGTGATAACCGCACTTTTGTAGAGGTTCCGGATGAATCTGCCGAAAACGGCGGCCGCAGAGAAGTAGAAATCAGAACCGGTACCGGTAACGCCATCCTGATAGAAGTAAAAGAAGGCCTCGAGGAAGGTCAGAAAGTTTTTGAACGTCCGCTGAGATCGCTTTCGATGTAGCCGCGCCTTTATCCCGTAAACCCAATCCTTTAATAAACTTACGCGGGAACTGAAATGGAACTGATTCGTGAATTCTTCAAACAAATTATGCAGCAGCGGCTGCGGACCTTTCTCACGGTCAGCGGTATTATGTGGGGTACGGCTACGCTGATTTTGCTGCTGGCTTTCGGCATGGGGTTCCGCAATCAGATGACGCAAAACCTGCTGGGCCTTGGCGACCGCATAGCCATCGTTTTTAACGGGAACACATCTCTTGCTTATGAAGGCATGGGTGTTGGCAGGCGCATTCAGCTGCGTGAAGCTGATGCCTGGTACCTCAAGCGGGAAGTGAGCGGTATAGCGGAAATCTCGCCGGAGTATTCCGGCTGGAATGAAACCATACGCTACGCACAACGCCGGAATACGCCTAATGTGGCAGGAGTGCATGTGAATTATGGTGAGATGCGCAGTATTTTTGCCAGGGAGGGCGGCCGCTGGCTTAATCCGATCGATATTGATGAGCGCAGGAGAGTCGTATTTCTGGGAGACCGGCTTGCCGGTTTGCTCTTTGAGGATGAAGATCCGGTCGGGAAGATAGTACAGCTTGGCGACCGTCCGTTTATTGTAATCGGCGTGATGCAGCGTAAGGAGCAGAATTCATCTTACAGTGCCCGTGATGAAAACCGGGCTTTCATCCCGGCCTCAACTTTTTCTGCGCTGTACGGCACCGACCGGCTCAATAATATCATTTATCTGCCGGAGTCTCCGGTAGTTGCGGCTCAGGTTCAGGCTGAGGTGAAGCAGGCACTTGCACGCCGGCACAGGTTTGATCCCAACGACCCTAACGGAGCCCCCGTGTGGGATACCAACGAAGCCTGGGAATTTTTCCACTACTTCTTTGTCGCTCTGAATGCTTTTCTGGGCCTCATCGGCTTTTTCACCCTTGCAGTGGGTGGTATAGGCGTGGCAAATATCATGTTTGTGGTTGTACAGGAGCGCACCAAAGAAATCGGCATCCGCCGTGCTGCCGGGGCAAAGCGGGGTACCATCATGCGGCAGTTTTTGGGTGAAAGTTTTCTGCTGGTCGGTTTTGGCGCCTCGCTTGGCTATGCCGCCGGCTGGGGCATAGTAAGGCTGCTTCAGAACAACCCGATACAGGAGTTTGTAGGCACGCCGGTTTTCTCCGGGGAAGTTGCCTTTGTGGCCTTTGCCGTATTGTCGTTTATCGCCCTGAGTGCGGGGTTTATGCCGGCTTACCGGGCATCCCGCCTCAATATTATTGATTGTTTAAGGAGCTGAGCGATGTGGTACATTCTTTTATCTGAATTTGTGCGCGATTTGCGGAAGCAGAAACTGAGGGCCTTCCTCACTATTATGGCCATCAGCTGGGGTACGTTTGCGGTGATACTGCTGCTGGCTTTTGGTCAGGGGCTCAGCTCAAAAATGATTGAGGGGCTGCTTGGCGGAGGCAATCAGGTGATGATGATTTACCCGGGCCAAACCTCTACCGAGTTTAACGGCCTGCCGCCGGGCCGGCGCATCCGCTTCACCGAAGAGGATCTGCGCCTGATTCAGGAGCGGGTTCCGGGTATAGCGTACATCAGTCCGCAGTATGGCCGCCACAACATGAACCTGCGCAGCCCGCATCACTCCGTTAATACCTACGGGGAAGGGGTAGGGCCTGATTATGAAATTATGCGCACAACTTTTGCGGCAAAGGGCAGCCGGTTTATTAATCCGTACGATGTTGCGGAGCAGCGCAGGGTTGTTTTCCTGGGGGATGAAATTGCCGCAGAGCTTTTCCCTAACAACGATGCCGTTGGCAGTACGCTGTTTATCGACGCAACGCCGTTCACGATAATCGGTCTGATGCAGCCCAAACTGCAAACGTCTATGAACAACGGCCCCGACTCGCGCCGGGCCATCATGCCTTATACAACGTACCGGAACATGTATAATGAGCGCTATCTTGGCTCCATTTTGGTAAGTCCGGAAAACCCGCAGCTGCAGCAACACACGGTTGATGAAATTATGAAGGTGCTCGCCGGCAGGTATCAGTTCGATCCAGCGGATACAGAGGCCGTTTTTATCTGGGATTTTATCGAGTTTGAAGAGATGAACCGTAAGGTAGCAGATGGTATCACCCTGTTTTTATTTTCTGTTGGTTTCTTTACTCTGCTGATTGCCGGGGTAGGAGTGGCAAATATTATGTATGTGGTTGTGAAGGAACGCACCCATGAAATTGGTGTCAAAAAGGCACTTGGAGCACGACGGAAGCACATCCTCCTGCAGTTTATAACAGAAAGCCTGCTCATCTCTTTTGCAGGCGGCCTTCTTGGAATCGCCGCGGCATCCGGCATTATCCGTTTTGTGATTTCTCTGAATCTTACTGAAGGTGCCGGCGAGTTTTTTGGTCAGCCGATTTTGTCTTACCAGGTGGTTCTGGTTACGGTCGGGCTACTAACGCTTATCGGCTTTGCAGCAGGTGTATTCCCGGCCCGAAAAGCCGCAGCACTGCAGCCGGTTGAGGCGTTGCGGTATGAATAGGAAATGCGCTTTGAGCTTAGGGGAGAGCTGTTTTGAAACCTGTTTGCTGCATCCTTAACCAAAAAAACAAAAGGACGCCTGTTCAGGACGCCCTTTTAGAGTGTTTTGGGATAGAATTATGACCTTTCTTAGCGAAAGCTTGTAATTCAGGTCCGGCAGGGTTCAGCCTGCCGGACGTGTTGTGAACTAACCAATAATTGCTTTTAAAACTTAACCTAATACTTTCGTGTTGCGCAGGTTTCTCAGAACTGCTCTTCTTCAGTTGAGCCTTTGAGGGCCAGCGTTGAAGATTCGCCACCGGTAATGGTGTTGCTCACGAGATCGAAATACCCGGTACCCACTTCGCGCTGATGGCGGGTTGCGGTGTAGCCGTCTTTCTCGGTTGCAAACTCCTGCTCCTGCAGTTTGGAGTAGGCAGCCATGCCGGCTTCTTTGTAAGCCTTGGCAAGGGTAAACATGCTGTAATTGAGCGCATGGAAACCGGCCAGGGTGATGAACTGGAACTTATAGCCCATCTCGCCCAGATCTTTCTGGAAGCTTGCGATGGTAGGTTCATCGAGATGCTTTTTCCAGTTGAAGGATGGTGAGCAGTTGTAGGCCAGCAGCTTGCCGGGGAATTTCTCGTGAACGGCTTGTGCAAATTCGCGGGCTTCACCAACATCCGGTTTGGAGGTTTCGCACCACACAAGGTCAGCGTAAGGTGCGTAGGCAAGACCGCGGGAAATAGCTGATTCAATGCCGCCGCGAATCCGGAAGAAGCCTTCTGCCGTGCGCTCGCCGGTGATGAAAGGCTCATCATACGGGTCAATGTCGGAGGTTTGCAGGAAGGCACCGTTGGCATCGGTGCGTGCAACGAGTACGGTCGGCACATCACATACATCAGAAGCGAGGCGCGCTGCGGTGAGCGTGCGGATAAACTGAGCAGTCGGTACCAGAACTTTACCGCCCATGTGGCCGCATTTTTTCTCGGAAGCAAGCTGATCTTCGTAATGTACACCGGAGGCTCCGGCATCAATCATTCCTTTCATAAGTTCAAAAACATTCAGCGGGCCGCCAAAACCGGCTTCAGCATCAGCTACGATCGGGGCAAACCAATCTACGCTGTTATCGCCCTCAGAGTGGTGAATCTGATCGGCGCGCTGCAGGGCGTGGTTAATCCGGCGAACCACATCAGGCACACTGCTTGCAGGGTAGAGGCTCTGATCGGGGTACATTTGTCCGGCGTTGTTGGCATCGGCGGCAACCTGCCAGCCGCTCAGGTAAATTGCCTTCAGACCGGCTTTAACCTGCTGCATCGCCTGATTACCCGTGAGGGCACCAAGGGCATTGATGTACGGCTCGGTGTGCAGCATGTCCCAGAGTTTTTTTGCGCCGTTTTCGGCAAGCGTGTACTTGATTTGTACGCTGCCACGGAGCTTAATAACATCTTCGGCGGTATAGGCACGGGTGATGCCTTTCCAGCGGGGGTCGTTGTTCCAGTATTCGTTGAGTTCGGATGCGTTTTTCATAATAATATGTACCCGTAGGGTTAATGGTGTTGTGTGTGAAGGATTGATTGACAGTTGAATCAAGCAGTTGGTTGAGGGTGAAGGATGCGGGATGAATTGCTTCATCCCGCGCACATACAAAAGCTTACAGAAAGGTTCCGTGTCCCGGATCAGGCCGGATCAGAGGCCATGGACAGAAAATCATCAAGCTCATCTTTTACGAATGCTGCTTCGGCATCGGCTGCTGCCTGCGTGAAATCTTTTTTCAGTTTCTTCGCAAGCGCATCGTTTTTGCCGGAGAGGCTTTCGTCAACTTCAGCCAGAATTTTTCCCAGCTCTTCTACAAAGACCTGATGAATCAGCTCTTTGGTTACTTTGGTACCACAATCAAGCTGAACATTATGGTGCAGCCACTGCCAGGTCTGCGCCCGGGATATTTCCAGGGTTGCGAGGTCTTCCATGAGGCCGTCCCAGGCTACACAGCCGATATCCTGATTCCAGCCCTGCATGTAGCCGATGCCAACACGTACATTGGTACGCAGGCCCTTCATGCTGCAGGCGCCTTTTGAATTGGGCAGGATGTCCGGATATTTATCGAAGTCATCGAGGGTGCGTGTAAGCTGATTATCGTGTTTGAACTCGTTGAGCGCATACCCGATAAAGTAGGGGTGAGATACCCAGCAGCCGTCGTGCCCTATGGCTGCTTCGTAGCCCTTATCGGCCACAACTTTTGCGGTTTGTTCGGCACGGGCCTGTTCGGTTTTGCCGGGCGTAAAGGCCGACATCCCGCCGATTGCAAATGCACCTCTTGAATGGCAGATTTTAATGAGCCGCTTGGCGTAATTATCCATCCAGTATTTGTGCATATTAATGGTCGCGCGGTCTTCCATCACGCGGTCGCGGTGCGTTTTGAGCACTTTGATATCGCTGAAGATTTTATCCCAGCGGCCAACATTGAGGCCGGCTGCACGCTCGCGAAGCTCGAAAAGAATCTCTTCGATTTGAAAAGCGGCGGTAAGCGTCTCGATCAGGAAGGTTGTTTTGATGGTTCCGGGCGATACATCCAAAACTTCTTCGATATCCGAAAATACGCGGTTCCACCAGCGGGCTTCCAGATAGTGCTCGCATTTGGGCACATAAAACTTGGGTGTTTTGCCGCGTGCGATCTGATTTTCGACCATAAAATAAGCGCTCATCCAAAGGTCAAACAAACCGCCGGAAACCGGCTCTCCGTCTATGCTTACATTCACTTCATCCAGATGGAGGCCGCGAACGCGCACCATCACGCCGGCCATGTCGTTGGGGTCGAGTTCGTAATGTTTTTCCGGGTTGGAAGGGTCGGTCCAGGAAAGGTTTCCTTTACTTGCGCCGGCAACGTTCAGTACGCCGTCGAGTACATTTTCCCAGCTGGGTTTCATGGAATCTTCGAAGTCCAGCATGGCCATATCGGCACGGAAACCGTCTGAATTTCTCGAAAGCATATTGATGACCATTTTCGGGGAGTTCACAGGGCCGGTAATTTCTACCCGCCGCCGGCGAAGGTCTTCGGGTATAGGATTTACGATCCAGTTTCCTGATGCAGCTTCGGTATTAGCATCTAAATAGCCGGGCAGGGCACCGTTATCAAAAGCAGTCTGACGAACCTTACGCTCGGCTAAAAGCGCTTTTCTGTCGGCCTGAAATTTACGGTGAAGAGTTACCAGTGTGGCGAGGCTTTCGTTGGTAAACACTTGTTTAGCTTTTTTACTAAGGGCTCTATCCGTAATCACGACTCCTTCGGGAATCTTCAAATTTTGTGTCTCAGTTGGTAAACTCATAAGAAGGGATTGGTTGATTGAAGGCATTGTTTCCAAATCACTTTTTGAATGTAAGTCAACGAAAACTGATAAGCAAGCGAATATTCGCAAAAAACATAAATTCGCAAAAATTATTTTATTTGCTGAATATTGCGGTCTGTTTGGGAAAGCCTTAAATTCGCTATTAGCGAAAATTTATTCCTGTATTAAACAGACTGCTGTTTCAAAGCCAAACTGCCTGTTGTTATCTTTTCAGATTATTGTTCAAACGAATAGTTCTTTTCTCCTGTAAGGCAGGTCTTTTCTCAACTAATTTTAAAAGTTAATGGACGAACAAAACCTAAAATTTATCTTTGGACTGAAACTGAATCAGCTCAGGTCTAAAAAGAATCTGTCTCTTAAGGAGCTTTCTGCGGCCTCCGGTGTATCGGCTTCCTACCTGAATGAAATTGAAAAGGGCAAAAAATATCCCAAAGCGGATAAGATTGTGGCTCTGGCCGAAGCTCTTGATATTTCTTACGATGACCTCGTTTCCCTTAAACTTGAAGCCGAGCTTAACCCTCTGAGTGAAATCCTCAAAAACGGCACCCTTCAGGATATACCGTTTGAATTATTCGGTCTTGAGCCTTCTGACATAATGGAGCTGATGAGCAACTCGCCCATGAAGTTCTCCGCCCTGCTCGATACGTTCTCGAAAATTGCCCGCAATTACGATATGCGGGTCGAGCATTTGTTGTTTGCAGCCATGAGGTCTTATCAGGAAATGAATAACAACTACTTCGAGGATATCGAGAACAAGGTTGATATTTTCGTTAAGAAATATGCCCGTTTCGATTTCAGAAATAAAAATGCTGCCGCAATGGCTGAGCTGCTCACTCAGCAGTATGGCATTGAGGTAAAGGTTCAGCATTTTTCAAAAGAAGAAGCCATCGACGGCATACGATCAATTAATGTACCCGGCAAACATCCGAAACTGCTGCTCAACGAAAAGCTGATTGAAGCACAGCGGAAATTTCTCATTGCAAAAGAAATCGGGTTTCAGGAACTGGGCCTCAAAGAGCGGGCTCACGTTTCGGTCTGGAATAAGGTTGATACCTTCGATAAGCTCCTCAACAATTTTAAAACCTCCTATTTCGCCGGTGCGCTGCTCATTCCGCGCAACGAGCTGGTAAACGAGCTCAAAGAGTTTTTCAAAAAGCCACAGTGGGACGGGGAAGCCTTTCTGGCCATCATGAACCGTTTTGATGCAACCCCTGAAATGTATTTTCACAGGCTTTCGCAGCTGCTGCCTCATTATTTTGAAATTGATCAGCTTTACTTCCTGCGGTTTAATCATCATATGCCTACGGATTTCTTCACCCTCACCAAAGAGCTGCATTTTTCCCGTCTGCATCAGCCTCACGGGGTAGGGCTTAGCGAACACTATTGCCGCCGCTGGATTACCCTTATTCTGCTTAAAGATCTCGCCGCGCAGAAAAATACCGGCACCCTTAAATACCCGATTGTTGGCGTGCAGAAATCACGCTTCCATCAAACTGAAAACGAATATTTCTGTGTTTCTATGGCGCGGCCGCTGGTATTAAACCCTGAGGTAGGCTCGTGTGTAACCCTCGGTTTTGTGATGACCGAAAAATTCAAGAGAAGAGTCCGTTTCTGGAATGATGACCGCATCAAACTGCTCACGGTTAACAAAACCTGTGAGCGTTGCGGAATTGCAGATTGTAATGAGCGCGTAGCTCAGCCTGTTATTTTTGAACGTCTTAAAGCACAGCAGAAAATGGAAGATTCCCTGCATCGCATTATTCAGGAAAATCAGTAACCACCCTGGTTATTCATTAGAAAATTTGGAAAAGGTTTTGCCACTTTGGATGGGTATGTGATTAAAAAATATCTGCTTCCGGCAGCTTGGCTGATTATGCTGAGCGGGCTTGCTGCACTCGTATTGCTGATGACAGCCTTTTTTTATTACGTGAATTATTACGAGCGCGATTTAAATCTTCCGGGTTGTACCGATACGGCTGCACTCAATTTTGATTCATCTGCTGTTGTTAATTCGGGTAACTGCGTGTATCCGCGTACCGTTATTTCTCATACAAGGCGCGCCCGAATGGTCAGCCGTGCGTACGAGTCGTCGGGCCTTCTTTACTGGCAGCACAAGTTCTGGACACAAAACGATCACGCTGATCTTAATCTTTACGGCTTTACATTCGAAGAGCCGCTTTCTGTCGAAACGGTAAAACTCAACGGACTCCAAAATATCGACTGGGAAGAAATCGTGCAGGACGATAACTTCCTTTATGTAGGCGATATTGGTAATAATTACGGAAACAGAACCAACCTGCTGATTTACAAAATTGAAAAACGCAGCCTTCAGGAAGAATTCCTCCGGTATCAGGTTATTCGTTTCCGGTATGAGGATCAGTTTTATTTCGGAAGAAGAAGCAGGCCTGGATTTGGCTTCGACAGCGAAGCCTTCATTCTGAAAGGGGAGTACATTTATCTCTTCACCAAAGAAATGCATACGCTTAAAACCAGCGTTTACCGTATTCCGAATCAGGCCGGCAATCATGTTGCACGAAGGGTGAACGGGTTCAATTCCAAAGGCATGATTACCGGTGCCATGTACCTGCAGGAAGAACGTCTGCTCGCGCTTGTGGGCTACAATTTCCCCTTTATTTCTGCACCTTTCATCTGGCTGCATTATGATTTTGAAGGAGATGATTTTTTCGGTGGCAACAACAGGCGCATCGGCCTGAACTATTTTCAGTTTATGCCCCTGCAAATTGAAGCCATCACCACTATCGACGGGCACAGCTGGTACCTGACCAACGAGCAGGCAGGTTTGAGGCGGCCGTTTCGCTTCGGCTCGGTTCAGATGATTCATGAAATTAACCTGAACCCTTTTCTTGAAGCTTATTTTGCCGGCCTTCCCGAACCCGATAAATACTATTTTCGCGGGTTTGGTGAGCTCACCGATCCTGCAAACTGGTTTACAAATCCCAACGGATCAGGGCGGAGTCCGGCTGACTTTTCGGCTCAGGGGGTGAGCTGGCACCTCACAGCCGAAGGCGAATATCAGATAAATCAACCATGGCATATCAGCGGTGAGGGCAGCCGGCTGGTGATTGGTAACGGGGAACAGCCTGTGAAGCTGACAAGCCGTTATCCGATAAAAGCTCAGTTTAAGGTTAAATCAGCATCCGAACTCCTTATTAATCATATTGGCGTACCAAGTTCCGCGAATGAATGAGTTAACGCTAATTTGTGTATTTTGAAGAACGGGCAAACCCAGACGTCAGAACCATTAAAGAGAAAAATTTACAGGAGTCATCATATGTTTAAGGGCAAATCAAACGGAACGTGGATTGTGGTATTTATGGCAATGTTTTTTGGGGTACTATTTTC
The DNA here is from genome assembly GCA_020832405.1 of Balneolales bacterium. GTDB lineage: Bacteria > Bacteroidota > Rhodothermia > Balneolales > Cyclonatronaceae > Cyclonatronum. Next base: position 110,393 of record JAFIET010000002.1, read on the forward strand.
GTACCCGCTTAGGGCATATGCAACGGCTGAGATCCCCGGTTGTACTGATCCGCTTGCTCAAAACTTTGATCCTGTGGCAACAGTTAATGACGGCAGCTGTACATACAACGCGACAACCATTACCTTCACTGAAAGAAAAGAACTTTCTGCAGACGTAGATGAAACTTCCGGTCTGATTGTCTGGCAGAATAAGTTCTGGACCCATAATGATGATACCGACCTTAATATCTACGGGTTCACCTTTGAAGCCCCCCTTGAATTACAGCCCATTGAGCTTACCGGCCTTACCAATATCGACTGGGAGGAGCTCACGCAGGATGCACACTATTTATATATGGGTGATTTCGGAAACAACTTCGGAAACCGTACCAACCTCAAAATCTATAAAATTGAAAAGCTTGGGCTGCTGAGAGGAGAGGTGAATGTTGAGGAAATTGCATTCAGCTACGACGATCAGGTAGATTTCAATCCCGGTGGCTCGCTCATCACAGATTATGATGCCGAGGCTTTTATCGTAACCGACGATTTTATCTACATTTTTACCAAACAATGGACAGCCCGCCAAACGAGCGTGTACCGCCTTCCCAACGCAGCCGGCACACACGTGGCTGAAAATATCGGAACCTTCGATGTGGAGGGTTTAATTACCGGGTCTGTTTATTTACCGGAAGAACGCCTGATCGCCCTCATTGGCTATAATTTTCCCGAAATTGCAGCACCTTTTATCTGGTTGCTGTATGATTTTGAGGGGGATGATTTCTTCAGCGGCAACAAGCGCCGTCTCGATTTTAACTTTCTGGCATTCGTTGCCCATCAGCTCGAAGCTATCACTACTGTGGGCGGCCTCATTTACTATGCAACCAACGAGTTTGCCAGTACAACGAATCCGTTCCCAATCACCATCCCGCAGCGCATTCATAAGCTCGACCTTACTTCTTTTTTGGCAGGCTATCTCGATGCCCTGCCGGTGGCGGAATCATACTTTTATCGGGGCTTTGGTGATCTTGAAGACCTCTCCAACTGGGCTACCAACCCCAATGGCAGCGGCCGAATCCCCACAACTTTTGCAACGGATAACGTGAGCTGGCACATTGTGTCGCCCGATACGCTCACCCTTGCTGCCCCGCTTCCGGTAAGCGGGGCGAATGCGCGCGTTATTTTGGGGGACGGCACCTTCCCCGTGCACCTGATTGCCGAAGCTGAAATCACAGGTGTGCTTTACCTCAGCGAAAACAGCTCTGTGCACTTTAACGGTGTACAGCCGCCTGCTTTTGGTCAGATAGCCGATAACAGCTCGGTGAGCATTACCGGTGTGAATGGTTTGAGCCTCAATGAAAGCAGCTTCTGGAATCTGAGCATTACGGAAAGCAGCTTTGTAGCTGCCGATCCGGCAAGGACCCTCAGCATCCGCGGTGATCTCGTGCTGGAAAACAGCAGCGCACAAACGGCCGACGGCTGGCAGGTTACATTTGATGGAACAGGCGGACAGGCATTAACGGCCATCCCGTCCTGGGCATTCAGCCGCATGACCGTTGATAAAGCTGCCGGCACCCTTGAGATTGCTCCCGGGAGTCAGCTTCGGATTGCATCCCTGCTGAATCTGGTGCAGGGGCAGCTGAGCGGCAGTTCTGCCATTACTATTGCTTCTGATGGAAGTGTATGGGATGATGGCGGCCTTGCCCCGACCCAAACCTTCGAGCGTGAAATTACTTCACCGGATTTCAGCGGCGGAAACCTTGGTCACTGGGTTGGGCTTGCATCACCTGTTGCCGCGCCCTATGCAGGTGCCGGCGGGCTGCTCGAACCACTTTGGACACAAGGCTTCCCCGGCTCCGATGAAAACCTGCCCGGCACGCCCTCATCTGTTCTGCTTTACACCGCACAGCCCGGTCAACCGGTTTATACAGGCCCGACTAATAACCTGATTGTACCCGGCACAGGCTTTTTCGCCTTCCTTCTTCAAAACAATCCTCCCGGTGACAGTTCCTCAGCTGTTGATTTTACACAGCCACTGCGGGTTTCCGGTGCGGCTCCCTGGTTCGATAGCAGCGGAGCATTTGCGTTTGGCGCCCTCAACGGCTCAGACACCGGAGAGTCCGCCGGGTGGAGTCTGCTTGGTAATCCTTTGGCTGCATGGCTCAACTGGGGCGACGGCAATCACTGGCAGCGGGAGCAAATCAGTCGGTTTGCCTGGGTCTGGAACCCCATCACCCGGGAATACCGCCTGCTTGAACAAGACGGCACCGACCCGATTGACGGCATAGCCATTGAACCCGTAATCGCTCCGTTTCAGGCATTTTGGGTGAGAGCAACAGACAGCAATCCGGAACTGACAGTTGACCGGCCTGCGGTTGTGCTCGCCGGGCATGATGAGCAGCTTTTTGAATCACCGGCGGAGAATCCCTTTATTTTGTTTACCATGGATGCTGAAGGGCAGCGCGCAAGCACAGCAATCAGATTTTCAGACCACTATGCCGGAGCTGCCGGCAACTATGATGCCCCGGCACTTTGGCCTGCATCTGAGACCTTCAGCTACCTTGCGCTTGTTCCGCAAGAGCGCCCTGTGCCCCTGATGCTCATGTCCCGAACTACGGACTTCACAGAAAGCATCTCAGTCGAAATTTCTGCAGCAGCATTTGTGCAGTCGCAACCCTATTCCGGTGCAGCTGAGCTGAGCTGGACATTGCATGATAATCTCCCCGAAGACTGGCAGCTAAGCCTAACCCACGTTCCGACAGCTGAGGTAACCGACCTTCGTTCACAAAGCAGCCTTGTATTCGAAACGCAGTTTACATCAGTTGAAACCGGTACCATAAACGCTCCGGTCTCTTTTCCGGAAAAAACCTTGTCAGAGCCCGTATTCATTTTAACAATACAGCCTGAAGGTAGCACATCACTTAGCCCTGAAGCTGAAAAGCCGGCATTTGTACAGTTACAGCAAAATTATCCGAACCCTTTTAATCCTGAAACAAGGATCACATACACCCTGCCTGAAAGTGCAGAAATCAGCCTCACTATATATGACAGTCTCGGGAGAAGGGTGGCGGTAATTATTCAGGGGCAGCAAGCAGCCGGTACGCATACAGCTGTTTTCCGATCAGGAAACCTCTCCTCCGGACTTTACTTTTATGAGCTCCGAACCCCAACGGCCACACTTATCAGGAAAATGACTATATTGAAATAAATACGATCATATTTTTGCCCTGGTCGGAGAGCAGGTAATTTTGCCCCGAACCAAGTGTAATTACGTATTTTTTGGATCTGAATTAAGCAAAATAGCGGATTCTGATGCTTAAAAACACCATCAGCGGGTGTGTTAGGATACAGGTTCCACAATGGAAAAAGCTTATAAAGTTTGATTTAAGTACCCCTTAGGCTGAATTAAACAGCAGTTTTGCCTTTTTGCTTTGATACCCATCGGAATTTAAAATTCATTCATCGAAGAATTTTAACAGTTTATCGAAAAATATCCGAAAAAGTACGTAATTCCCCTTATCCTACACCCAAGGACAACGGAAATTTGATTATGCACTGATAATGATCAATTCGGATATCAATCAATCTTAAACTCTTAGTTGCGTTCATTCATGCGAACAAGAAACGAATCTGCAAGTACAACCGGAGCTTTTTTTCTGCTCATTGTTGGCTTTATAATTTATGTAACCATCGCAGTGATTGGTACGCTTGAAGTACTTTTCAGATACTGGAATTAATTTCTTCATAAAACAAAAGCAGGCCTTATTCTGTACAGTGAGGCCTGCTTTTGTTTTATAGATTTAGAAATCAAATTGCCACTCTACTTCACTTCAGGTTTGCCGTTTTCTCCATGCTTTCCTGATGAATTTCCCGGCGATAAAGGTCAAGTTTTTCAGTAACAGCGGCATCTGCAACCGATAAAATGCTCAATGCCAGCAACCCTGCGTTGGCAGCATTGTTAATGGCGACAGTCGCAACCGGTACCCCTTTCGGCATTTGTACAATTGAAAGCAGGCTGTCGATGCCTTTCAGACTTTTGCTCTCCACCGGCACGCCAATAACCGGCAGCGTTGTGCAGGCAGCGAGCATGCCCGGCAGATGCGCTGCCCCTCCGGCTCCCGCTATAATGACCTTAATGCCCCTCTCCCGTGCTTCTTTCCCGTAGGTAACCATCACTTCCGGGGTGCGGTGCGCCGAAACGACCCTGCATTCACAGCTCACCTCAAAAATATCGCAGACGTCCCGTGCTGCTTTCATTACGGGCCAGTCTGAGTCGCTGCCCATCACAATGCCAATCAGCGGATGTTGGGGTTCCGTTTCGGAATTCATCATGCTTAAAAATTTTTTATGTTTTGTTTTGGGATGGAGAATTACAGCACCGTAGCTTTTTCAAGACGGTCGGCCGTAGCAAGGGTGCTTTCAGGGTTGTTGCCAAGCACCGTTATATGGCCCATTTTGCGGCCCAGACGGCTTTCAGATTTTCCGTACACATGCAGGTGCACTTCTTCATGCGCGGATTCAGAGACGGGCAGGGTTAGTTCAGCGGGGCCGTTAAATTTGCCCAACAGATTCACCATAACAGCTGCAGGATAACGCATAACAGGCTTAATGAGGGGTAAACCGCAAACCGCCCTAACATGCGTTTCAAATTGGGAAACCGAGCAGGCTTCCATGCTGAAGTGCCCGGAGTTGTGCGGCCGGGGCGCAGATTCGTTGAGCAGCAGCTCGTTATCTTTGGTGAGGAAAAACTCAAAGCCGAAGATGCCGATGCCGTCAATTGCCTGAATGGCCTTTTCGGCAAGAGCCACGCACTCATCGCGCAGCCGGCGTGAAATCGGAGCCGGAGCCAGCACTTTGGCGCAGATGTGATGGTGCTGAATGGTTTCGCAGCAGGGGAAGGATACCATGCCGTGCGCGTTTCGGGCCACCATTACCGCGAGCTCCTTGGTGAAATCGACCATTTCTTCGGCGATAACCTCGCGGCCTTCTTCGCCGCCGAAATTCCGGAAGGCTTTTTCCGCTTCCGCCTGATTGCTCACAACGGCGTTGCCGTACCCGTCGTAACCGCCTTTCGATGACTTCAAAATAAAAGGCCAGCCCAGCCGGGCGCCGGTTTTCTGAATGGCCTGAACATTTTCTACGACCACAAAATCAGCAACCGGAATGCCGGCCTCGCGGAAGGTTTCCTTTTCCAGCCGCTTGCTCTCGATTAGTTTGAAGGATTTCGGGGAAGGGTACACGGGTTTGCCCGAATCCCGCTGCACGCGCTCGAGCACCTCGCCGTCGAGAAATTCATTTTCAAGGGTGATGACATCTGCCCACTCCGCGAGCTTCATCAGCGTGTCGTAGTCCGACACATCTCCTCTGAAAACTGTTGGTGTTACCTGTTCCATCGGGTCCTTTCCCGATTCGCTGCAAACGGCCCCTACGTGAATACCAAGTTTAAATGCTTCATACGCGCTCATGCGGGCAAGCTGACCGCCCCCAATAATGCCGAGCCTGAAGCCCGGGGGGAGTCCGAATCGTGTCATCATGCTGTCTTCTCCTGTTCGTTAGCGGCTCTGATTTTTCGTATTTTGCCAAGATAAGCAAATTGAAACCCACACGCCTGTATGAACATCGAAAATAAGCTTGAACGGCTCAAATCCCGCTATCAGGAACTGACCGTAGTATTGAGTGACCCGGATATTTACAGCAATCAGAAGCAGTACGCTTCGCTGAGCAAGGAGCATTCGGATTTAAAGGAAATTATTAGCCTGTACGACGACTGGCGAAAAACCGGCGCAGAATTGCGCGGTGCCAAAGAGATGATTGCTTCCGAAACGGATGCCGATCTTGTGGAAATGGCCGAAGCCGAGCTCGAAGAGCTCAAAGAGAAGCTGGCTGAAAAAGAGCAGGAAATAAAAATGAAGCTCATCCCCCGTGATCCGGAGGATGCGCGCAACGCCATCATCGAAATCAGGGCGGGCACAGGCGGCGATGAGGCCGCCATTTTTGCCGGTGACCTGTTCAACATGTACCGCCGCTACGCAGATACCATGCGTTGGAAGGTAGAGGTGATGGATTCTTCGCCCGCTGCCAAGGGCGGTTTTAAGGAAATTGTGTTTATGCTGAGCGGCTCCGATATTTTTGCCCGCATGAAATGGGAGAGCGGGGTACACCGCGTGCAGCGCGTGCCCGAAACAGAGTCGCAGGGCCGTGTGCATACCTCCGCAGCAACGGTTGCGGTGCTTCCCGAGGCCGAAGAGGTGGACATTCAGATTAATCCGGCCGACCTGGAATTTGAGGCCTTTCGCGCTTCCGGGGCGGGAGGGCAGCACGTAAACACGACCGACTCCGCTGTGCGTATCCGGCACATTCCGTCGGGTATCGTGGTGGGGAGTCAGGAAGAGCGCTCGCAGCACAAAAACCGCGACAAAGCCATGATGATGCTCCGCACCAAGTTGTACGAGGTCGAGCTGGAAGCAAAGCGGGCCGAGCGCGATGCCAACCGGAAAAATCAGGTTTCGACCGGCGACCGCAGTGCGAAAATACGGACCTACAATTTCCCGCAGGGGCGCATGACCGATCACCGCATCAACTACACCATCTACAACCTCGATGACTTCATGAAGGGAGATATCGACGGTGTGATAGATGCGCTTCAGCTCGAAGACAACCTGCGTAAGCTTCAGGAAGTCGCCGAGACGTAGGCCCGGGGCATGCATCCGACCGCGAAACACATCACCCTATATGATTGAAATCCCCACAGGGCAGGCAGAAGAGCTTTTTGGCAGGGCAGAGAAGGCCCTGCACAAATTCTGGGGATTTGAGAAATTCCGCCCGGGTCAGGATGATGTCGTAAAATCGGTGCTTTCCGGGCGCGATACGCTCGTGCTTTTCCCGACCGGCGGGGGGAAATCGCTCTGCTATCAGGTGCCGGCGCTCGTGCTCGAAGGCCTCACCATCGTGATATCGCCGCTTGTGGCGCTGATGGAAGATCAGGTAGAACAGCTCAACAGCCGGAACATCCGGGCGACTTTCATCAACAGCACCATCAGCAAACAGGAAATCGAGCAGCGGCTGATTAACGCCCGAAACGGCATGTACCGCCTGCTCTACATGGCACCCGAGCGGCTGGCGACTCCGCTGTTTCAGTACGAGCTGCTCAACCTGAAGCCCGCGCTCATCGCCATCGACGAAGCGCACTGTATCTCGGAATGGGGGCATGATTTCCGGCCTTCCTACCGCAGCATACGCGAAAACCTGGAGCCCGTGGCCGGCAGGGTCCGCTGGGTGGCCCTCACCGCAACGGCAACGCCCGAAGTGCGGGACGACATCCTGAAAGTGCTGGGGTTTCAGGAACCGAACGTGATTTCCAAAGGATTTGAACGGCCCAACCTGCACTGGTGGGTGTATTACGGGGATGACCGCATCCATGCCGTGCAGCGCATGGTAAAACGGCATCAGGGCTCCGGGCTGATCTACGCGGGCACGCGCAAGGGCTGTAACGAGCTTTCCTCACAGCTGCAAAAAGTGAGCGGGCGCCCGGTAAAGCCCTATCATGCGGGGCTGAGCGCCGAGCAGCGCAGTCTCGTTCAGGAGCAATGGGTGAAAGGCAAGGTGCCGCTTGTGGTGGCAACCAACGCATTCGGCATGGGCATCGACAAGCCCGACTGCCGTTACGTGATTCACTACGATGCGCCCGGTTCGCTCGAGGCCTACTATCAGGAAGCGGGCAGGGCCGGCCGCGACGGGCAGATCGGCTACCCCGTACTGCTCTATAACCCGCATGCCTTCACGGTAATGCGGCAGCAGATCGAAGACAGCTACCCGACCCGGCCGCAGCTGCTCAAAATCTACAACTGCGTGTGCGATACCCTGCAGCTCGCCGAAGGCTCCGGCATGGATCGCGGGGAGATGCTCGACCTCAAAAGTGTGGAGCAGCGAAGCGGCTTCGGCACAGGGAAAATTCTTGCCGCTCTCCGCATTTTTCAGCGGCTTGAGCTATTCGAACTTAGCAGCGAGCCGGGCCGGCAGATCGGCGTTCAGTTTATGATGGACCTCGGCCTGATCCGGCAGATAACCGCTGATGCCCGCTACAGCGAGAAAAAAAGAAATTTCGTGATGGATATTTTCCGGCTTTTTGGTCCCGAAAGCCTGGATCAGATGGCTTGGGTGCCTGCCCGTTACGTATCTGATAAAACGGGTTTCACCGTAACCCGCATTATCGCGGGGCTGGAAGTGCTGCAGCGCGAGCAGCTGCTCGTGGCGCGGGTGCTCAACGGCGACCCTATGGTGCGCATCACCGAAAGCCGTGAGGTGAAGCCGCCAATGGACAGCAAGGTTGTGGAGCAGTATCGGGAGATCCTCATTACAAAACTAAAGCACATGCAGGCCTACTGTGAAACCTCCGACTGCCGCAGCCGCTTCCTGCGCACCTACTTCGGGGAGGTGAGTCCGCCGCGCTGCGGCACCTGCGATAACTGCGTGAAAAAAGAGCGAAAGCCTGATGTCGAAGTCATCCAAAAAGAAAGCGGGCAGATCCGGCGCATCCTGTTTGCCCTGCGCAAAAACAAACAGCTGCATATTCACGGACTTGCACAGGAAACCGGCATCAAACCCAAAGAGCTGCGGGGATGCCTCAATCAGCTTATGCGGGAACGCCTTGTGCGGCAGATAAGAAGCGATACGGGGGCGTTTTATGAGCTGGTTTAGGTCATCCTGTGTGTTGCCCTCAGAATCATATCCCGCTTAATCAACCTGTTCCCGGCTGCGTGAATGCACCTGACCGTAAGCCTCATTGATGCGATCAACAGCCCGGCGTTTTCGCTGAATCTGTGCATCAATATCCCGCTCGTACCATGCGTGTGAGCGGTCGAATTGATCCGGGCTAATGTTGTAACTGTTAAACAACAGGTTCAGAAACTCACGCTGTGCAAGGCTGTCAGCCTCAGTGCCATACAGAAAGTTTATGAGCTCAAACTCAACGAGCAGATCAATATAGATTTCCTCGGGAATAAGGTCGTCGGGCTGCTGATTACAGGCGGCGAGTCCGCCAAGTAGCACAAAAGTGAGGATGAGGAAGCCTGCCGCTTTCAGTTTGATGCGTTCAAAAAACATGGAGTGAGTATTAATTGCTGTGGATTCGTGAAACTAAGGTTTTTTGAACAAATCTTTATGCCTGGCGCACACCTGGTCTGATTGATGATTAAACGGAAGCCGCAAGTGTACTTGTAAGTACTATTACGTAATTGTGTTTTGGTAACTATTGCCAATTGTGGTACTTTAGAAGGTCTTATGGTATTGAAATCATGGTATTTGCGAAGTAGCCAAATTAAAATTACAGATGCGCAATATTTATTGGTTAATGACAGGAAAAAGAAGTTGTGCAGAGGTGTTAAATTAAATTGTATCTAAAAAATAATCAATATTTTACTTTTACTGTAGAAGATCAGCGGCTGGCACTTAAAGTCGAGGAAGTTGAGAAGGTGATTCATGCTGTGTATGTGACTCCCATACCGGATTCGCCTGTTGAAATCGAAGGTGTTTTCGAATACCATCAGTTGCTTGTGCCGGTTCTGAATCTGAGAAAACGGTTTGGCGCGACCGCGAAACCGCTCGAAGTACAGGATGTTTTCATCCTTGTTAAGCAAAAGGACGGCACCCTGCTTGCCCTTTTAGCCGATACAGTTGAAGGAGTGCTGGAGAAAAAAGGCCTCACCAAAGCTGATACGGAGGCTGATCTTGCTGCACTTTCTGAAGTTCACCTTGAAAGGGCAAAAGTTATGCGGGATGACAGCGGGATTTTGCTCCTTTACCGCGCTGAGCAGCTTCTAACCGAAAGGCTTCAGCATTATCTCGAAGGTCTCATGGAAAAATATTCCGAAAGCTAAGCGATCCTCAATGGAACAGGATTCGGTACATCAGAAACTTGCATGCCATGTGCATCGTCACTTTGGGCTCGACTTCAAACGGTCGCAGTGGAAGAGCATGGAGCACCATCTCAGCCGGGCAGCAATTGCACTTCAGCGAAGCCCCCGGCCCTCTGCTGTACTGGAGTGGCTTTCATCCGATAGGCTTTCCGCTTCAGAATATGAAGCCCTTACCCAAAACCTGACTGTCGGTGAAACCTACTTTTTCCGGGAGAAAGCCGCTTTCACCCTGCTTAGAAACGAACTGCTGAAACCACGCAGTGAGGCAACTCACCCGAAGTTCCGGCAGCTTCGCATCTGGAGTGCCGGCTGCAGCAGTGGTGAGGAGCCCTACAGCATCGCCATGACCCTAAAAGAGTTTCTCCCTGATCTTGACAAATGGGATATCCGGATTACCGCCACTGACCTGAACGCCGCTGCCCTCCAAAAAGCAAAGGCAGCACGTTATCGGAGCTGGTCGTTTCGCGATACCCCGGAGTTCATCAAAGAACTGTATTTCATAAAGAAGGGCGATACTTTTGAGCTCATCCCCGAAATCAAAAAGATGGTAACGTTTCAGCAGCTGAACCTCATCGGGGAAAGCTACGCGCCGGTTGTGCCGTACCCCGGCAGCTGCGACATCATTTTCTGCCGCAACGTGCTGATGTATTTCAGTCCGGAAGTTATTGAGGCTGTGGCGGCACGCTTTTGGGAGGCGCTTACAGCTGAAGGGTGGTTTGTTACAAGTCAGGTAGAGCTGAACGAAGTGTATTTCGGTCTGTTTGTGAGGCGTCAGCATGGCACCGGACTCTTCTACCAGAAATCAAACAAAGCCGTATCCATTCAGCTTCCGCCTGTTGAAAATTACCCCGTTCCGCTAAAAAAACTCACTCCGGGCAACAGGCCCAAACGGCAAGAGGAAACATCGGACGGGAAAAGGCGGGCTGTTGCAAAGCGGGAAACACCGCTGCCCGGGAGTGAAAAGTACCTGGCTGAGAAAAAGGCAATGCTCAGTCTAAGTCAGATCCGCAGTTTGTTTGAAGCCCAAAATTACGCGCAGTGTATCAGGGTTGCAGAGCGCTATGTAGAAGAACACGGGTACTCTGTGCTGGTCGGGGAGATGCTGGCCCGTGCATATGCCAATACCGGCCGTTACGCTGAGGCGGAACAGCAGCTTACCGGCATTCTTACCACCCGGCCTGACTACCCCGCGATGCTGCTGCTGCTTGCCGACATCCTTGCCGAGCAGGGGCGTACGGAAGAAGCAGATGCACAGCTGGTGAAAGTGCTGTATCTGGAACCCGATAATAAAAGCGCTCTTTTTACCCGAAGTCGTTTGCTCACTCATTTGGGCAAAACGGAGCTCAGTCAGAAACACCTCCGCCGCCTGCTTTCGCTGATTGACCTGCTTGATGATGCCGAGTCCTTGCCCGAGCTGGACGGCCTCTCAGCCGGAAGCCTGCGTCGTATGGCTCTCTCCGAAACCTCATAATCTGTAATGTATTGATGTGATGCATACTGCTAACAGCCTCGAAATTCTTAAAAAACGGGCCAGGAAATTAGCTGAGCCGCTTCGCAAAGAAGAGCCGGGTGAGCGCATTTCGGTGATTCGTTTCCTGCTATACCCCGAAACCTTTGCCATTGAGGCCTCCTGCGTTCATGAAGTGTTCTCCCTGCGCGACCTTACATCCATACCGGGTACCCCTGCGTTTGTGATGGGCGTCATCAATTTCCGGAGTACCCTTGTGCCGGTGGTGAACCTCAAAAAACTGCTGGGCATACACGAAACAGGCCTTACGGAAATGAACAAGGTGCTGCTTCTGCGTGATGGCAGCATGGAGTTCGGCCTGCTTTGCGACCGCATTTTGGGCTCTGCGTTCATCCTTCAAAAAGATATACGCGATGCGCCGGCTACAGTGAGCCGCCTTGGCTCTGAGCTGATAGCCGGCATGGCTGATGAAAATACCATTTTACTCGACGGCAGGACCCTGCTCAAAAGCCGGCAATTAATCGTTGATCAATAATATTTAACAAGGATAGTGCTATGAATTTCTTCAACCTAAGTTTTACCGGACGCATCATTGCCTTTGCGGTTGCTTTGGTATCCGTATTTGCGCTCACGTTCATCTACCTGAATAATAATTTAATCAGGCTTGGAGAATCAGCTGATGAACTTGAGGAGCTTACAGAGCTTTTTGATCAGGCCGATCTTGTCTCAAACCTGACGTCCAGGATATTCATCTTGCAGTTTGAAGCGGTTGTGGCTGCTGATCTGCGGGAAACCAAAACGGCCGAGAGCGAAGTTCAGATTCGCCGCCTGAATGAGGCAACACAGCGGCTTCAGCAGGCTGCGGCGAACAGACCTGCAATAAACGCCGAAATTTTCGGATTGCTGCCCCACTTAAATTCGCTGATTGATGAGTATGAGCAAAATAATCAGCAGCTTCGTTCTGCGGTTGCCGGTACGGGTACGGCCATTCAGGCATTCAGCGCGGCTGATTTTGCTTCCTATGAAACTGTATTTACTGCTATAGGAGCCCTACAGGATATGATAATGGAGGAACGGGATGAAATCAGAATTGAGGCCGATGCGCAGAAAGCTTCAAGTGCGCGCGCCATGATTTTATCAGCTATTTTGCTGATTGGTCTCATTATGGCATCCGCTTTTCTGCTGTACCGCACCATGCGGCGTATTACAACCGAGCTGAAAAGCAGTATTCAGGTGCTGGGCACTTCAGCCGCTGAAATTCAGACTACGGTTACCGAAATTTCAACCGGGGCAACGGAAACGGCTACGGCCATTGCGGAAACGACCTCAACGGTTGAGGAGGTGCGGCAAACGGCCTCAGTAGCAAGCGACCGTGCGCGAAACCTACAGGAGACCTCGCAGAAATCAGCAAGTATGGGAGATCAGGGCCTCGAAGCATCAAGGCTTATGGTTGACGGCATGAATAAAATTGACCAGCAGATGAAGGTCGTTCAGAAAGCCATCACACGCCTCTCCGAGCAAAACCGCTCTATTGGCGAAATCACGACTACTGTATCAGATATTGCCGATCAGTCGAATCTGCTGGCTGTGAATGCATCAATCGAAGCCGCAAAAGCGGGCGAGCATGGCAAAGGCTTTTCTGTTGTGGCGCAGGAAATCAAGAGCCTGGCCGAACAGTCCAAGAAATCAGCCGCGCAAATCAAGAGCATCCTCAACGATATTCAAAAATCGGTAAGTGATACTGTGGAAGCCATCCGCACCGGTACAACTACGGTAGAGGAAGGAAGCCGCACGGTAATGGAAGAGCGCCGTATTCTGGAATCGCTGATTGAAAGCATCGATGAAGCCCTCGATGCCTCTGTGCAGATTTCCTCATCGAGTCAGCAGCAGCTCGCTGGTATGGAGCAGATTGCCCCGGCTATGGAAAACATACGCGTGGCAAGCGATCAGAACGTAAGCGGCAGCCGGCAGACACAGCAGGCGATTCAGGAACTGAACGAACTTGCCCGTAATTTGGAGCAGATTATAGAAAAATACAGGCTCTGAAGGTATGAGTACTTCTGACGAAGAATTCCTGAAAGAACTGCTGGAAGACTTTAAGCTGGAAGCTGCCGAGCACCTTCAGGTGATCGGAGACGGACTGCTTGAGCTGGAAAAATCAGCTGATTCAGGCGGAAATCCCACCAAAACGGAAGAGGTTTTCCGGGTGATTCACAGCATGAAGGGTGCTGCGCGGGCGGTAAACCTGCAGCGCCTGGAGCAGCTCGCTATGGTGCTTGAGGGTGTTTTTCATGAAGTAAAAAACAAGAAGCTCACACTGCATCCGGCTATGTTTGATGTGCTATACCCCGCAACGGACATGCTCGCAGCCCTGCTCGGCGAAATAGACAAGCCTCTGAAGTCAGTTTCTCAGAATGATTTCAACCTGATGATTGGTCGGGTGCAAGCCATCAGGAATGTGAGGAAAGGGGGAGCTGAGCCCGCACCACAGCCTGCGAGATTGAATACTGAACCGGCTGCCGGTGAGTCAGTGCCGGAGCCGGAACCGCCCGAAGCACAGCTAAGGCCTCAGAAGCCATCACCCGAAAAACACACACACCAAAAAAAGGAAGAACAAGAGCAGCGGCAGCCGCAGACACAGCAAACTCCTTCTGAAGCCGGGCCGGAAGCACAGCAGGATGCGGCTCCTGCTGATTTCAGTGCGGTAAATACAAGCGGCCGCGGCGTTTCCGAAAATGAGACCGTACGGGTACCCGTAACCCGGCTGATCGAAATTCTGAACCTTGCGGAAGAGATGATCACGAGCAAAAATATTCTGCGCTGGCACGCGGATGAGTTCGGGGAAAGTGCGGCGGAGCTTGCCCGGCTGAGAACCCGGCTGGAAGAAGAACTCACAGATAACCGGCAGGCAACGCTGCCCGATGAGAGGGTTGCTCTGCGGAAGACCATTCAGGATTTACGCTCCTCAGCCGGGCGGCTGGCCCGGCTCTCAGATGAGCTCAGCGCGCATCAGCGGCGCTCCGGCCGAAATATCGACGAGCTGGTTGAACATATGCGGCACACCCTGCTGCAGCCGTTTTCGGTACTCTTCGCCGTTGTGCCCCGGCTGGTGCGCGATCTTTCTAAAAGCAGCGGCAAAGAAGTGGAAATAGCGATCTCAGGTGCGGAAACCGAGCTCGACCGCCGTATTCTGGAACAACTCAAAGATCCGCTGATTCATCTCATCCGCAACAGCGTAGATCACGGCATTGAGCCAAAGGCTGAGCGGAAAAAGGCTGGCAAGTCCGAAATGGGAAAGCTTGCGGTTAAGGTAGGCAAAGCCGACGGCCGTAAAGTTCAGATTGTTATTGAAGATGACGGTGCAGGCATCAACCGGGAGCGCTTGCTCGAGGCTGCCCGCAAATCGGGGGCAGTTTCGAAAGAGGCCCTTCAGGAAATAAGCACGGCGGAAATAAACCGGCTCATTTTCGCATCGGGTGTTACCACAAGCCGCATGATTACCGATGTTTCGGGCCGCGGACTCGGAATGGCCATTGTGCTTGAAAAGATCACCAACATGGGCGGCACGATTGAGGTGGAAAGCGAGCCCGGCAGGGGTACGCGGTTTATCATCAGGCTGCCGCAAACGCTCGCAACCTTTCAGGGCATTTTGGTTGAAAGCGCATCTGAGCTCTTCCTGATGCCGGCACAGGCCGTAAGCCGTGCGGTTAGGGTAGATGCCTCACGCGTAAAAACCGTAGAGTCGAAGAGCGTGGTTCAGACAGGCGGGCACACGGTTGCCCTGGTGAAGCTTTCTGCCGTGTTGGGGCTGAGCAGCAGGGAGCGCAAGCCTGGTGGGCCGATGATGACCGGGCTGCTCCTTGAGCGGGAAGGCCGCCGCCTCATTTTTCTGGTTGATACTATTTTGGGCGAGCATGAGGGTATCGTGAAGCCGCTGGGCGCCATGCTGCGGCGCGTAAAACATATAGAAGGCGCCTGCCTGATGGGCGACGGCCGTATTGTGCCGGTGCTCAGGCCCTCAGAGTTATTTGTGAGCGCGGCGGGTCTCGGGCTTCAGGTACGCAGCGGGGATGCTGCCACGGCAGAAAAACCGGAGCAGAAAACGAGAGTGCTCGTAGCCGAAGATTCCATCACCATCCGCAACACCATGCGCAACTACCTGGAACTTGCCGGCTGCGAAGTAACTACGGCCTTCGACGGGCAGGATGGCTTCGAAAAACTGATGACCGGCACCTTCGATGTGGTGGTTACAGATGTGGAAATGCCCCGGATGAACGGTTTTGAACTTACGGCTCAGATCAGAAAGCAGAGCGCGCTGCAGGATCTGCCGGTTATCATTGTAACTGCCCTTGAAACCCCAGATGACCGGAACCGCGGCATGGATGCGGGGGCAAATGCTTATATTGTTAAAAGTAATTTCAGGGAGAGCAACCTCATCGATACCATCAAAAGGTTAGTGTAAAGGCTTTATGAACAGCTCCGCAGCGGCAACCAAAATACGGGTACTCATCGTTGATGACAGCATCACAAGCCGAAAGCTTCATCAGCGAATTATTGAATCTGATCCGGGTTTTGAAGTAGCGGGTATGGCCAACGACGGGCAGACAGCCCTCAAGATGATTCGGGAACTGCGCCCGGATGTGGTTAGCATGGATATACATATGCCGGTTATGGATGGCATCGAAGCAACCCTGCTTATCATGCAGCAGGAACCGGTTCCCATCCTGATTGTGAGCAGTTTATATAACGACTCAGAGAAAGAGCTTGCAGTTAGGGCCATGGCCGCAGGGGCTGTGTACATTATGCCGAAACCTAATGGTCCGGGACACGAAAATTATGGCCGCTCGTCTGCTCTGTACCTGCGCATGCTCAGGAATATGGCAGGTGTAAAAGTGGTGAGGCGCAAATCTGCGGCACCCAAAGCGGTACCCCGCACCGAAAAACTGAGTCCGGCGGAGGTCTCTCATACGAAGGCATTTGGAGACGAATTCAGGAAAATTGTTGTGATTGGCGCCTCAGCGGGCGGTCCTGAAGCCCTCCGCAGCGTACTTGGAGGAATTCCGGAAAGCTTCCCGTTCCCGATTCTCGTAGTGCAGCACATACACGAACAGTTCACGGACACCTACCGGAAATGGCTTGGCACGCACACCGCCCTCAATGTGTTAACAGCCGAAAAGGACCAAAAAATGAGCGCAGGAACTGTTTACATTGCCCCCGGTGGAACACACCTTGAGCTGAAGAGCCGTACGCACCTCACCCTCACAGCGAAAGATGCTCATCAGGGGCACCGCCCGTCAGTATCGGTCTTGTTTGAAAGCGCTGAGCGTATCTTTGGTTCTGATACCCTGGCCGTGATGCTGTCCGGAATGGGCAGAGACGGTGCCGATGAAATGATTGCTCTGAAGCGGGCCGGAGCGTTAACACTGGTGCAGAATGAAGAAAGTTGCCTGGTTTTTGGGATGCCCGGTTCAGTAGTAAGCAAAGGAGGTGCAACCCTTGTATTGCCGCCGGAACTCATAGCCGGCAAATTAAATGAGCTTAAATAACTAAACCCAACATGTGTTATGAATTATCTGATTGAGCAATCTTTTGAAAAGGGCTATGTACTGTTGGCTGAAGACTCCCTCGTGCAGGCAAAAAAGCTGAAGCGTTTTTTTGATACCCGCAAGATCAGGGCTGTAGCCTGTAAAGACGGGCAGGAAGCACTCGCACAGGCGCGGCAGCAGAAACCGGATCTTATCATTAGTGATGTGATGATGCCTGTAATGGATGGTTACGAATTCTGCAGGAAAGTGAAGGAGGATGAGGCCCTGCGGGATGTGCCGTTTATCCTGCTTACATCACTTGGCGACCCTATGGATATCATCAAAGGCCTGCAGGCCGGGGCTGATAATTTCATCACAAAACCCTACGAAGATGCCTACCTGATGTCGCGCATCAGCTACCTGATTGCCAACCGGCATGTGCGGCGCATGGGCTCGGGGGATATGAGCATCGAGATTGTGTTTCAGAATCAGAAGTTTGAAATCAACTCTGATAAAAAGCAGATTCTGGATTTACTGCTATCGGTTTATGAAGCTGCCATCAGCCGGAATGAGGAGCTGATAAAAACACAGCGCCGGCTCGAAGAGCTCAATGCGAATCTCAAGGATGCCAATCAGGAACTTGAATCGTTTGCACGAACGGTATCGCACGATCTGCGATCGCCTCTGAGCGGTATTATCGGGCTTACGGAACTGCTTAAGGATGACTACAGTAGTGCACTCGACGAAGATGCCATTTCATTTCTTGAGTCTATCCTGATTTCCTCAAAAAACATGCAGCAGCTCGTTAATGATCTGCTGGGCTATTCAAGATCTGCCAGCCTCGAAATTCATCTACAGAAAATTGATCTGACTTTAATGGCTAAAAAAACGGTTGAAGAGCTCACCAACCTCACCTACAGAAAAGAATACGAGGTGACCATAGATGAGGGCATGGAAATTATGGCCGACCGCCCGCTGATTCGGATTGTGATGAATAACCTGATTGAAAACAGCCTCAAATACAGCCAAAAGAAAGAAAAACCGGAAATACACATCGGTAAGGAGGTCAAAAACGACAAGACCATTTTCTTTGTGAAAGACAACGGCAGCGGTTTTGATATGGATAAAGCGGAGAACCTGTTCCGGCCTTTTATCCGGCTCCACAATCAGACCGAGTTTGACGGTACCGGCGTTGGCCTTAGTACGGTAAAGCGGATCATTGACCGACATGGCGGTCAGATATGGTTCGATTCGGCTACAGATAAAGGTACAACCTTCTGGTTTTCACTCTGAATCGCACAGATGCTGTATTTAAAGCATTAACCGGCTTATTTTTTTAGACTGAACTTACCTTCTGTGATCAAGTTGGCTTCCTGAACTATTTTTTTTACAATTTCATCGAGTTTGCCGATTTCCTCTTCAAGGTAACGGATGTTGGTGTACTGTGACTCAGAAAGTTCGTTTTCAGTTTTGATGAAATCAATCAAGCCCATGATATTAGCAACAGGCCGGCGTACAACGTGGCTCTGATGCCAGGCAATTTGTTTGAGGGTTTCGTTCTGTGCGAGCAGTTTTTGCTCGTACTCTTTCTGGTCGGTGACATCCTGTTTAACAGCGATAAAGTGTGTGATTTCGTTTTCTTCATTAAAAATTGGCGTTATGGTCTGATACTCGAAATAAGTGCTGCCGTCTTTTCGCTTGTTGATGAGCTCACCTTTCCAGTTTTTGCCGCTTAAAAGAGTACTCCAAAGTTGTTCGTAATAGTATTTCTGCTGATTACCGGATTTCAAAATACGCGGGTTTTGGCCGATAGCTTCAGTTTCCGTGAATCCGGTAAGCTGCTCCCACGCAGGATTTACCCACTCAAGGGTACCATCGCGATCTGTTATCGCAATGGCGTTTGATGTGGATCTGAGCGCATGAAGCTGCAGTTTGATCTGTTTTTCCAGTGCTTTGCGGTCACTGATATCCCGCATAATTACAACAGCCCCGAGTTTTCTTCCTTCATTATCATAAAATGGTGTGCCGCTTGCCGATATGTATTTGATTTCTTTGCCCGGCACTTTGATAGACATTAGGGCATTTTGAAAAATTTCGCCCTTGAATGCACGCGTAAGCGGAACTTCGTCAGCAGTTAGTTTTTTCTTCCCCTCACTGTCAAACAAACCGTACCTGCCACTCCAGCTTGGTGGCGTAGATCCATCAGGCTCAGCGTCATGCCATTCTCTGGCAACGCGGTTAAAAAGTTTTAGTTTTCCAAGTTCATCACAGGCAACTATGCCGTCCATAGCACTTTCAAGAATGGCTTTGCTGAACACTTGTTCGTGTAATAGTCTGCTTTCCGCCTTAACGGTTGCACTGTTGTCGTGGACAATTGAGTGCAATAATAACTGCCCGTCCAGGTGGATGTGGCTGTTATACATTTCTACATCCACAATACTGCCATCAGCTTTAAGATGCTGTTGTTTGGTTTTAGCCTGCCCGATATCGGGTTCATTCGCAGCTGATAATTCTTCATCAAAACCAGAAACCATGATGTCAGGGATGCTCATTTCAAGCAGGCGCGTTTTTTTCCAGCCATAAAAAGAAACAGCGGCTTTATTGGCATCTAAAATCCGTTTTGAATCCGGGTCTATAAGCAGTTTAACGGCAGAGTGATTTTCAAAAAGGGCTCTGAAGTGTCTCTCACTTTGCTCCATATCCTCCTGAAATTTTTTTCTTTCCGAAATATCAGACTGAGTTCCTGACATGAGCAAAGGTTTTCCTTCGCTGTCAAATTCAGTAATCGAACCCCGGTCGTGTACCCATACCCAATTGCCGTTTTTGTGCTTCATCCTGATTTCGCACTCGTAGATTTCTTCTTCCCCTGAAATTACTTTTTCAAGCAGCCCGACCGTTTTTGGCAAATCGTTAGGGTGAACAAGTTGTTCCCAATCCGGATAGCGGAAGGGTGAGCTTAATTCATCGGGGGCATAACCGATTATGGAAGCCCAAATTTCATTCAGCACGGCTTCGCCGGTTTGTAAGTTCCACTCCCATGTACCTACCCTTGTGCCTTGCAGGATGTTAAACAGCCGTTTCCGTTCCTGTTCTAAGGTTTGCTCTGCATTTTTTTCATTGGCTATGTCGATATGGAAGCCTAAAAAACGATCATTTGACAACTTCACGGCCGAGATATAGCACCATACACGTGAGCCGTCTTTTCTTAGCAGCCTGAATTCGCCTTCATTCCGACCTGTTTTGTTTAGCTTTTCGTGAAAGTAAAGAGCTGAGGTGAGGTCTTCAGGAGCGATAATATCGGTAATATGCATCTGTAACAGCTCCTCAGTCGGGTACCCGCTGAGTTCACTTGCAGCGGGATTTACGTCGAGGTAGCATCCGTTCGCATCTGTTACGAAAGTTCCGAACGGTGCAGCGTAGATGTAGCTGCAGGGTTGATTTGGTTCCGGGCGTTCAAAATGCTGATGCTTATCGTAAGCAACGGGTTGCTTTTCCAGACGCGACTGATTGCCAGTGTAAGGCATCAGTATTTGTTTCGCCTCATCTTTAAACAAAAGGTTCAGGTATTTTTCCTGATCCATCCACACATAAACCTGCAGGCTGTTTAAAACCCTCATTACTCCCGGCTTTGTAGTAAACGTAAGGCACTCGGCCTGACCGGAACTTGGATTGCGTTTAAGATATTCGGTTAAGCTTGAGTAGTCGATTCCCCGTTTCATACACAGAAAACGCAGGCTGAGCCAACTTTTTGGATGCATCGGTGACAAGCCGAATAGTTCACCAAACGCTGTGTTATATGATTGCGCAATATAATTGGGTTCAGTTTCAGT